>JANXTA010000101.1 GCA_025356395.1 Betaproteobacteria bacterium
CCCATAAAACACCTCCACGATCAAAGGTGTTGCGACGACCGGTTGAATCCGCCCAATATACGTCTCTGGAGTTCGGCAGCCGCTGCAGGACGATGGGCGTGCGACCGTCGATGGGCACCGTCGGCGATGCGTACGACAACGCCATGGCCGAGAGCTTCTTCGCCAGCCTCGAATGCGAACTACTCGACCGCAACAGCTTCCAAAGCAAGGCCGAAGCGCGCCTGGCGTTGTTCACTTACATCGAAGGCTGGTACAACCCGCGACGTCGCCATAGCGCACTCGCTTACCGATCACCGGCCAACTTCGAGAGCGATCACAGCGACACCTCTCGAACGCCACGACCGCACTCCGGTCCTGACTTGCCCACCGTCGTCGCCTGCGAGCCAGGCGCCGCGCCGCCGGTGGACAAGTCGCCCGAGGTGCTGACCGAGAACGCTTGAAATCAAGTGCCAACCTGTCCGCGACAACGGGGCAACTCCAAGACGATCGGCAGCGGCGACCGGCTCACTGCGATAGCCGAAAGAGATCCACGAGTGCGACCGACCGGCCCCTGGGCGGTTGCCAGGAGGCCAGTCGGACTTGCAGGCCGATCTCCGTTGCCTCAAGCGAGAACAGCCAGGAAGTCGGACCAGTCCACTGAAGCCGCGATCGCCGCCATGAACGCGGCAGCGACCAGAACGTGCATCACCAGATCGAGCGATGGGCGGTTGTAGTCATTATCGAATTTCATTTCGCTTCTCCAAAAGAATGTTGTCGACCGGTAGACCATGCTTTAAAGACCGACACGGTCGAATGTACTCGTCACTCTTGTTGAGCGATGTGATCAAAGCGACTGGAAGGATGTGACTTAATTACGACCGCGCGACGCAAGCGCCTGTCTACCAGCGCGATGGAAACTGCTTGTGGATGACGAGCGTATGTCCCTCCAGGCTCAGGTAACCGCCGCGATCGAGGTCGCTCATGATGCGGTTCACCATTTCGCGCGAGCAACCGACGTGGTCCGCAATATCCTGCTGGGTCAGTTTCTCATGCACGACGCGGAGCTTTCCGACCAGCGCTGATTTCTGCATCAAGAGGCGAACGATTCGTGCGTAGACGTCGTCGAGCGCCAGACTCTTAATATGGGCGTTCGAGGTCCTGATCAGCACGATCAGCTTTGAAATTACCCGCAGGGCCAGCGCTGGATGACCTGCGATCATCGAGATGTATTCGTCGATGGGAATGACTCTGCAGATCGTCTTCTGAAGCGTCATGACCGATGCGGTCCGCAAGCCTCCATCTAGCGTGGGTTCACCCAGCAGATCACCCGGTCCGAACTTGGCGAATATGACGGTCTTGCCGTGCTCATTGGTCGAATAGATCCTTCCGGCGCCTTCCTTGATCAGGAACAGCGCATCGCTCGAATCGCCTTCATTGATGATGATCGTTCTAGCCGGAAAGGACCGCAGGGTGCCGCACTGTCCCAGATGTTCTGTCCATTGCGAATCCATCGTAGCGGCAAGCGTATCTTTTGAATCAGGCATCGTGCATTCCGCTCTCGTGATTGTGGGAACAACTCGAATATACGGCCAAGGCCAGTGCACTCGCAATGTCACGTTGGAACAGATGTTCTTTAGAGAGACGCGTGCAACGCGTCGTTAAAAGCGCTTCGCGTCCTTCGTCCTTTGGAATCGCCGGCTGTGGCTGGCTTCGACGAATGGAATGGAATTCGATTGCTGCTTCGATGCCGATCATCGCGTGTTCCGGTGCCCCGGCGACGTGCGTGGGCCCGTATGGTGGAGACGACCGATACGGTTGAACAGCGGCATTTGCCGAATGTGCGCGTACCGCAGCTTTTCCGGCGTTGCTCCGGACCTTCGTGTTCGACGATGGGAGCGGAAGGAGGCGGGTCGCGACCTTGGAATGGCGTGCCCGCGGAGCGTGACCGCATTCCACAAAGAAATAGGATTTGGCGCGTTGCCAACCCCTTGCATCTTCTGGCTCCCCGACCTGGACTCGAACCAGGGACACACGGATTAACAGTCCGTTGCTCTACCAACTGAGCTATCGGGGAATTTGGGGGATCGCGATTATAGCGATGCCGTCGAAAGAGCGTCAACGCGGGGCTGCGTGACTGTGGCAATCGCGTCAGCGACCGTGTCGATGTTGTGCTCGTTCAGCGCGGCGACGCACATGCGGCCCGTATTCAACGCGTAGATCGCGAACTCGTCGCGCAGGCGCGCGACCTGCTCGGGCGTGAGGCCCGAGTAAGAGAACATGCCGCGCTGCCTCGTGATGTGATCGAAGCTCACCGTCGGCATGCGTTGCTTCAGGCGCGCGACCAGGCCGACGCGCATCGCGCGGATCCGGTCGCGCATGCCGCCGAGTTCTTCTTCCCACGAGGCGCGCAACTTCGGGTCGCTTAGCACGACCGTGACGGTCGCACCGCCGTGCGTCGGAGGGCTCGAATAGTTGGTGCGGATCACGCGCTTGAGCTGGCTCAGTACGCGAGTCGATTCGGCCTTGTCAGCCGTCACGATCGACAGCGCACCGACGCGTTCGCCATACAGCGAGAACGACTTCGAGAACGAACTCGCCACGAGGAACTCCAGGCCCGCGCCGGCAAACGCGCGGACCACGGCGGCGTCCGCTTCGACGCCGTCCGCGAAACCCTGGTACGCGATGTCGAGGAAGGGCATCAGGCCGCGCTCGGCGACGATGTCGATGATGCGGGCCCACTGGTCCCGATCGGGGTCCGCGCCGGTGGGGTTGTGGCAGCACGCGTGGAGCACGACGACCGTGCCCGGTCGCGCGGCTTCGAGCGCGCCGATCATGCCTTCGAAGTCGATGCCTTTGGTCGCCGCGTGGTAGTACGGATAGCCTCGCACCTGGAAGCCGGCCTGCGTGAACAGGGCGAGATGGTTCTCCCAGCTCGGATCGCTGATCAGCACCTCGGCCTGCGGCGTCAACTGGCGCAGGAAGTCCGCGCCGACCTTCAGCGCGCCAGTCCCTCCCAGCGCCTGGACGGTCACGACACGCCCGTCTGCCAGCACCTGTGCGTTTTCGCCGAACAGCAGTTTCTGCGCGAGCTGGTTGTAGAGCGCGATTCCGTCGATCGGCAGGTAACTGCGCGCCAATGCCTTTGTGATCCGCATGCTTTCGGCTTCGCGAACGGCCGTCAGCACCGGTACCCTGCCATCGGCATCGGTGTAAACGCCCACTCCCAGATTGATCTTGAGCGGGCGATCGTCGGCGTTGAATACCTCAGTCATGCCGAGGATGGGGTCCTTGGGGGCCAGCTCGACGCTGTGGAAAAGAGAGGTGGTCATGTCAATGGCATTCGCAAGAATGGGATGGGCGGGTGCGGAAAGAAATACTTCGTAACCGACTGATTCGGCTCCCGATTCAAAAACTGCTGGCTTCGCGCACACGTTCGGCGCGATAATCTGGTTTCGATGCCGCAGCGCACCAACGATGTTCGTGGGGCGTGTCGCGCGCTCTTTGTGGTGCTGCAAAACGCACTGCAACCGCACAAATCCTAGCATGGCCGCCAACCTCGCCCCCCAGCCGAACGACGCTGATCTTGTGTCGTTCGCGGGAAGTCCATTCCAGCTTTTCCAGCCGTTCAAGCCGGCTGGTGATCAACCGCAGGCGATCGACAAGCTGGTCGAGGGTCTGGACGACGGGCTGGCATTTCAGACCCTGCTCGGCGTCACCGGCTCCGGCAAAACCTTTACGATGGCTAATGTCATCGCCCGGGCGGGGCGACCGGCTCTAATCCTCGCACCGAACAAGACGCTGGCTGCGCAGCTGTACTCCGAATTCCGCGAGTTTTTCCCGAACAACGCGGTCGAGTACTTCGTCAGCTACTACGATTACTATCAGCCCGAGGCCTACGTGCCTCAGCGCGACCTGTTCATCGAGAAGGACTCGTCGATCAACGAGCACATCGAGCAGATGCGCCTGTCGGCGACCAAGTCGCTGATGGAGCGGCGAGATGTGATCATCGTCGGCACCGTCTCGACGATCTACGGCATCGGCAATCCGAGCGAGTATCACAAGATGATCCTGACGCTGCGCGTCAAGGATCGGGTCAGCCAGCGCGATGTGATCGCCAAGCTGATCCAGATGCAATACCAGCGCAACGAGGTCGATTTTGGGCGCGGCACCTTTCGGGTTCGGGGCGACGTGATCGACGTCTTTCCTGCCGAGCACGCCGAACTTGCCGTGCGCATCGAACTGTTCGACGACGAGATCGAGAGCATGCAGCTCTTCGATCCGCTGACCGGCCGCGTGCGCCAGAAGATTCCGCGCTTCACGATCTATCCGGGCTCCCACTACGTCACGCAGCGCGGCACGGTGCTCAACGCGATCGAGACCATCAAGGCCGAGTTGCGCGAACGTCTCGACTGGTTCTATAAGGAGAATCGCCTCGTCGAAGCGCAGCGCATCGAGCAGCGGACGCGTTTCGACCTGGAGATGATGACCGAAGTCGGTCACTGCAAAGGCATCGAGAATTATTCGCGGCACATCTCGGGATCGTTGCCCGGCGAGCCGCCTTCGACGCTGATCGACTACCTCCCCGACGATGCGCTGATCTTCTTCGACGAGAGTCACGCGCTGATCGGTCAGCTCACCGGCATGTACCGCGGCGACCGCGCGCGTAAGCAGAACCTCGTCGATTACGGCTTCCGGCTCCCGTCGGCGCTCGACAACCGGCCGCTGAAGTTCGACGAGTTCGAGGGCAAGGTTCGGCAGGGCGTCTTTGTTTCCGCCACCCCTGCCGATTACGAAAAAACGCACGCGGGGCAAGTGGTCGAGCAGTTGGTGCGGCCGACGGGGCTGATCGATCCGCGCATCGAAGTGCGTCCGGCCAGCACGCAGGTCGACGACGTGCTGTCAGAAATCAACAAGCGCGTGGTGGTCGGCGATCGCGTCCTGGTCACGACCCTGACCAAGCGGATGGCCGAGCAACTGACCGACTACCTCAGCGAACACGGCGTCAAAGTGCGTTATCTGCATTCCGACATCGAGACGGTCGAGCGCGCCGAGATCATTCGCGATCTGCGGCTCGGCGTTTTCGACGTCCTGGTGGGAATCAATCTGCTGCGCGAGGGCCTCGACATTCCGGAGGTATCGCTGGTCGCGATTCTCGACGCCGACAAGGAAGGGTTTCTCCGTGCCGAGCGTTCGTTGATCCAGACCATCGGGCGGGCGGCACGAAACATCAACGGGACGGCGATCCTCTACGGCGATTCCATCACCGAATCGATGCGGCGGGCGATCGACGAAACCGACCGGCGGCGCGCGAAGCAGGTCGCGTTCAACACCGCAAACGGGATCGTGCCGAGGGGCGTCATCAAGCAGGTCCGCGACATGATCGACGGCGTTTACGACTCGTCGTCGGCGCGAACGGAACTCAAGGCGGCGCAGGAAAAGGCGCGGTACGGCGCGATGGACGAGAAGCATCTTGCTCGCGAGATCAAGCGGCTGGAGAAGGCGATGCTCGACCACGCGCGCAACTTGGAATTCGAGGAGGCGGCTCGATCTAGAGATCAGCTATTGCATCTGAAGCAGCAGATCTTCGGGGCCACAGGCGACACCAATGTCCTGCCGCTTTCAGATGGGAACAAGGCCGCCTGACCGGCGGTTGTCGAAGAAATCGTGAGGGGTTCGAGGACCCGTCGAATAAGGTGACGAATATGCCGAAGTACGAAGCTTTCAAGATTCTGATCGTCTGCATGGGCAACATCTGCCGTTCGCCCACGGCCGAAGCGGTGTTCCGCGCGAAGGTCCGCGAAGCGGGACTGGAGAAGCACGTGACCGTCGGTTCCGCGGGCACGCACGGTTTCCATGTCGGCGAAGCGCCCGACACGCGCGCCTCGCGCGCAGCGAAGAAGCGTGGCTACGACATGGACACGCTGGTCGCCCGCCAGATCTCGAAGGAAGACTTCTCGCACTACGACCTGATTCTCGCGATGGACTGGGAGAATCACGCGCTGATGCAGCAGATCGCGCCGCGCCAGTATCACCACAAGATCAAGCTGCTGATGAGCTTCGCGACGGAGCACGAGTCGGCGGTCGTTCCCGATCCTTATTACGGCGGGGCCGACGGCTTCGAGGTGGTTCTTGACTACGTTGAGGATGCCTGCATCAACCTGCTCGATTTCGTTCGTCGGCGCATGGCTCAGAAGGCAGCAGCCTGACAGGATCGGTCGGTCGGCAGGAAGACGGCGGCCCCTATCGGGGCCGTTTCTTCGATTGAGTTTCGATATATTGCAGTGGGGCGGGCAATAGTTGACTGATTTAGTCGGAAATAGTATCTTTCGGTTTCCAGCTACCAGCCGTACCCCGGAAACAATGCGTCTCACCACCAAAGGCCGTTTTGCCGTCACCGCGATGATCGACCTCGCGCTGCGCGAGCACGCCGGTCCGGTGGCGCTAGCCGGGATCAGCGGGCGGCAGAGCATCTCGCTGTCCTACCTTGAACAACTGTTCGGCAAGCTGCGCCGCAACGCGTTGGTCGATAGCGTCCGCGGTCCCGGCGGCGGTTACCGGCTCGGCCGGGCGTCCTCGGATATTTCGGTCGCCGAGATCATCGATGCCGTCGACGAGTCCGTGGATGCGACGCAATGCAAGGGCAAGGAGAATTGCCTCGAGGAACGTCGCTGCCTGACGCACGACCTGTGGGCCAACCTGAACACCCGCATGGTCCAGTACCTCTCCGGCGTGTCGCTGGAGGACTTGGTCAGCGAGCAACGCGATCGCCTGATGCGTTGCGAGACCACTCCGCAAGTTCACGTGCTGCGCGATCGTCGCCCGCCGTGCGAGAAGACCGCAGACGCGGTCGTCAACTAGGAAACCTGTCATGCAATCTACGCTTCCGATCTACATGGACTATTCGTCGACCACTCCGGTCGATCCGCGTGTCGCCGAGAAGATGATCCCGTTCCTGACGTCGCAGTTCGGCAACCCGGCGTCGCGCAGCCATCCCTTCGGCTGGGATGCGGAGTCGGCCGTCGAGAACGCGCGTGAGGAAGTCGCCAAGCTGGTGAACTGCGACCCGCGCGAGATCATCTGGACGTCGGGCGCCACCGAAGGTAACAACCTCGCGATCAAAGGCGCCGCTCATTTCTACAAGGAAAAGGGCAAGCACCTGATCACGGTCAAGACCGAGCACAAGGCCGTCCTCGACACCTGCCGTGAGCTGGAGCGTGAAGGCTTCGAAGTCACCTATCTGCAGCCGCAGTCCAACGGCCTGATCACGCTCGACCAGCTGCGCGACGCGATCCGTCCGGACACCGTCTTGGCGTCGGTCATGCTGGTCAACAACGAGATCGGCGTCATCCAGGACATCCCGGCCATCGGCGAGCTGTGTCGCGAACGCGGCGTTATCTTCCACGTCGACGCTGCGCAGGCCACCGGCAAGGTCGCGATCGACCTGACGAACTGGAAGGTTGACCTGATGACCTTCACCGCGCACAAGACCTACGGCCCGAAGGGCATCGGCGCGCTGTACGTGCGCCGCAAGCCGCGCGTGCGCCTCGAAGCGCAGATGCACGGCGGTGGTCATGAGCGTGGCATGCGGTCGGGCACGCTGGCCACGCACCAGATCGTCGGTATGGGCGAGTGCTTCCGCCTCGCACGCCTCGAGATGAATACCGAGAACGAGCGCGTGCGCATGCTGCATGATCGGCTGTGGAACGGCCTGTCGGACATCGAAGAGGTTTACCTCAACGGCGACGCCGAGCAGCGCGTGCCGCACAACCTCAACGTCAGCTTCAACTTCGTCGAGGGCGAGTCGCTGATCATGGGCATCAAGGAACTCGCGGTGTCGTCGGGTTCGGCTTGCACGTCGGCCAGCCTGGAGCCCAGCTATGTGCTGCGCGCCCTGGGTCGCAGCGACGAGCTCGCGCACTCGTCGATCCGCTTCACGATCGGCCGCTTCACCACCGAGTCGGACGTGGACTTCGCGATCAACCTGCTGAAGTCGAAGATCGCCAAGCTGCGCGACCTCTCGCCGCTGTGGGACATGTACAAGGACGGCATCGACATGGAATCGATCCAGTGGTCGGCGCATTAACGGATCTGGTCTGACGGTCAATCGGCCGGCGCTGCGGCATCCTTCCGGCGCTGGATTAAGTCAAGGAGCACGACATGGCATATAGCGAAAAAGTACTCGACCACTACGAGAACCCACGAAACGTGGGTTCGTTCCAGGGCAGCGACGACGCGGTCGGCACCGGCATGGTCGGCGCTCCGGCCTGCGGCGACGTGATGAAGTTGCAGATCCGCGTCGGGGCCGACGGCCGCATCGAGGACGCCAAGTTCAAGACCTATGGTTGCGGCTCGGCCATCGCGTCGTCGTCGCTCGTCACCGAATGGGTCAAGGGCAAGACGCTCGACGAGGCGATGAGCATCCGTAACACGGCGATCGCCGAGGAGCTCGCGCTGCCGCCGGTCAAGATCCATTGCTCGATCCTCGCCGAAGACGCGATCAAGGCCGCGGTACAGGACTATCGGACGAAGCACATGGACGTCGCTGTGGCGGAGAAGATGGCAGCGTGACCATGGTCGCCGATCCAGTCTTCATACCCGTTGCGACGGTCGATCGCGGTGGCGTCGTCACGTCGGGTGTCGCGCTGACCGAGAAGGCCGCGCGTCATGTCGCGCGCTACATCGAGCGGCGCGGGAAGGGCCATGGCCTGCGCGTCGGCGTGCGCACGACTGGCTGCTCGGGGCTCGCCTACAAGCTCGAGTATGTCGACGAGCCGGTGGCAGAGGACTGCGTGTTCGAAAGTCATGGCGTCAAGGTCTTCGTCGATCCGAAGAGCATGCCGTACATCGAAGGCACCGAGCTCGACTTCACCCGCGAAGGGCTGAACGAAGGCTTCAAGTTCCGCAACCCCAACGTCAAGGACGAATGCGGTTGCGGCGAGAGCTTCCGGATCTGATCGCAGCTCCCACGCACAACGCATCAAGGCGGCGCGGCCGCCTTGTTTTTTGATGGACATCGACAACAACCACTTCGCCCTCTTCGGGCTGTCCGAACGCTTCGCCCTCGATGCCGGCGCGCTCGATCGCGCGTACCGCGAGGTGCAGACGCAAGTGCATCCCGACCGCTTCGCGAACCGCGGCGCCACTGAGCAGCGCGTGGCCTTGCAGTGGGCGACGCGCGCCAACGAGGCCTATCGCGTGCTGCGCGATCCGTTGAAGCGCGCGATCTATCTGTGCACCCTGCGTGGCCAGGACCCGGCCGACGAACACGACACGAAGATGGCGCAGCCCTTCCTGATCCAGCAGCTCGAATGGCGCGAGGCGCTGGACGATGCGCGCGCGAACCAAGACGCGGCCGCGATCGATGCGCTGCGACACGAGCTGGACGCGATGCGCACGACGCTCACGAACGAGGTCGAACAGGCGCTCGATCGCGACGACCACGCCGACCTCGCATCCGAGCGCGTCCGTCGATGGATGTTCATCGAGCGCTTCGCCGAAGACGTCGAATCGGCGAGCGATCGCACACGCAGCACGGTCCCCTGATGGCGCTGCTGCAGATCTCCGAACCCGGCATGGCGCCCGCTCCGCATCAGCGGCGGCTGGCGGTGGGCATCGACCTCGGCACGACCAACTCGCTGGTGGCGTCGGTCCGCAACGGCGTCGCCGAAGTGCTGCCCGACGTGGAAGGGCGCGTGCTGCTGCCGTCGGCCGTCCACTATCGCCCTGACGGCACGGCCGGCATCGGGCACGCAGCGCTCGCGCAGCGTGCGGCCGATCCCCGTAACACGATCGTGTCGGTCAAGCGGCTGATGGGTCGCGGTCGCGACGAAATCGAAGCCGGGCTGCGCTACGACCTCGTCGAGGCAACGGGCGGCAATCTCATCCGCCTCTCGACGGCGGCGGGCGTCAAGACGCCGGTCGAGGTGTCCGCCGAAATCCTCGCGACCCTGCGACAGCGCGCCGAGGACACGCTCGGCGACGACCTAGTGGGTGCCGTCATCACGGTCCCTGCCTATTTCGACGACGCCCAGCGCCAGGCGACCAAGGACGCCGCGCAACTCGCCGGCCTCAACGTTCTGCGGCTGCTGAACGAGCCGACCGCGGCCGCGGTGGCCTACGGCCTCGACAACGGCGTCGAAGGCACCTATGCGGTCTACGACCTCGGTGGCGGCACCTTCGACCTGTCGATCCTTCGCCTCACGCAAGGTGTGTTCGAAGTGCTCGCCACCGGCGGCGACACGGCGCTCGGTGGCGACGACTTCGATGCACGCCTGTCCGACCTCGCGTTGAAGTCGGTGGGCATCACGGTCGATCTGCTGTCCGATGCCGAGCACGCGAAGCTCGCCGCACAGGCCCGTGCGACAAAGGAAGAACTCAGCGACGCGCTGGTCGTCGATCTGGCGTTCGAGGCGGGCGGCGTCCATCGGCACGCGGCCATCTCGCGCGACGCGTTCGCCGCCGCGACGACCGACCTGATCGACCGCACGCTAGACGCCGCGACCCGTGGCCTGCGCGACGCGAAGCTGAAGGTCGCCGACATCGCGGGCGTCGTGCTGGTCGGTGGTGCGACGCGCATGCCGCAGGTCCGCGCCGCGGTGGAGCGCTACTTCGGCAAGCCACCGCTGATCGACCTCGATCCCGATCGCGTCGTCGCGCTCGGTGCCGCGATGCAGGCCAATGCGCTCGCGGGAAACCGAGCGGCCGACGGTGACGAATGGCTGCTGCTCGATGTCATCCCGTTATCTCTCGGTGTCGAGACGATGGGCGGGCTCGCCGAGAAGATCATCGCGCGCAACTCGACCATCCCCGTGGCGCGCGCGCAGGAGTTCACGACCTTCAAGGACGGCCAGACCGCGATGGCGATCCACGTCGTGCAGGGCGAGCGCGAGCTGGTCTCCGACTGCCGCTCGCTCGCGCGCTTCGAGTTGCGTGGCATCCCGCCGATGACGGCCGGTGCGGCGCGCATCCGCGTCACCTACCAGGTCGATGCCGATGGACTGCTGTCGGTGTCGGCGCGCGAACTCACGTCCAACGTCGAGGCGCACATCGCCGTGAAGCCTTCGTACGGACTCGGTGACGAAGAGGTCGCCCGCATGCTGCAGGACAGCTTCGGCTCGGCCGACAGCGACATGCGGGCACGCGCGCTGCGGGAGCAGCAGGTCGAGGCGCAGCGCATCGTCGCCGCCACCGAGTCGGCATTGGCGATCGACGCCGCGTTGCTCGACGACGCGCAGGTGGCACGCATCCGCTGTCACATCGACGCGGTCCGCAAGGTTGGCGATGGCAGCGACCACAACGCCATCAAGGACGCGATCGACGCGCTCGCGCACGGCACCGAACGCTTCGCCGAGCTGCGCATGGACGCCAGCGTGAGACGCGCGCTGGCTGGCAAGCGCCTCGACGAGATCGCCTGAATCCACTCTCATCCATGCCCAAGATCACGGTCCTGCCACACCCCGACGCCTGCCCCCAGGGTGCCGAGTTCGAAGCCGAAGTCGGCAAGAGCCTCTGCGTCAACCTCCTCGCCCATCACGTCCACATCGAGCACGCGTGCGAGATGTCGGCCGCGTGCACGACCTGCCACGTCATCGTCAAGCAGGGCTTCGACACGCTCGAGCCGTCGGACGACACCGAGGACGACCTGCTCGACCAGGCCTGGGGCCTGTCGCCGCGTTCGCGTCTGTCTTGCCAGGCGATGATGGCCGGGACCGACCTCGTCCTCGAGATCCCGCGCTACTCGATCAACCACGCCAAAGAGAACGGCTGAGGCCGCGACAGGAGGATCAACCATGAAATGGACCGACATCGATGACATTGCGATCGCCTTGCAGGAAGGCCATCCCGACGTCGATCCCCGCAAGATCCGTTTCACGGATCTGCATCGCTGGGTGACCGAACTCGAGGACTTCGACGACCTGCCCGAACGTTCCGGCGAGAAGATCCTCGAGGCCATTCAGGCCGCCTGGATCGACGAGGTCTCGTAGCGTCGTGCGCTGGCTATTCGGCGATCGCAAGCGCGCGGAAGTCGACCGCTCCGACTGGATCGACGATGTCGAATGGACCGCGCTGGTCGCGCGCCAGGCCTTCCTCGCGAGACTCTCCGAAGACGAGCTGAAGCGGTTGCGCGCGCTGTGCGGTGCCTTCCTCGTGACCAAGGCCGTCAACGGTGCCGCCGGTCTCGTGCTCACCAATGCGATGATCGCTGCGATCGTCACGCAGGCCTGCCTGCCGATCCTCGAACTCGGGCTCGCCGCGTACCCGGCATTCGAGGAGATCATCGTCTATCCCAACGAGTTCATCGTCGACCGCGAGATCGTCGACGCCGACGGCGTGGTCCACGCGTGGAGCGAGGCAATCGCGGGCGAATCGTGGGAGCAGGGACCCGTGGTCCTCGCGTGGGACGCCACCGAGCGCATGGCCAAGGCGAATCGCCCGACGCCGTTCGCGTTCAATGTCGTCATCCACGAGTTCGTGCACAAGCTCGACATGAGCAACGGCGACGTCGACGGCATGCCGGCCTTCTCGCGAAAGTTGCATGCGGAGCTCGACGAGAAGAGCTGGCTGACCGTGTTGCAGGCGAGCTTCGACGACCTCAATCAGCGGCTCGAAGACGTCGAACGGTCCATCCCGCGTCACGTCGATCCCGAGTCGGCGCGCGCCGATCGCTTCTATGCGGCGCTGCCGATCGATGCCTATGCGGCGACGGACGAGGGTGAGTTCTTCTCAGTCACGAGCGAAGCGTTCTTCGTCGCGCCCGAAGGCCTGCACGCGGCGTATCCGGACTGGTACGACCTGCTGGTTGGCTACTTCCGTCAGGACCCGCTGCGCGCCGTCGGTGCCGGCTGACTTCGGGCCGTATCGACGAGTTCCTCGAACGCAGCGACGAATGAAGGCAGGTCCTCGAAGTAAGGCATCGCGCCGGTCGGCATCACGTGGATATTCCAGCCGAAGTCGTCACGCAGGCGAGGCGCACCGCGATAGTCCGTGAAGTCACCCTTCGTTCCATGGACCAGCAGCACCGGAGCCGCGATGCTCTCGTAGACGCGCGTGATGTCCGCGCTGAAGAGGACTGCCGAAAGGAAATGGAACGGGGCATTGCTGGCCCCGGCGACCCTTGTCGTGAGCACGTCGTATTCCAGCAGGTCGAGGTCGATGTCCTTCGAGCCCTAGGTCTTCTCGAGAAAGAAACGGATCACGGCTCGTCGCGTCAGCAACCGGAAAAGCGCCTCGCTCCATGGCGCACGACCGAGGAGCTCCAGCAGCCACGACTTGCCGCGGGTCGAACCCGGTGGGCCATCGAAGCGCTTGATGCGATTGAGCCCCGTCGCACTCACGAGGCTGACCGTGCGGAAGGATGGCGGGTGCTCGACGGCCGCACGCGCGAGATATTCGCTGGACAGGGAGACGGCGACGGCATCGATCGATCGGCCGAGGTGTCGCGCACGCATCACCTCGATCAGCGCCAGGATCGCATCCGTCATCAAGCGTGGCGTGTAAGCGCGCGCGGGACGATCGGACGCGCCGTAGCCGGGCAGGTCGATTGCATACACGGGGCGGGTCGCGCGGTAATGCTCGAACAGCGGCTTGACCTCGAATGCGGAGGCGGCGGCGTTGAGGCTGTGGACGAGCAGCAGAGGTGTGTCGTCGGTCGGGCTCGAGGGTGCGTCGAAGTAGCAGGCGATCCGACCGCCGGGTGCCGCGATCGACAGTCGTTCACCGGGGAGTGCCGCCGGCAGGCTCTCCGGGGGCCGGTGCCGCGGAAGTCATCGGCAGCGTCAGACGATCTGGGCCGCGACCACCTGCACCTCGACCAGGTACTCGGGCCGGGCGAGGCGGGCCTCGATGGTCGCTCGCGGCGGCGTGGCACCGGGCTCCACCCAGTCGTCCCACGCGCGGTTCATGTCCGCGAAGTTCTTGATGTTCGACAGGTAGACCGTTGCCGACAGGATGTGGCGCTTGTCGCTGCCGGCCTCTTCGAGAAGCCTGCTCACGTGGCCCAGCACTTCCTGCGTCTGGGCGAACGCGTCGGCGCGCGTGTGCTCCGCGATCTGCCCCGCGAGATAAACGGTGCCGTTGAAGATCGCGACCTCGGACAAGCGCGGTCCGACGTGCAGGCGTTCGAT
This sequence comes from Betaproteobacteria bacterium, assembly GCA_025356395.1. GTDB lineage: Bacteria > Pseudomonadota > Gammaproteobacteria > Burkholderiales > Burkholderiaceae_D > CAHJXF01. The sequence continues at coordinate 14,103 of JANXTA010000101.1, forward strand.
GCAGGACACCTCGGTCATGGTCACATCCCTTTCAGCAGGAAGTCTTTCGCGATCGCGATCTGGTAGTCGTGGATGAAGGTCGGTGCATGGCCCACGCCGGCGATCGTGACGAGCTCGGCTCTCGGACCCCGTGTCGCCATCTCGGCGTGCGTCACTTCGGACAGCAGGTCCGAGTTTTCGCCGCGCACCGACAGCACCGGGCAACGGATCGCGTCGTACAGATGCCAGAGGATCGTGTCGGTCTGCGGCGTCGACTGGAACGGAATCGCCAGTGCCGGGTCGTGATGACGGATCCATGCATCGCCGTCCTTGCGCATCACGACCTCGGTGAGGAAACGCCACTCCGCGTCGGTATGCGGCCCGAACGGCGCGGTGATGCGGCGGATGTAGACCTCGGCCTCCTCGATGGTCGGGAAGCGCGGCGTCTCGCCGACGTAAGAACCGATGCGCGCGATCGCCGCCGCGCCGAGGACCGGTCCCGCGTCGTTGAGGATCATCCGCTCGATCGGCGAGTCGGGCAGCGACGCGAGGACCATGCCGATCAGCGCGCCCATCGACGTGCCGAACCAGTGGACGGTCTTCGCGTCGGCCCTCGCGAGCAGCGTCACCATATCGCCGACGTAGGTCGGCAGTTGATACAGCATCGGGTCGCGCAGCCGCCCGCTGCGGCCACGCCCGACCACGTCGGGACAGATCACGCGGTAGTGCGCGGCGACGGCCTGTGCGAACGCGTCGAAGTCGTTGGAGACGCGCGTCAGCCCGTGCACGCAGACCAGGACGCGATCGTTGTCCGGATCGCCCCATTCGCGGTAGGCCATGCGATGCAGTCCGGCCATCGTGATGCACTGGACTTCGCGAAGTCGGACCGTGGATTGGGCGATGGACATCGTCGGGACTTTCGATTTCAGCGGGGACACGGTGATGTTAACGGTTTGTTCCGGACCTGCTTTCTGTTGGCACGCGGCTTTGCGGAAAGCGAGCCTAGGACCGTGGCTGAATTTGTTGCGCTGCGCCACGCGAGGCGAATGTCCCGCCTAAAATCTGCGCGTCGCGCGCACGCCAGGGATCGCATTCCCATGAACATGAAAACTTTCGATATCGACTGCAAGCTCGTCTACGAGGTCAACGGGCTTGCAGAATTCTTCTTCCAGATCGAGGCGGCTCGCATTCCCGAGCACACGATCCTTTCCGAATCCTTCGAGGTCACGCCGTCGATCTCGGTGCTGCGCGAGTATCTGCCGCCCAACTCGCACAACCGGTCGTTGCGCGTGCATGCGCAGGCCGGGACCGTGGGCATCGTCTACCGCGCACGCGTCGTCCGTCGCTTCGAGGAGTCCGACCACAACGCGTCCGAACTGAGCATCTCGGAGCTGCCCGACGAGGTCATGCAATACCTGCTGCCGACGCGTTACTGCGAGTCGGACATCATGTCCGGCATGGCGCAGCGCACCTTCGGCAATTCGCCGCGCGGCTATTCGCGGGTCGAGGCGATCGTCGCGTGGATTCGCGAACACATCGCTTACCAAATCGGCCAGTCGGACGTCACCACCACCGCGCGCGACGTGCTCGCCAATCGTGTCGGGGTCTGCCGCGACTTCGCGCACGTGGCCATCACGATGTGCCGCGCGCTCAACATCCCGGCACGCCTCGTCGTGGGCTACGTCGAGTTCGAGGAACCGCCGCCCGACTTCCACGCGATCTTCGAGGCCTACCTCGGCGGCAAGTGGGTGCTGTTCGATCCGACCGGACTCGCGCCGGTCGAGAACGTGGTGCGGATCGCCTCGGGTCCCGATGCGATGGACGTTGCTTTTGCAACGATCTACGGCCCGGCGCGGATGACGGACATCCAGCCCAACATCAGCGAGGTCGTCAGCACCAACGTGATGCAGCAGGCCGGCAACGCGCCAGTCCAGTCGAGCGTGCAACTCGCGGCCTGAAGCCAGGCGCCAAATGAAAACGGCGGACTTTCGGTCCGCCGTTTTTTATTCCGATTGCGACGTACGCCCGGGATCCTCGGCCAGCGTCTGCACCGCCCCGCGCGGGGCAGGCGCCACGCGCGGTTCGAAGTCGGTCGGAAGCTTGGCGCGCACCGGCGCCGTCCGCGACTGCCTGGCTTCCGACTGCGTCGAGTACTGACTGCCCGCCATCCGCGTCGGCTCGGGCGACACGTCGTCGAGCGACCCCGAGGCGTCCCACTTCGGGTCGGGGATCTCCTGGAAGATCTGCTTCATCCGCTCGCCCCACGTGTCGTGGATCATGCGGAAATACTCGTTGTTGGCATCGATCATCGCGAAGCGCGTGACGGCCAGCTTGTCGGACTCGTAGCACAGCAGGTCGAGCGGCAGGCCGACCGACAGGTTCGAGCGCATCGTAGAGTCCATCGACACCAGCGCGCACTTCACGCCGTCGTCGAGCGAAGACCGCGGCGTGATCATGCGGTCGAGCACCGGCTTGCCGTACTTCGATTCGCCGATCTGGAAGTAGGGGCTTTCGGCGAGTGCCTCTATGAAGTTGCCCGCCGAGTAGACCAGGAAGAGGCGGCAGTGCTCGCCTTTGATCTGGCCGCCGACGATGATGCTCATCGTGAAGTCGAGCCCCGCATCCTCCAGCGCCGAGGCGTCCCGCGCGCGCACCTTGCGCACCGCTTCGCCGACGATCCGCGACACCTCGAACAGGTTCTTCGCATTCCAGATGCTGGCGCCGTCGGCGTCGCTGGTCTCGGAGACGAGCTGCCGGACCGCCTGGCCCGCGGCGAGATTGCCTGAGGTCATCAGCGAGATCACGCGCTCGCCCGGCCGCTCGTAGACGGTGAGCTTGCGGAAGGTGCTGACGTGATCGACGCCGGCATTGGTGCGCGAGTCTGCAAGAAAGACGAGGCCCGCATCAAGGCGCATCGCAACGCAATAGGTCATGGCATCAACCGGTGAGGCGAGAGAGCGAGGCCTTGATTCTATCCCTTGAGCCCGTTTCCGCTCGTCCGTCGACCGGGACACTGGGTTTTGATTGCTGTATCGTCGCGGCCACTATTTTTAGGGACACAAGCCACGCGCCACGAGCGACGTGGCCTACAACGATCATGAATCTTTCCTTCGTCAACCAGGCACCGGACAGCCCCTGGGCCACCTATCTCTCGCAGGTCGACCGCGTCCTGCCTTACCTCGGCGATCTCGCCCGCTGGTCCGAGACGCTCAAGCGACCGAAGCGCGCACTGATCGTCGACATCCCCATCGAGCTCGACAACGGCACCGTGTCGCACTTCGAGGGCTACCGCGTGCAGCACAACCTGTCGCGCGGACCGGGCAAGGGCGGCGTGCGCTTCCACCCCGACGTGACACTCGAGGAAGTGATGGCGCTGTCGGCGTGGATGACGGTCAAGTGCGCGGCCGTGAACCTGCCTTTCGGCGGCGCCAAGGGCGGCATCCGCGTCGACCCAAAGGCGTTGTCATTGAAGGAACTCGAGAAGCTGACGCGTCGCTACACCAGCGAGATCGGCCTGATCATCGGACCGCACTCGGACATCCCGGCGCCCGACGTCAACACCAACGCCCAGATCATGGCGTGGATGATGGACACGTACTCGATGAACGTCGGCGCCACGGCGACCGGTGTCGTGACCGGCAAGCCCGTCGAGCTCGGCGGCTCGCTCGGCCGCGTCAAGGCCACCGGTCGCGGGGTCTTCGTGATCGGTCGCGAGATGGCGCGCCGCATGGACGTCCACATCGACGGCGCACGCGTCGCGGTCCAGGGCTTCGGCAACGTCGGCTCGTCGGCGGCCGAGCTGTTCGTCGGCAGCGGCTCGAAGATCGTCTGCGTGCAGGACCACACCGGCACGGTCTACAACCCGAACGGCCTCGACATCGCGGGACTGATGGCCGAGATGGGTGCGCACGGCGGCATCGGCGGCTTCAAGGGCGGCGACGTCATCGCGACCGAGGACTTCTGGGACGTCGAGTCCGACATCCTGATTCCGGCTGCGCTCGAAAGCGTGATCACGCGCGAACGCGCGCGGCGCATCAGGACGAAGATGGTCCTCGAAGGCGCGAACGGTCCGACCACGCCCGACGGCGACCTGATCCTCGGCGAGCGCGGCATCATGGTCGTGCCCGACGTGATCGCCAATGCGGGCGGCGTGACGGTCTCGTACTTCGAGTGGGTCCAGGACTTCAGTTCGTTCTTCTGGAGCGAGGACGAGATCAACGTGCGGCTCGACAAAATCATGGTCGACGCCTTCAAGCGCATCTGGGAGATGAGCGAGCAGCACAGGATCCCGCTGCGCACCGCGGCCTTCGTCGTCGCCTGCACGCGCGTCCTCCAGGCGCGCGAGAAGCGCGGGCTCTATCCCTGATCGATTGGTGTCCCGGAAGCCGAAGCGATGAATCCCGAAATCCCCAGCCGCGTCGTCATTGCCACGCGTGAGAGTCGCCTGGCGATGTGGCAAGCTGGACACATCCGCGACGAACTCAAGCGCCTGTATCCGGCCTGCGAGGTCGTGATCGACGGCATGACGACGCAGGGCGACCAGATCCTCGACCGCACGCTGTCGAAGGTCGGTGGCAAGGGCCTGTTCGTCAAAGAGCTCGAGTCGGCGTTGCTCGAAGGCCGCGCCGACCTCGCGGTCCATTCGTTGAAGGACGTGCCGATGACGCTCGCGACGGGCCTGCGGTTCGCCGCGATCCCGACGCGCGAGGACGCGCGCGATGCCTTCGTCTCGAACCGCTACACCTCGCCCGCCGACCTGCCCGAGGGATCGGTCGTCGGCACGTCGAGCCTTCGTCGCGAAGCGCAATTTCGCGCCGCGTATCCGCACGTGAAGATCGTGCCGGTCCGCGGCAACGTCGGCACGCGCCTCGACAAGCTCGATCGCGGCGACTTCGACGGCATGCTGCTCGCCACGGCCGGTCTCGTGCGGCTGGGCCTCGAGTCGCGCATCCGCCTGCGCATGGATCCCGGGGCCAGCCTGCCGTCGCCGGGACAGGGCGCGCTCGCGATCGAGATCGGCGCCGATCGGGCCGACCTGTTCGCGATGCTCGCGCCACTCCACGATCGACGGTCCTCGCTCGCGGTGCTGGCGGAGCGATCGGTCTCGCGCACGCTCGGCGGCAACTGCACGATGCCGCTCGGTGCGTATGCGACCTGGACCGCCGACGACCGGCTCGAACTGTCGGCGATCCTCGGTCGACCCGACGGGTCGCTGCTGCTTCACGCCTCGAAGTCTGCGGCGATCCTGCACGGCTCGGACGAGGTCGACCTCGCGGAAGCGCTCGGCCGGCAGGTCGGTGAACGGTTGATGGAGCAGGGCGGCGTCGGCCTGATCGAGGCGCTTTGACGCTGTTCGTCACGCGTCCTGCACAGGACGCCGAACCGCTGATCGAAGCGCTGCAGGCTCGGGGTCACACGGCCATCGCCCTGCCGGTCCTTGCGATCGAGCCGGTCGAAGATCCCGCGGTCCTGATTCGCACGATGGCCGGCATCGAGGACCGTGGCCTGGTCATCTTCGTCAGCCCCAACGCGATCCGCCAGGCGCTCGCTCATCGCGAGGGGTCTTGGCCGCGAGGCACCACGATCGGCGTGATGGGGCCCGGCAGCGTCGAGACGCTGAAGGGCCTCGGCATTGCCGTACCGGACCATCGCGTCGTCAGCCCGGGTCAAGGCGCAGCGGACGGTCAGGGCGACCGCTTCGACTCCGAGTCCTTGTTCGCGGCGCTCGATGAAGCGATCGGATTGACGCGCGGCTTCGCAGGCAGCGCGTTGATCCTGCGCGGCAACGGCGGGCGGGCGTGGTTCGCGGATCGCCTCCGCGCGCTGGGCATCGCGGTCGACGAGGTCGAAGCCTATCGACGCGTCCGGCCCGAGGCGGGTGTGGTCGCGACCGCCTCGCTCCAGCGGCTCGTCGCATCGCATGAAGCCGCGACCTTCATCGTCACGAGCTCGGAAGGCGTCGCGAACCTGCTCGCGATCGTCCAGCACGCGCTGCCCGGTGATGCGGCGCACGCGTGGCTGCTCGGTAGCCGCTTGCTGGCGCCGCATCGACGGATCGCCGAAAAGGCCCGCGAACTGGGCTTCTCCGACGTCTCGCTGTGCGCGCCCGGTGATCGCGGCATCCTCGCCGCGATAGAATGACCGGTGTGTCGAGTACCCCACCGCGCCCCCTTTCCACGGCCGTCGCCATCCCCGTCGTCAACCCGGCGGAACTGGTCGCGGCCGAGGAACTGCGTCGCCTGCGGCGGTCGGTCATCCTGTGGATGGTGATGGGCTTCGGCCTCGTGCTGCTCGTCGCGATCGCCCTGTGGTTCCTTGCGGCCAACCGCCTCGATCGCAGCGAACGTGAGTTCGCACGGCGCATCCAGGACGACGGCATCGCCAGCCGGTCCGCGCAGATGGTGGCCAGGCAGGCGCAGGACCAGGCCATCGCCAACGGGGGCAAGCTCGCGGCCGTCGAGGCACGGGTCGCCGACTCGCAGAGCCAGCAGGCCTCGCTCGAACAGTTGTATGCGGATCTGGCGCGCACGCGCGACGACTGGGCCCTGTCCGAGGTCGAGCAGATCCTCGCAGTTGCGTCGCAGCAGTTGCAGCTCGCCGGCAACGTGCAGGGCGCGATCATCGCGCTGCAGAACGCCGACCAGCGCGTCGCACGCACCGAGCGGCCGCAATTCATCGTGCTGCGCCGGGCGATCGCGAAGGATCTCGATCGTCTCAAGGCGCTGCCGTCCGTGGACATCGCGGGCAACGCGCTGCGCATCGACAGCATCGTCGGCATGGTCGACAGCCTGCCGCTGCTCGCGGACGAACGCCCCGCGCCGCGACCGCGCCTCGACTCGCAGCCGGTGGATCGCAGCACCCCTTCGGGTGAAGCCGCGACCGGCGGCTGGTTGGAGCGCGTTCAGGACCAGTTGCGCTACATCGGGGCCGAAGCGTGGGCGAAGTTCGGACAGTTGGTGCGCGTGCGCGAAGTCACGGAGCCCGATGCGTTGCTGCTCGCGCCGAGCCAGACCTACTTCGTGCGCGAGAACCTGAAGCTGCGACTGCTCAACGCGAGACTCGCGCTGCTCGCGCGCCAGGAGTCGACCTATCGCGCCGACCTGCTGCACGCGCAGGAAGCCCTGCAAAAGTATTTCGACCTGCGCTCGCGCCAGACCGTGGCGGCGCTCGCGTTGCTCAAGCAGGTCCAGAGCGCCAACACGGTCATCGAGATCCCGACGCTCGCCGAAAGCCTGACGGCCGCGCGCAACGTCAAGGGTCAGCGGTGACCCGCGCGCTGCCGCCCGCCGGCGCCTCGCTTCCTTTCGGCTCCGCATGCGTTTCTTCCTGATCGGCGTCGTCGTCTTCGCAGCCGCGGTCGGCCTTGCGCTGACCCTCAGCGCGGACCCCGGCAACGTTGTGCTGTTCTACCCGCCTTACCGCGTCGACCTGTCGCTCAATCTCTTCCTGCTGATCGAGGTCGTGGTCTTCGTCGTGATCTATGCGTTGATCCGCGTCGCGAAGAAGACCGTGCAGATGCCGCAGCGGGTCGCGCTGTATCGGCAGCGGCAGAGCGAGAAGAGGGCGTCGCGCGCACTGCGCAGCGCGTTGCAGGCGCACTTCGAAGGCCGTTACGGTCATGCCGAACGCGAGGCCGAGGAGGCCCAGGAACTGCCGGAGACCGCGGGCCTCGCCGCCCTGATCGCCGCGCGATCGGCGCATCGCATGCGCGAGTACGGACGGCGCGACGAGTGGCTGCGTCGCGCCGAGGCCGATCCCGGGCTGCGTGCCGCGAAGCTGATGACCGAGGCCGAGTGCCTGGTGGATGCGCGCGAAGGCTCGCGGGCGCTGGTCGTCGTCGCGCAGTTGCATGCCGCCGGCGCGCGCCACATCCAGTCGTTGCGGCTCGGGCTCAAGGCGCATCAGTACGCCGGTGACTGGGACGCGGTGCTCAAGCTGTTGCGCACGCTCAACAAGCGCGACGCGCTGCATCCGGCGGCGGCCCGACAGCTCAAGGCGGTCGCCTATCGCGCGTTGTTCGCGGCCCACGGCGACGACTCGCATGCGTTGCTCGCGTTGTGGCAGACCGTGCCCAACGCGGACAAGCGCGTCGGCGATGTCGCGCTGGTCGCCGCGCAGGCCTTCAATGCGGCGGGACTCGGCTATCAGGCGCGCGTCGTGATCGAGAACGCGATGGTGGCTGAATGGGATCCGCGGCTGGCCGAGGAATATGCGCGCAGCGGCGACGAGGCGGTCAACGCGTTGCTGGTCGCGCCGGCACGTGCCCGTGAAGGCAAGGCCCTGCCCGGCGACTCGCGGCCGCAGATCGAGCGTGCCGAACGCTGGACGCGCGAGCATCCGGCCGACCCGTCGGCCTTCTATGCGCTGGGTGCGCTGTGTGCGCGCGAGAAGCTGTGGGGCAAGGCGCAGACCGCTTTGCGCAGCGCGCTCGAGATGTCGCCCGAGCCGCGCCTCGCGACGGCGATCCACTTCGAGCTGGGCCGGGTCTTCGAGCAGATCGAGGACCCGGACAAGAGCCGCGAGCACTTCCGTGCGGCGGCCCTCTCGAACCTCCGCCCCTGAGCGGGACCGGCGTTCGACCCGCTACCCGCGAGTGGCCTTCGCCGCCTTCGGAGCCGGCGTCGACAGCGTCAGCAAGGCCCCGACGACCAGCGATCCGGCCAGCAGGTACATGCCGGAGTTCGTGCTCGACGTCAGGTCCTTGAGCCAGCCCACCGCGAACGGCGACACGAAGCCCGCGAGGTTGCCAAGCGAGTTGATCAACGCGATGCCGGCTGCCGCGCCGGTGCCCGCGAGGAAGGAGGTCGGCAGGCTCCAGAACGACGGTAGCGTCGTGAGGATGCCCATCGTCGCGACTGTCAGCGCAACCATCGCCAGCGTCGTATCCGCGCGCCACACGATGCTCATGATCAGGCCGACCGCGCCGAGCAGGCCGGGGATGGCGATATGCCAGCGCCGCTCACCGGTCGCATCGGCATGGCGGGCGACCAGCACCATGGACACGGCCGCGAACGCATAGGGAATCGCGGACAGCAGGCCGATCGTCAGCGCGTCCGCGATGCCGGTCTGCTTGATGATCGTCGGCAGCCAGAAGCTGATGCCGTAGAGACCCATCACGAAACTGAAGTAGATCAGGCCCATCAGCCAGACGCGGCCGGTCGCGAAGATCTTGCCGATCGGTTCGTCGACCTTGTCCGCGTTGTCCATCTTGATGTTGCGGTCGAGCAGCGCCTTCTCTTCCGCGTTGAGCCACTTCGCGTGCGCGATGCGGTCGTCGAGGAAGAACAGCACGACGATGCCGATGATGACCGACGGGACACCCTCGATCAGGAACATCCACTGCCACCCCGCCCATCCGTTGATGCCATTGAAGTCGCGCAGGATCCAGCCCGACAGCGGTCCGCCGATGATCCCGGACAGCGCCACGGCCGTCATGAAGAAGGCGGTCATCTTGGCGCGGCGATGGGCGGGGTACCAGTAGGTCAGGTACAGGATGATGCCGGGGAAGAAGCCGGCTTCGGCGAGGCCGAGCAGGAAGCGCACGACGTAGAACATGGTCGGTGTCGCGACGAACATCATGCAGGCCGAGAGGATGCCCCACGAGATCATGATCCGCGCGATCCAGACACGGGCGCCCACGCGATGCAGGATGACGTTGCTCGGGACTTCGAAGAGGAAGTAGCCGATGAAGAAGATGCCCGAGCCGAGCCCGTACACCGTCTCGCTGAACTTGAGGTCGCCCAGCATCTGCAGCTTCGCGAAGCCGACGTTGACGCGATCGAGATACGCGACGACGTAGCAGATCAGCAGGAAGGGGATCAGTCGCCAGGCGACCTTGCGGTAGGTCGCCTCTTCGAAGGTCGAGGGTACCGGGGCCTGACGATCATGATCGGAAATGAGATTTGCAGCCACGGAGTCTCCAGACAGTTTTATTGAACGCGTCTCGTATGTTGCGGGGCGAATCGGGTTCGCGACAGGGGAGAGGCATCGGGTGAAACCCTGAGCAACAACGGTCCGTCAGCCGCCTTCGGCGCTCGTCGATCAGCCGTGCCGGATAGCGATGGTCTTCAGCGTCGTGAAGCCGTAAAGCGCTTCGAAACCCTTCTCGCGGCCGTGGCCGCTCGCGCCGACCCCGCCGAAGGGCAGCTCGACGCCGCCACCGGCGCCGTAGTTGTTGATGAACACCTGTCCGCTGCGCACCGCGTGTGCCATCCGCATCTGTCGCGCGCCGTCGCGCGTCCACACGCCGGCGACGAGCCCGAAGGCCGTGCCGTTCGCCAGGCGGATCGCGTCGGCCTCGTCCTCGAACGCCATCGCCGCGAGGATCGGCCCGAAGACTTCCTCCTGCGCGAGGCGATGCGATGCGGGGACGTCGCGCAGCAGCATCGGCGCCTGGTAGAAGCCGCTCTCGGGCGCCTCGTCGACGACGCGTCCCTGCGCCACCACGGGAATGCCGTGATGCTGCGCGTCCGACAGGAAATCCCACACGCGTTGCTGCTGCGACTTGCGGATCAGCGGCCCACAGTCGAGGTTCATCATCGCCGGCCCGACCCGCAGCGATTCGAACACCAACGACAGCAGGTCGAGCACCTTCTCGTAGGCGCCGCGTTCGACCAGCAGGCGACTGCCGGCCGAACAGGTCTGCCCCGCGTTCTGCACGATCGCGTTGATCACGGCCGGCAGCATCGCGTCTAGATCGGCATCGGCGAATACGATCTGCGGCGACTTGCCGCCGAGCTCGAGCGTCACCGGCGTGTGGTGCTCGGCTGCTGCGCGGACGACGACCTTGCCGATCGCCGGCGAACCGGTGAAAGATACGTGGTCGATGTCCGCATGCCTGACGAGCGCATCGCCGGCCTCGTGGCCGTAGCCGGTGACGATGTTGAGCGTTCCGGCAGGCAGGATGTCGGCGGCCAGTTCGGCGACGCGCAGCAGCGACAGGCAGGCGTCCTCGGCGGGTTTGACCACGCACGCGTTGCCGGCCGCGAGCGCGCCGCCCACGCTGCGTCCGAAGATCTGCATCGGGTAGTTCCACGGGATGATGTGGCCCGTCACGCCGTGCGGCTCGCGGACCGTGAAGACGGTCGTGCCGTTCTGGTAGGGGATCGACTGGCCGTGCAGCTTGTCGGCTGCGCCCGCGTAGAACTCGAAGTAGCGGCCGATGGCCGCCGCGTCGGCGCGCGCCTGGCTCAGCGGCTTTCCGCAGTCCTGCGCTTCGATCAGCGCCAGCTCCTCGGTGTGCGCGGCGAGCACGACCGCGAGGCGCTGCAGCTGTCGTCCGCGCTCGGCTGCTGGCATGCGCCCCCAGGTCGTGTCCGCGGCCCTGCGCGCCGCCTTGACCGCGAGATCGATGTCGGCGGCCGTGCCGCGGGCGATGTGGTCGAAGACCTCACCGTCGGATGGATCGACGACCTCGATGGAGGTCGTCGTGGCGGAAGAATGAGTAGCGCCGTCGATGAAATGGGAATGCATGCGTTCGATGGGAGACGTAAACGGGGCCAGTGAAATGTACTCTTCGATTCGACCACACGTCGCGCCGCCCGGCACGGCGACCCGCTGCGGCATCGCCCACAACTGGTGAAATTTGAGGAACGCATGCCGACCGACGAATCCGATTGGACACACGACAACGCTGACGGCGAATGGCGCGAGATGCTGGCCACTCTCGGGACGACACGCCTCTATCCCCCGCAGACGATCTTCATTCACGAAGGCGATTCGAGCGACCTGCTGTACCTGATCCTCGAAGGATCGGGCCGGATCTACTCGTCGAACGCCGAAGGGCGCGTCATCGTCTACGGCGAGTTCGCATCCGGTGACCTGCTCGGCGAACCCGCACTCGACGGCGGCGTGCGCTCGGCATCCGTGATGACGATCGAGAAGACGACCTGTTCGGTGATTCGCGTCACGGACTTCAAGGCGAAGATCGTGGACCACCCGATGTTCGCGATGCACGTGATCTTCAATCTGATCCGTCTGGTCCGATCGACCAGCGAGAGCGTCAAGAGCCTCGCGCTGGACGACGTCTATGGTCGCGTCGTCCGTCTGCTGATGAAGAACGCCCCACCCGAAGAGTCCGGATGGATCATCCGGCCGAAGCTGACGCATCAGGCCATCGCCGATCACGTCGGATCGTCGCGCGAGATGGTCGGGCGCATCCTCAAGGATCTGCAGACCGGCGGCTATCTGACCGTCGACAAGTCCGCGATCGTGATCCACCGGAAGCCGCCGGCAGGCTGGTGATCGAACGCCAATAAGTCACGGATCGCGACGGCCTTTGTTCCTCGCGACCGATCGACCCTCTCCTTAGGCTGGCTTCATTCGCAGCGAAGTTCAAACGTTTCGAACCTGACAGTCCCAACCGGAGGATGACCATGAATACGAATCTCGAATACAAGGGCTCGCCCCTCGACGTGGTGATGCATCTGAGCCTCGCGGCGGTGATCGCGGTTTCGGTCGTGGTGATGGCGGTCTGGCTAGACGTTCAGGCTCAGGTGATCTGAACGTCCGGCGCGCGGCGCGCTGGCTGGAGCCGGCGACGCCCTCGCTATACTCGGTGACTTTCGCCAATCAATTCCCTTCCATGAGCTTCGACAACGTTTCGGCTGGCAACGACATCCCCAACGACTTCAACGTGATCATCGAGATCCCGATGAATGCCGACCCGATCAAGTACGAGGTCGACAAGGAGACCGGCACGCTGTACGTCGATCGCTTCATGGGCACGGCGATGCACTACCCGTGCAACTACGGCTACATCCCCCGCACCATCGCCGACGACGGTGACCCGGTCGACGTGCTCGTCATCACGCCGTTCCCGTTGGTCCATGGCGTGGTGGTCCGCTGCCGCGCGCTGGGCGTGCTGAAGATGAGCGACGAAGCCGGCGGCGACGCCAAGCTGCTGGCCGTGCCGATCAACAAGATCCTGCCCTGGTACAAGCACTGGAAGACGGTCGACGACATCAACCCGGAACGCCTCGCGCAGATCCAGCACTTCTTCGAGCACTACAAGGACCTCGAGCCGGGCAAGTGGGTCAAGGTCGATGCCTGGGGCGGCCCGGCCGACGCCGAAAAGGAAATCCTCGAGGGCGTGAAGACCTACGCGAAGGGCCAAAAGGCCGCTGCCAAGGCGAAGGCCAAGAAGGCCAAGTGAGACGCGTGCGGGAGTGACTCCTGCACCGGGCTAGAGGTCGAGGACGAGCAGTCCGCTCTCGCAGCGGGACACGCACAGCGTCATGTACTCGTCCTTTTCCGCCTCGTCGAGGATGTAGTCGCGGTGATCGACCTGGCCCGACTTGTAGCGAGTCTTGCAGGTGCCGCACAGACCCGACTGGCACGACGTCTCGACCGGCACCCCCTCGCGGTTGAGCACGTCGGCGATCGACTCGTCGGGGCCGATGGCCATGCGCCGGCCACTGCTGGCGATCTCGACCGTGAACGCGCCCGCCGGCAGGGCATCTGCCCGCGCTTCGTCGACCGGTGCCTTGAAGTGCTCGCAGTGGACCGTCTTCGGGTCCCACGCTTCGACCGCGCCCGCGCAGGCCTTCATGAATCCCGACGGGCCGCAGTAGTAGACGTGGGTACCCGGCGCCGGATCGGCGAGCAGGCCCGCGATGTCGAGGCCTTTCGCGGGATCGCCGCCGTCGAAGTGATAGTGCAGTTTTCCCTGCGCGGCGAAGGCCTGCATCTCGTCCTCGAACGCGGTGAACGCACGATCCTTCGCGCAGTAGTGCAGTTCGTAGTCGACGCCCGCGCGCTCGAGGCTGTGGGCCATCGACTTCAGCGGCGTCACGCCGATGCCGCCCGCGAGCAGGATCACCTTCGTGGCTTCGTCGGCCAGCGGGAAGTTGTTGCGCGGCGGGCTGATCGCGACCACGTCCTGCACGTGCAGGCCGCGATGCAGGCTTGCCGATCCACCGCGCCCGCCCTCGTCCTTCATCACGCCGATGACGTAGCGACGACGCTCCTGCGGATCGTTCGATAGCGAGTACTGCCGCACGATGCCATCGGCGAGATGGATGTCGATGTGCGCGCCCGACGTGAACGGCGGCAGTTCGCGCCCCTCGGGATCGGTCAGCTCGTACGAGTTGATCCCCTTGCCTTCGAAGCGGATCTGGCGGACCAGGACGGGGATGGTGTTTTCGTTCATGCGATGACGATGACGGGGCGCCTCGACGGTGCTCAGGACACGGCGGTCTTCTCGAGCTCCGCGAACTTCTCCTTGACGAAGGTATCGCGCGCGTCGCCCTTCATCTTGTCGCTCTCGGTCAGGATCGCGACCACGGCCTTCGCGACCTTGCGACGACGTGCGACCTCTTCCTCGGGCGTGCTGCCCTCGGCGATCTCGAGCACGTTGCCCGAGCAGTAGCTGTTCGGTGCCGCGTCGACCGTACGCAGCCACTCGGCGAAATTCGCCGCCTCGGCCGCCGGGTTCGCGCCACGCACCGCGTCGCGCAGCATCTTGCGGAAGGCGTAGAGGCCGGCGTCGAACTTGGTCGGATGCTCCAGCGCATGGACCGCGATCGGCCTCTGGCTGATGATGGCCTCGTAGTCGCCCGGCGCTTTTTGGGCGTCCTTGTAGTTCGCGCGTTCGCGATGGTTGTCGGGGATCGGCGGCAGGTCCTCGAGCTTGTACTCGCCGAAGCGCTCGGGGCGACGCATCGCGACCTGGCCTTCGAGGAAGTCGATGGACTCGTAGCCGACCAGGCTCTTGTCGCAGATGCCGCGCGTGTCGATGCTCGGACCCATCACGCGCCAGCCGATCATCTTGCTGTTGGTATCGTCGATGGGCACGGTCCAGCGAATGATGTGGAAACGGCTGAAGTGCTTGCGGGCCGAGCCGTCTTCCGACGTGTACGCGTGCAGGCTCAAGTTCGGCAACACCTGGTGCTGGACGCGCACGAACAGGCGGTCCTTGTTGACGCGACGTGCGCCGGCGCAGGCGAGGCCACGGCCCTGGTGGATCGGCACGAACTGCATGTCGGGGGCGACTTCCATCGATGCCGCGCCGACCTCGTCGAACGTGGTGCCCTGATAGGCACCGCCGACTACGTTCTTGCCGGCATGCAGCGCCGTCGGGTGATAGTTGTCGGCCGCGTTGTCCTGCACCTGCAGCCAGTTGCAGTGTTGGTAGTTCGAGTAGGGCACCAGCTCGTCGGTCTCGGCGACCGTAAAGTTGCTCTCCCACTCGGGGAACGGTGGTTCCTTGTCCGGCGGCCCCATGTACGCGAACACCAGGCCATGGCGTTCGAACGCCTTGTACGCGCCCTGCTGGATCGAGCACGCGAACTTCTGGGCTTCCTTGTCCTCGCCGCTGGGATAGGGCACATGCAGGCAGGTGCCGTCCACGTCGAACACCATGCCGTGATAGCAGCAGCGAATGCCGTGTTCCTGGATCGCGCCGTATTCGAGCGAGGCGCCGCGATGGACGCAGTGCGCGTGCAGGACGCCGATGGCGCCGCTGCCGTCGCGGAAGGCGACCAGTTCTTCGCCGAGGATCTTGATGAAGCGCGGCGTGTCGGTCAGCTCGAGCGACATGCAGACCGGATGCCAGAAGCCGCGCATGTACTCGCCCATCGGCGTGCCGGGGCCGGTTTCCGTCAACTCGGGATCGTGGCCCGGGACCTTGCTGCTGTAGTAGCCGCCGAAGGGCACGAGCTTTCTCGTGGTGCCCGCGAAGCTGCCGGCGCCGCCGGAATCCTTGTCTCTGTATTCGTTGGTCATGAGCGTCTCGTTCGTTGGGGAATCGGTCCTCGCGGCGCCGAATGGAGCGATCGATCCCGGGGCAGATACAGCAGAAGCCGGAGAATACCGAACTCTGTATACAGAGTCCAGAGCAAAGTTTAATATTGGGTTTACCGAAGGTCAAGACTTGCCGGTCTTTGCGTCCCGCTCGGTTAACGTGATGTCGCTGGCCCGCCCGTTGATCCTCCACAAGCTCCCATGACTCCGCAATTCGCTCATCTGCCGGCCCGCCTCGACTACGTGGACGCGGTCTACAAGGCCTTGCTCGACGCCATCACCGACGGCTCGCTCGCACCCGGCCTGCGCATCACTCAGGAACAGATCGCCGAGCAGATGAAGGTGTCGCGCTCGCCGGTGCTGCAGGCGTTGCGGCTGCTGAAGAAGGACGGCCTGGTGCAGGACGCGCCGGGCCGCGGCGTGCAGGTCACGCCGCTCAGCGTCGACTGGATCGCCAAGGTCTACGAAGTGCGCGGCGTGCTCGACGGACTGGCCGCCCGCCTCGCGGCGGAGCGTGGCGCACGGCTCGACCCGCGCCTGCTCGTCGACGGCCGTCGCGCATCGGAAGGCACCGACGTCAAGGCGCTGATCGATGCCGACCTCGCGTTCCATACGGCGATCTACGAGGCGTCGGGCAACTCGCTGATCCATGAAAGCGCGTACCTGCACTGGGTCCACCTGCGACGGGTGATGGGCGCGGTGCTGCAGGTTTCGGCCCAGCGCCGCCACATCTGGGACGAGCACGAGGCGATCGCCGACGCGATCCACGCGCGCGACGGCGCGCTCGCCGCGAAGCTGGCCGAACGGCATTCGAGCAACGCACGCTCCAACGTCGTCGAGCGGCTCGGGCGCGTGCTCGAGTCGCCACCGCTGGCGCTGCTCGATGTCGTCGTCTGATCGCAGCCTCGGTTCGCCGCGGCCGATGACGCCGTGAGAAAGATCCCCAATTTTTTCGCGCTGCGCGCCTTCGAGGCCGCTGCGCGCTTCGAGAGCTTCACGCTCGGCGCGCAGGAACTCAACCTGACGCCGTCGGCGGTCAGCCACCAGGTCCGCGAGCTCGAGGATTACTTCGGCATCCCGCTCTTCGTGCGCGGCAACCGGCGCGTCGAGACCACGGCAGAAGGCAAGCGCTTGTTTGAGAGCCTGGACCGCATCCTCGACGCGCTCGAGGCCTCGTGCAATGAGGTCGGCCTCGCGGCCGGCGAGCAAGTGCTGACCGTGCACTGCGCGCCCAGTCTCGCCGTCAAGTGGCTGGGACCGCGACTGCCGCAGTTCATGCTTGCCCATCCTCACATCACGATCCGGCTGTCGTCGGGGCCCGAGCCCATCGACCTGACCCGCGTGCGCGAGATCGACATCGCGATCTCGTACGGCACGGCGCGCGAAGGGGCGGGCATCCGGATCCGGCCGCTCGGACCCGAGCGGATCGTGCCGCTGTGCTCGCCGTCGCTGCTCGACCCGCGCATCGCCGCGGCGGTCCAGATCGCCGCGCTGCCGCTGATCGACTCGCAGCTCAGTCGCGTGTCGTGGCCCGACTGGTTCGCGCTCAACGGCCTGCGGCTGCCGACGACGCCGCGCACGTCGTTCGATCGCGCGGCGCTGGCGATCTCCGCTGCGGCCGACGGCATGGGCGTGGCCTTGGAGAGCGTGCGCCTCGCCGAGCGCGAGATCGCGCGCGGGGCGCTGGTCGAGATCGGGGCCGACGCGTTCGCCCCGCTGGCGCGCGACACGCACTTCCTGTCGTACCGCCAGAAGCAGGCCGACGTCCACAAGATCGTGGTCTTCGGCGCCTGGCTGCTCCAAGAGGCCGACGTAGCGGGATAGGGGATTTCCCCAGGTGAGTCCGGTGCGTCGATCATGCGTCTGCATGAATCAGGATCATCTGATGGTGAACAGTCGTCGTTTGTCAGCGGACGACCTCGGAACGATCATCCGGCACCCGCACCTGTCAGCCGTCGATTGAGCGGCGCCCTAGAAAGGAATCACCATGTCAGACGAAGTGATGGAACGCGTCTCGATCTACCAGCCGCAGCAGAAGGGCCTCAAGTTTCCCGAGATCCGCCAGTTCGCGAACCACGCCGAGCATCGCCAGCACCTCAAGGAACGCCTCGTCGGCGCCTGCCGCGCTTTCGCGATCCACGGGCTCGACTACGGCTTCGCCGGTCACCTGACGATCCGCGATCCCGAGTTCCCGCATCTTTACTGGACCAACCCGATGGCGGTCCACTTCTCGCAGGTGAAGATCTCGAACCTGATCCTGGTCGACCACAAGGGCGAGGTGATCCAGGGTTCGTACGCGGTCAATCGCGCCGGCTACGTGCTGCACGCTGCGGTCCACGAGGCGCATCCCGACATCATCGCGATGTGCCATGCGCACAGCGTCTACGGCACCGCTTGGGCCGCGACCGGTCGCATGCTCGACCCGATTTCGCAGGATGCCGCGGTGTTCTTCGAGGACCACGTCGTGATCCAGGACGAGGGTGGCCAGGTTGCCGTGGAAGAGGCGGCCGGCAAGTCGGTCTGCGAATACTTCACCGGCGTCAAGGCGGCGATCCACCAGAACCACGGCCTGCTGACCGTGAGCCGTCACAGCATCGACGACGCGGCCTTCTGGTTCATCGCGCTCGAGCGCTGCTGCCGCCAGCAGCTGCTGGTCGAGGCGTCGGGCATCAAACCGATCATGGTGCCGCCGGAGAAGGCGCGCTACAGCCGCGAGCATGTCGGCAGCCCGTACATCGGCTGGCTGCACTTCCAGCCCATCTACGAACAGATCGTGGCCACGCAGCCCGACATGTTCAACTGATCCAGCGACAGGCGCGGCGGTTGGAGCCGCCGCGAACGAGATTCAGCGGCACCGAATTCCTCACATTTCAATATCGATTCATCAGGAGACAACGCATGCAGACAAAGCGCCGGACACTGCTCAAGGCAGCGGCATCGATCACGCTGGTCGGGCTCGGCAGCAAGACGGCCACGGCCCAGAGCGGCACCTTCAACCAGAAGGTCGCGACCAACGTCACCAACACGCACCCGATCTATCTCCGTCTGAAAGAAGCCTGCGACAAGATCAAGGCCGAGACCGACGGCAAGGTCAACATCAGCGTGTTCCCCAACGGCCAGCTCGGCTCCGACACCGACATGCTGAGCCAGGTGCGCTCGGGCGGCATCGACTACCTGACCTGTCCGGGCGTGGTGCTCGCGAACCTGGTGCCTATGGCGTCGCTCAATAGCGTCGGCTTCGCGTTTTCCGACTACCCGACGGTGTGGAAGGCCATGGACGGCAGCACCGGTGTCGTGATCCGCTCGGCGATCACGAAGTCGAACCTGGTCGTGATGGACAAGGTCTGGGACAACGGCTTCCGCCAGATCACGTCGTACAAGCCGATCACGCAGGCGAGCGACCTCGCGGGGCTGAAGATCCGAGTGCCGGTCAGCCCGATCCTGCTGTCGATCTTCAAGGCGCTCGGCTCGTCGCCGACCCCGATCAACTTCAACGAGCTGTACAGCGCGCTGCAGACCAAGGTCGTCGAGGCGCAGGAAAACCCGCTCGCGCTGATCAACAACTCGAAGCTCTACGAAGTGCAGAAGAACTGCGCGCTCACCGGTCACGTCTGGGACGGCTACTGGTTCCTCGCGAGCAAGCGCATTCTCGAAGGGATGCCGGCGCCGCTGCAGGAGATCGTCACGAAGAACTTCAACGCGGCCGCGATCCTCCAGCGCGCCGACAGCGAAAAGCTTGCGGTATCGTTGCAGCAGGACTTGGGTGCCAAGGGCCTGACCTTCAACAAGCCGTCGACCGACACGTTCCGCAAGGCCCTCCAGCAGGCCGGCTTCTATGCCGAGTGGAAGACCAAGTTCGGCGACGAGGCGTGGGCGGCACTCGAAGCGTCGACCGGCAAGCTCGCCTGACGCGCGCGGCGCACGGAAACTCCCTTTTCCGCGCGACGACTTCGTACCGACAAGCATCGAAGCGGCGGCCCGCGGCGTAACGCGCGCGGTGACCGCCGGCAAAGGAGTCGCATGACTGACTACCCCGCATCCGTGGTTCGCGGCGTCGAGGCCTGATCGTGGCCGCCACCGCCTTCGTCCCCACCGCCCTACCGCCTTCGGTGACACGCGACGTCCTCGTGAAGGTCGACCGCGTCTTCGCAGTCACGATCGAGACCGTCTGCGCGATCCTCGTGGTGCTGGAGACCTTGATCCTCTCCGCCGGCATCGTCTCGCGCTATGTCTTCCACAGCCCGCTGATCTGGTCCGACGAACTCGCGCAGATCCTCTTCATCTGGCTCGCGATGCTGGGCGCGGTGATCGCGTTGCGACGCGGCGAGCACATGCGCATGACGACGCTGGTCAAGATGGCGTCGCCCGATTTGCGCGCCACGCTCGAGGCGGTAGCGATGGTGGCGGCCATCGCGTTCCTCGGACTGATCCTGATACCGGCCTACGAGCATGCGGCCGACGAGCGCTTCATGAACATGCCGGGCCTCGACATCTCCAACGCCTGGCGCGCCGCGGCCCTGCCCATCGGCATGCTGCTGATGCTGGTTGCCGGCCTGCTGCGACTCGCGGTGGTGGCGCGCATCAAGGCCATCGTGATCTCGGTGGTGCTGATCGGCGCGATCATCGGCGGCCTCGTGCTGGCGCAGCCGATGCTGGTCGAACTGGGCAATGTCAATCTCGTCATCTTCTTCGTCGGCATCATCGCGCTGTGCGTGTTCAGCGGTGTGCCGATCGCGTTCGCCTTCGGACTGGCCACCTTCGGCTACCTGTCGCTGACGACCACGACGCCGATGGTCGTGATGGTCGGTCGCATGGGCGAGGGCCTGTCGCACCTGATCCTGCTCGCGGTGCCGATGTTCATCTTCCTCGGGCTGCTGCTCGAGGTCACGGGCATGGCGCGTCGCCTGATCCAGTTCCTCGCCGCGTTGCTGGGACACGTGCGCGGCGGCCTGTCGTACGTTCTGGTCGGCGCGATGTACCTCGTGTCGGGCATCTCCGGCTCGAAGGTCGCCGACATGGCGGCGATCGCGCCGGCGCTGTTCCCCGAGATGCGCAAGCGCGGCTCGAAGCCCGGCGAACTCGCCGCGCTGCTGTCGGCCACGGGCGCGCAGACCGAGACCATTCCGCCGAGCCTGGTGCTGATCACGGTCGGTTCGGTGACGGGCGTCTCGATCACCGCGCTGTTCACCGGTGGGCTGATGCCCGCGGTGGTCGTCGGTGCGCTGGTGTGTGTGGTCGTCTGGCTGCGCTATCGTAAGGAAGACCTTTCCGGCGTCGAGAAGACGCCGAAGCGCGACACGCTGCGTTTCTTCGCGGCTGCACTGCCCGCGCTCGCGCTGCCGTTCGTGATCCGCTTCGCGGTGGTGGAAGGCGTCGCCACGGCGACCGAGGTCTCGACCATCGGCATCGTCTACTGCTTCGTCGTCGGCCTGCTGATCTACCGCGAGTTCGACTGGAGCCGCATGAAGCCGATCCTGATCGAGACCGCGTCGCTGTCGGGCGCGATCCTGCTGATCATCGGCGCGGCGACCGGCATGGCGTGGGCGCTGACGCAGTCGGGCTTCTCGAACGCGTTGGCCGAAGGTGCGGCCGCGATGCCGGGCGGCAAGTACGCGTTCCTCGCGGCATCCATCGTCGGCTTCATCATCCTCGGCAGCGTGCTCGAGGGCATCCCGGCGATCGTGCTGTTCGGGCCCCTGCTGTTCCCGGTCGCCGAGCAGGTCGGCATCCACGACGTCCACTACGCGATGGTCATCATCCTGGCTATGGGCATCGGGCTGTTCGCACCGCCGTTCGGGGTGGGCTACTACTCGGCCTGCGCGGTGGGCCGGATCGATCCGGCCGAAGGCATCAAGCCGTTGATGGGTTACATCGTCGCCCTACTGATCGGCGTGATCGTCATCGCGCTCGTGCCCTGGTTCTCGATCGGCTTCCTGTGATCGGCCCTACGCGTCGGCGCGCTTGAACGGATCGCGTTCGTTCAGTTCATCGACGTAGTGGCCGATGCCCACGGCCTCGCGCGCCAGGAAGGTCTCCACGGCTTCGGCGAAGGCCGGATGCGCTAGCCAGTGCAGCGAGCGCGTCTTCACGGGCAGGAAGCCGCGCGCCATCTTGTGTTCGCCTTGCGCGCCGCCCTCGAAGAGCCCAATGCCGCGCTCGATGCAGAACTCCAGCGGCTGGTAGTAGGCGCACTCGAAGTGCAGGCAGGGCACATGCTCGATCTCGCCCCAGTAGCGGCCATACAGCGTCGACGCATTGAACACCACCAGTGAACTGGCGATCGGCACGATGCCGTCGGCGTCCTCGCGCTCCGCGATCACCAGGAGCAGGTTCTCGGGCATCGACGCCGCGATGCGGCGGAAAAACTTGAGGTTGAGGTAGGGCGTGGAGTAGTGCGCACGATAGGTGTTCGTGTAGCAGCGCGCGAAGAAGCGCCAGTCTGCGTCGGTCGCATCGCGGCCCTCGACGCGTCGCACGCGCACCCCGGCCTCGGCGACCTTGCGGCGCTCCGCGCGGATGTTCTTGCGGCGCTTGCGTTCGAGCGTGTCGACGAAGGATTCGAAGTCGGCATAGCCGGCGTTGGTCCAGTGGAACTGCACGCCCTCGCGGCGCATGCAGCCCACGCTCTCCAGCGCGTCGGCCTCGTCGTCGTGTTCGGGGAACAGCACGTGCAGCGACGACAGGTCGCTCGCGTGCGCGTGATCCATCACGGCCTTGGCGAGCGCCACGCCCGCGTGCGCATCGACCGCGATCAGCCTCGGGCCGGCGACCGGCGTGAACGGGATCGCGGAGAGCAGCTTCGGGTAGTAGTCGACGCCGTTGCGTCGATAGGCGTCGGCCCACGCCCAGTCGAAAACGTACTCGCCGTACGAGTGGAACTTGCGATAGAGCGGAATCGCGGCGACGAGGTTTTCACCGCGCCACAAGCTGAGGTATTCGACGCCCCAGCCCGCATCGAGGTCGGCGCAGCCGGTCTCGTGCAACGCTGCCAGGAAGGCGTAGCGCAGGAAGGGATTGACCTCGGTCTCGCGGCGTTTCGCGTCGGTCGCGACGAGTACGTCCCATCCCGCTTCGCCGATGATGGCGAGGTCGTCGATAAGTTGCGTGCGATACTTCATGCCGTTTGAAATCGAGCCGTTTCCAGGCGCAACGACCGATCCGACGACCCGATCATCGAGTGCCGGAAAGTCCACTTGAACCCATCATCGAACGACGAAATCATCCGGGTCGCGATCGCGCAGATCAACTGCACGGTCGGCGATCTCGAAGGCAATGCGGAGAAGATTTTCAATGCGGCGAGGGAGGCTGCAGCGCAAGGTGCGGACATCGTCGTCACGCCCGAACTTGCGCTGACCGGCTATCCGCCCGAGGACCTGCTGCTGCGTCCTACATTGTATGCGAGGTCCGATGCGATCCTGGCCGCGATGGTGGCGCGTCTCGCGGCATTTCCTGACCTGCATTGCGTGATCGGACACCCGACGATTGAGGGCACGCAACGCTACAACACCGCCTCGGTCTGGAAGGGCTCGACGCCCATCGGTCGGGTTCACAAGCGCGAGTTGCCCAACTACGACGTGTTCGACGAGGAGCGTTACTTCGACCACGGCACCGAACCGATGGTGTTCGAGGTCAAGGGCACCCGCTTCGGGGTCGTGGTCTGCGAGGACACCTGGTTCCCGCACGCGCCCCTGGCTTCACGCGCCGCGGGTGCTGAAGTGTTGCTGGTCCCGAACGCATCGCCGTTCCACGTCCAGAAGCTGTCGCAGCGTCACGACGTGATGCGCGCCAACGTGACGAGTGCGGGCCTGTCGCTGGTCTACGCGAACCTGGTCGGCGGCCAGGACGAGTTGGTCTTCGACGGCGGCTCGTTCGTGCTGGACGGCAACGGTCACGTCACCGCTCAGATGAAGAACTTCGTCGAGGCTATCGCGGTGTTCGAGTTCGACGGTGCCGTGCCGCGTCCCGCGACCATCGAGCCATCGCTGTCGCTATGCGAGCAGGTCTATCGCGCATTGGTCCTCGGCGTCGCCGACTACCTCGGCAAGAACGGTTTTCCCGGCGCGATCATCGGGCTGTCGGGCGGTGTCGATTCGGCACTGACGCTCGCGATCGCGGTCGATGCGCTCGGCGCCGACCGGGTGCGGACGGTGATGATGCCGTCGCGCTACACCGCGGACATCTCGTGGATCGACGCGCGCGAGATGGCCAAGCGGGTCGACGTGCAGTACGACGAGATTGCGATCGCCCCGATGTTCGACGCGTTCCGCGCGCAGCTCGCGACGCAGTTCGAAGGTCTCGCGGAGGACACGACCGAAGAGAACATTCAGGCGCGCGTGCGCGGCACGTTGCTGATGGCGCTGTCGAACAAGACCGGTCGCATCGTGCTGACCACCGGCAACAAGAGCGAGCTCGCGACCGGCTATTGCACGCTGTACGGCGACATGGCCGGCGGCTTCGCAGTGATCAAGGACGTGGCGAAGACGCTGGTCTACGAGCTGTGCAGCTGGCGCAACGCGTCGACAGTCTTCGGCAAGGGCGACGTGATACCGGAACGCATCATCACGCGCCCGCCGTCGGCCGAGCTGCGGGACAACCAGACCGACCAGGATTCGCTGCCGCCCTACGAGGTGCTCGACGGCATCATGCGGCGCTTCATGGAAGAGGACGAGAGCGGCGCGGAGATCGTGGCCGCCGGTTATGCCGAAGCGGACGTCAAGCGCGTCGCGCGGCTGATCAAGTTCTCGGAGTACAAGCGCAGGCAGTCGCCGGTCGGCATCCGCATCACGCATCGGGCCTTCGGCCGGGACTGGCGGTATCCTATAACCAATCGTTTCGAGGGATGACCGTGCGAAACGGTGTCGCTGCCGGAACCATTCATAACAAAGAGGACCGACCATGAAGCGCATCACGGCAATCATCAAACCCTTCAAGCTCGATGAGGTCCGCGAAGCCATGGCGGCGGTCGGCATCACCGGACTGACGGTCACCGAGGTCAAGGGATTCGGTCGTCAGAAGGGCCACACCGAGCTGTATCGCGGTGCCGAGTACGCGGTCGACTTCCTGCCGAAGGTCAAGATCGAGGTCATCGTCACCGACGACGCCATGCAGCGGACCATCGACGCGATCGTCCTTGCGGCGCGTACCGGCAAGATCGGCGACGGGAAGATCTTCGTGACGAATGTCGACGGGGTGGTGCGGATTCGGACCGGCGAGACCGGAGCCGACGCAGTCTGACCGCGAGATCTCGTCAAGCAATGATCATCGGGCGCAGCGATGCGCCCTTTCCTTTTTCCGCCCCACGAATCCGGCCCTTCCCGCATGAACCGAACCCTCGACGAATGGCTCGCCGCGATCGAGGCGATGCATCCGCAAGAGATCCAGATGGGTCTCGCTCGCTCGCGCATCGTCGCCGACCGCCTCGGGCTCGGCGCGCATCTCGGTATCGACCTACCGATCATCACGGTCGGCGGCACCAACGGCAAGGGCTCGACCTGTTCGATGCTCGAGTCGATCCTGCTCACCGCGGGCTATCGCGTCGGCCTCTATATCAAGCCGCATTTCATTCGCTTCAACGAGCGCGCGCACCTCAACGGCGCAGAGGCGACCGACGCCGAGC
The DNA here is from genome assembly GCA_025356395.1 of Betaproteobacteria bacterium. GTDB lineage: Bacteria > Pseudomonadota > Gammaproteobacteria > Burkholderiales > Burkholderiaceae_D > CAHJXF01. The sequence goes on from JANXTA010000101.1 coordinate 39,439, forward strand.
TGATCGCGCAGTTCGAAGCGGTCGAGGCCGCGCGCTCCATCGAGCCGGCGGTCGAGCTGACCTACTACGAGTTCACCACTCTCGCGATCCTGCGGCTCTTCGCGAACGCGCCGCTCGACGTGGTCATCCTCGAGGTGGGCCTGGGCGGACGGCTCGACACGGTCAACCTGATCGACGCCGACTGCGCGATCGTGACCGGCATCGCGGTCGACCACGTCGACTATCTCGGCGCGACGCGCGAACTGATCGGCTTCGAGAAGGCCGGCATCTTTCGCGAGGGCCGTCCCGCGATCTGTGCCGACCCGGATCCGCCGAAGTCGCTGATCGATCACGCGGCAGCCGTTGGCGCCGACCTCTGGCTGATCGGCCGCGACTTCAACTACGCCGGCGATCGCCAGCAATGGAATTTCTCGGGGCGCGGCACGCGCCGCTCGAGCCTTGGCTATCCCGCGCTGCGCGGAGCCAACCAGCTGTTCAACGCATCGGGCGCGCTGGCCGCGCTGGCCTCGCTGCAGGAGCGCCTGCCGGTACCGCAGCAGGCGGTACGGACCGGCCTGATCACGGTCGAGCTCGCCGGTCGCTTCCAGGTCCTGCCTGGCAAACCGACCGTGATCTACGACGTCGCCCACAACTCGCAGGCCGCGTCTGCGCTCGCGCATAGCCTCGACGGCATGGGTTTCCACCCCTACACGCTGGCGATCTTCGGCGCAATGCGCGACAAGGACATCGAAGGAATCCTCGCCACCATGCTGCGCCGCGTGGACCGCTGGTTCCTCTGCGGCCTGCCGCTGCCGCGAGCCGCAACGGCCGACCAGATCGCGAGCGTCCTCGCCTTCGCGCGCTCTTCGCGTCCGGCGACGGAATCCGTCGCCGATGCCGAAGTCCGGCAGTTCGACGGACCCGGCGACGCATGGCTCGCAGCGGCTGAAGCGGCGGGGCCCGATGATAGAATCGTTGTTTTTGGATCGTTCCATACGGTCTCTGGCGTGATGAAGGTCCGTGGCTCCAGGTAATGCCCACCGCGCATCCTCACGATGCGCTCCGCTGCAAGTCCACGCGACGTCCGCCCGACCCCCTATGACGCGGTTCCACGTCCATCCTGTGACGGTCTCTTAGTCATGCGTCTTTTCTCGCGGAACAAGGCAGCGGCCGAAGCGGTGACTTCTGAAGACGTCCCGTTCCAGGCGCTGCGTCGCTCGCCGCGCAACATCCGCAAGCCGCGCAGCACGTCTGTGGCCGGCGCCGATTTCGACAAGGGCTCGCCGCTCGATCCCGCAGAGGCGTCCAAGACCCGTGCGCGACGCCGCCTGATCGGTGCCGTCGCGCTGGCGCTGGCGGCGATCGTCTTCGTGCCGATGCTGTTCGACCGCACGCCGGTTGCGCCTGCCGACGACATCGGCCTGCAGATCCCGGATCGCGACGCGCCGTTCGAGGGGCGCCGCGGCGTCCCCGATCCTGCAAAGAGTCCGTTGCGTGCGTCTGGCGAGTTGCCCACCACGACCCCCGCAGCGCCAGCCGCTGACTCGTTGGCTCTGGCGGTTCCCGACACCGCGGCGCCTACACCGGAGAAGCCCGCTGAAAAGCCGATGGAGGCCGCACCGGTCCCGAAGGCAGCGGCTCCGGTGGCGAAGCCTGTCGAGAAGGTCCCCGACAAGCCCGTCGAGAAGGCCAGGTCGACGTCCACCGCGCAACCCGCCGACGATCCGCGCGCACTGGCGGCTCTCGAAGGCAAGACCGAGCCGCCTGCCTCGGGCACCGACAACCGGCAGTACGCCGTGCAGATCGCCGCGTTTTCTTCCACCGATCGCGCGAAGGGCCTGCGCGACCAGCTCGTGGCCAACGGGCTGAAGTCCTACGTCGAGTCCGTGTCCACTGCGCAGGGCATGCGGACCCGGGTACGCCTCGGCCCGTTCGCTTCGCGCGACGCGGCCGACCACGCGAAACAGAAGCTGAAGACGATGAAGCTCGATGGCTCCGTGGTTCCGCTGTGATCGTTTGCGGTGACGTGCGCGTCGCTGGTGCTGCATGAAATTCCGCTGGCTGTCGGATGACCGCTTTCGACTATGTCGTGCTGGCGATCCTGGTCGCCTCAGTGGTCATCAGCACGCTGCGCGGACTGGTCAAGGAAGTGCTGTCGCTGGTCGCGTGGCTGGCGGCATTCGTGATCGCGAACCGCTACGGTGCGGATCTGGCAGCGCTGCTGCCGCAGGCGGTGCCCGCAGGAACGTTGCGGCTCGTGATGGGATTCGGCGTGCTGTTCATCGGCACGCTGTTGCTGGCCTCCCTGGTGAATCTCGCGATCGCCCATATCATCACGGCGCTCGGATTGAAGATCGTCGATCGCGGACTGGGTGGGCTGTTCGGTCTCGCGCGGGGCGTCCTGATTGTGATGACGCTGGTGATCGTCGCCGGGCTGACCGATCTCCCCAGGCAGCCGGTGTGGCGCGATGCGCTGCTCTCCGGTCTGGCGGAAAGTGCCGTACGCATCTTCAAGCCGTGGCTGCCCGATGACTGGGCACGGCACGTGAATTTCTAGCGATCCCTCTTTGCAACGTCGGACGGCGCCCGCGTCGTCCAGGTCACCAGGACTCGAACATGTGCGGAATCGTCGGCGTCGTCTCGAACGGCCCGGTCAACCAGCTGCTCTACGACTCATTGTTGCTGCTGCAGCACCGCGGACAGGACGCGGCCGGCATCTCGACCGGCCTCGGCAAGAATTTCGCGATGCACAAGGGCTCGGGCCTGGTGCGCGACGTGTTCCGCACGCGCAACATGCGTGACCTCGCGGGCAACGCGGGCATCGCGCAGGTCCGCTATCCGACCGCGGGCTCGGCCGTCAACGCCCAGGAGGCCCAGCCCTTCTACGTCAACGCGCCGTTCGGCATCACGCTCGCGCACAACGGCAACCTGACCAACTGGGAGCAGTTGAAGGACGAAATGTTTCGCATCGACCGGCGGCACATCAATACCGAGTCCGACTCGGAGGTGCTGCTCAACGTGCTGGCCCACGAGCTGCAGATGGCGACCGCGGGCTACTCGCTCGATCCGTCGGCGGTGTTCAAGGCCGTCAGCGGCCTGCATCGCCGCGTGCGTGGCTCGTATGCGGTGGTCGCGCAGATCGCGGGCTACGGCGTGCTGGCGTTCCGCGATCCCTACGGCATCCGGCCGCTGGTGCTGGGGCAGATCGAGACCGCGGCGGGACCGGAGTACCTGGTGGCTTCGGAGTCGGTCGCGCTGCAGGGCATGGGCTATCGGCTGGTGCGCGACGTCGCGCCCGGCGAGGCGATCTTCATCGACATGGACGGCGGACTGCACACGCAGCAATGCGCCGAGAAGCCTCAGCTCAATCCCTGCATCTTCGAATACGTCTATCTCGCGCGTCCCGACTCGGTGATGGACGGCATCTCGGTGTATGCGGCGCGGCTGCGGATGGGCGAGACGCTGGCCACCAAGGTCAGGCGCGAGCTGTCGCTCGGCGACATCGACGTCGTCATGCCGATCCCCGATTCGAGCCGGCCCGCCGCCATGCAACTGGCGCTGCGACTCGGCATCGACTACCGCGAGGGTTTCATCAAGAACCGCTACGTTGGTCGCACCTTCATCATGCCGGGGCAGGGCGTGCGCAAGAAGTCCGTGCGCCAGAAGCTCAATCCGATCGGCGTCGAATTCAAGGGAAAGAACGTGCTGATCGTCGACGACTCGATCGTGCGCGGCACCACCAGCAACCAGATCGTCGAGATGGCCCGCGAGTCGGGGGCCAACAAGGTGATCTTCGCGTCGGCCGCGCCGCCAGTGCGCTTCCCCAACGTGTACGGCATCGACATGCCGACCCGCAACGAGCTGATCGCGAGTGGTCGCGACGACGAGCAGATCCGCGCGGCAATCGGTGCGGACGTCCTGATCTACCAGGACATCGACGACATGAAGAAGGCGATCAACGAGCCGGGTTCGGGCATCTCGCGCTTCGAGGCTTCGTGCTTCGACGGCGACTACATCACCGGCGACGTGACACCCGAATACCTCGACAAGCTCGAGTATTCGCGACTGTTCCCGACGGTCGTCGACGGCGAGTCACGCTCGCAGATGAACCTGAACCTGGCGCCGGACAGCTGAGGCGCCTAGCGCGCAGCCTGCGGACTGATCACGCCGTGGTCACCGTCTTCGGCGCTGCGGGCAGGCACCTCGGGAACCTCGGCCAGCTTGTCCTTGCCCCGGCGCGTCCCGTACATGTTCGCGTAGACCCAGGTGAATTCGGCGCCCATCAGGAAGACCTGGGTCGAGTAGTAGATCCACACCAGCAGCACGGCCAGCGAGCCCGCTGCACCGAAGCCCGACGCAATGCTGCTCTTGCCGAGGTAGAGGCCGATCAGGAACTTGCCGACGGAATACAGCAGCGACGTCACGGCCGCACCCAGCCACACGTCGCGCCAGGCGATGTTCACGCGCGGCATGATCTTGTAGATCATCGCGAACAGCACGGTGGTCACGCCGAAGCTGATCGCGAAGTTGATCACGTGCAGCAGAACTTCCCAGCCGATGAAGCTCGGTCCGAACCAGTTGCTAAACGCGGCCAGCAGCGCGCTGAGCAGCAGCGACACGATCAGCAGGAATCCGATCGTGAGGATCATGCCAAAGGCCAGCAGGCGACGTCGCAACAGCTCCCAGAGGCCGCCCTGCTCGATCAGGGCCGGCGCCCGCCAGATGCGGTTGAGCGCGTCCTGCAATTCGCCGAACACGGTCGTCGCCCCGAGCAGCAGCGTGCCGATGCCGACAACCGTCGCGGCGATGCTCTCGCTCGGCTTGTTGACGCTCTTGAGCAGGCCCTGGATGGCGGTCGCGCCTTCGTTGCCGACGAGGCCGCTGATCTGCGTGAAGATCGCGCCGCGTGCCGCGTCCTCGCCGTAGATCAGGCCGGCGATCGAGATCACGATCAGCAGCAGCGGCGCGATCGAGAACACCGTGTAGTAGGCGAGGGCGGCCCCCATGCTCGGCGCGTAGTCGTCCGACCACGACGTCACCGACTTCTTGAGCAGCGGCCAGAGGTCGGCCAGGGTCATGCGGATGCGAAAGTCCATCGCTTATTTATAGCTGCCGCACCCGCGAGGGACTATCAGACGACGCCGCACTGCCGGGGGCTTCGTGGCTTGACGACGCCGACGCGAAGCGGGGACAATCTGCGTTCGCGCCAAGTTGAATCGCTTGCGGGCGCTGAAGGGTCGCGCCCTGAAAACAAATGCCGCTAAAGTAAGCTTCGTTGCGATGGATTCCACGTGACGCAACCCGCTTCAGTTGTCAGGAAGCGGGTTTTCCATTTATGTCGAAGGCCGCATCGAACCATGAACGAAGACTGGGATTTCGAGACGCGCGCGGTTCGCGCGGGGACCCGTCGCAGCGGTTTCGGCGAGCACGCCGAGGCGCTGTTCCTGACGTCGAGCTTCGTGTTCGACAGCGCGGCGCAGGCGGCCGAACGTTTCGCCAATAGCGGCGACCACTTCGTCTATTCGCGCTTCTCGAATCCGACGGTCGCGATGTTCCAGGATCGCCTGGCCGCGCTCGAGGATGCCGAGGCCTGCATCGCGACGTCGTCGGGCATGAGCGCGATCTTCACGACCTGCATCGGGTTGCTCAACGCCGGCGATCACCTGATCGCGTCGCGCAGCATCTTCGGTGCGACGGTGCAGCTCTTCAACACGATCCTCGCGCGCTTCGGCATCGAGACGACCTATGTCGATCCCACCGATCCGTCGTCCTGGGCCGCGGCGATGCGCGACAACACGAAGCTGCTGTACGTCGAGACGCCGTCCAACCCGACGGCCGAGATCGCCGACATCGCCGCGCTCAAGCAGATCGCTTCGTCACGCGGCGCGCTGCTGGTGGTCGACAACTGCTTCTGCACGCCGGCGCTGCAACGTCCCATCGCATTGGGCGCCGACCTCGTGATCCACTCGGCCACCAAGTTCCTCGACGGCCAGGGCCGCGTGATGGGCGGCGCGGTGCTGGGCAAGCTGGACCTGATCCGCGACCGGCTGATGCCGGTGCTGCGCACTTCGGGGCCGTCGCTGTCGCCGTTCAACGCCTGGGTGTTGCTCAAGGGACTCGAGACGCTGGCGCTGCGGATGGAGAAGCAGTCGGCCAATGCGCTGGCGCTGGCGCACTGGCTCGAGGCGCATCCGCAGGTCTCGCGCGTGCTGTATCCCGGACTCGACAGTCACCCGCAGGCCGAGCTGGTTAAGAAGCAGCAGAGCGCGGGCGGGGCGGTCGTCAGCTTCGAGGTCGCCGACCGCGAGACCGCGTGGCGCATCGTCGACGGCTGCAACCTGATCTCGATCACCGCCAATCTCGGCGACACGCGCAGCACGATCACGCATCCGGCCACGACGACCCACGGCCGGCTCGCGCCCGAGGCCCGCACGGCTGCGGGCATCGGCGACGGCATGCTGCGTGTCGCGGTCGGCCTGGAGAACGTGGCCGACGTCCAGCGCGATCTGTCGAACGGGCTCGGCGGGTAACTGCGGCGCATCGAGGGTATCGTCAGACGTTACCGCGAGGTGCGTCGGGTGGGAGGGGATCCACCTTCGTGGTCTGGCCATGGGGTGCGGTTCATGGTGTGCGGGTCCGAACCTCCGAGACCGATACATGCCAGCCGACTGCTTCCTCCGGCCCCTGCTCGCTGGGGCCGTCCTCGCCGTATCGACGGTGCTGCTGACCGCTTGTGCGGTCGAATCGCCGCCCGCTTTCGACGCGATGTGCGGCCCCGAGACCCCGGCCGTCCTCGCCGCCCTGCAGGGCCACATCGCGATCGCACAGGGAGACATGCCCTGCAATCCCCTGCGATCGATTTCGAATCCTGATGTCTCGCGTTGCCAGCCCTACGTGCATCAGCGTGGCTTCGAGTACCAGGGTGGAATCGTGGCGGAGGGCTCGCGGTCCCTGCTGATGGTGCAGATGACCCGCGGCACGACGCCGCGGGATCTGTCGACCGTGACCGTGACCCTGATCCGCAGCCGCTGCGCGGTCGAGGGCGCGGCGTGCAAGCCCGAACAGAAAGCCATCGCGTCGTGGACCACGCCAGCCGGCGGCAACCTCTATCGCAAGCCGATGGCCCTGTCGCTGGCTGGCCACGGTGCCCGAGTCGCGCCTGCGGAAACTCGACGGCTACTCGCCGCGCCTGACGAGTAGCCAGCGCTTGCGGGATTCGCGGACGGTCGGCGAACTCGTGTTGATCGACCTGCAGAGCGGGCGACAGCGACGTATCGGTGTCGAACTGCTCTACGAGCAACCGATCTCGTGGTCGGCCGACGGGAAGCGTCTGCTCGTCGTCCGCGCCGAGACCAGCGACCAGCTGACGCCTCGACTCGCCGCAGACGTGCAGGGCAACGAGGGTCGCAGCGTTCAGGGGGCATCCCGGTCGTGGCGATGCTGTCGGTCGAGACGGGTGCGCGCGAGATGCTGGCGATCGGACTGGACCCGCTGTGGTCGGCCGACCAGGCGACGCTGCTGTTCAAGGTGGCCGACGACAAGCTCGAACTGCGCGACCTGAAGACCGGTGTCAGTCGGGCGATCGAGCTGCCGGGCATGACGGGACGCTTCGGTGCCATCGACTTCGTCCGCCCGCGCCAGGTGTTGTACTGGGGCTTGCCGACCGAGGGCACCGAGCCCGAGAGCACCGTCAACAACAGCCCGCTGATCGGTCCGAAGCAGATGGTGTCGCTGAAGGTCGTCGACCTGGACTCGCTCGCGTTCGCGACCGTGGTTCCGAGCATCGATCCGAGGGCGAACGTGGGCGACTTCACCCGCGACTGATCGCTCAAAGGGACTGGTTGCCGCCGTTGCCGATGTCGATCACCCGATCGACCCGTCGCACCGTATCCGGCCGATGGCTGACGATCACGACGCCGAGTCCCAGCTCCACGAGCCGGTCGGTGATCTCGTATTCGCGATCGAGGTCGAGCTGGTCGAAGGCTTCGTCGAGAAACAGGATCTCGGGCTGCCGATACAGCGCGCGTGCCAGCAGCAGCCGCTGCTTCTGGCCGCCCGACAACGCGACGCCGAGGCTGCCGACGATGGTGTTGAACTGCATCGGCATCGCCATGATGTCGACGTCGAGGCCCGCGACCCGCGCGCATTCGCGCGCTCGTGCCGCGTCGTGGGTGGGGTCGAAGAAGCTGATGTTGTCCTCGATCGTGCCGATGAACAGCTGGTCGTCCTGCATCACGACGCCGATGCGGCTGCGATAGCTGCCGAGGTCGAGATCCCTGAGGTCGTGGCCGCCGACATAGAGCGTGCCTTCAGTGGCCGGCAGCAGTCCGGTGAGGACCTTGATCAGCGTGGTCTTGCCGCATCCCGACGGGCCGACCAGCGCGACCGTCTCGCCGACCCGCACGTCCATGTCGACGTGGCGGAACACGAAGCCTTCACTGCCGTACGAGAAGCCCACCTGCTCGGCCCGTACCGTGAGCGGCACGCCGGGACTGATCACGCGCTTCGCGTTGCCCACGGCCTCGGGCTCCGTCAGCGCGATGTCGGCGATACGCTCGGCATGCAGGTCCAGCATGCGGAACTCGATGACCTTGTCGATCAGCAGGTTGATGCGCGTCAGGAACAGCAGCTTGAACGTGAGGAATGCGAACAACATGCCGACCGTGAGGTCGCCGCGCATCACGGTGTGTGCGCCGAGCCAGATCACTGCGACGTTCTCGAGGCCGAAGATCAGGCCGTTGCAGGCGCGATGGACAATCGCGATCTGCTGTACGCGAACGCCCGCGTTGACGTGATCGACGACCAGGTTCTGATAGCCCGAGCGGCGCTCCTGCTCGCGCATGTTGAGCTTGATGGCCATCATCCCGCGCAGCGTCTCGATGAAGTGCGAGCCCGACTTGGCCTCGTGCGCGAGCTGCTCGTCGGTCGCGCGACGCTGCGGGTAATAGACCATCCAGCGGGTCAGGCCGTAGAGCACCGCGGCCCCCAGCACGATGCCCGTCAGCACCACGCTGTAGAAGAACATGACGGCCAGCGTGACCGCGACCATCAGGCCGTCGACGATCGCCTCGACGAAGGTCGTCGTCAGCGTCCGCTGGATCGCGTCGATGCTGCGGAAGCGCGAGATGATGTCGCCGATGTTGCGCTTCTCGAACCACGACAGGGGCAGCCGGATCAGCTGCGCGAACAGGTCGGCCAGCATGCCCATGTTGATCTGCGTCGACAGGTAGACGCCGACCCACGCGCGCAGCGCCGTGACCATGGCCTGCACGATCACCAGCGCCGCGAACGCGACCCCGAGCACGGTGAGGAAGTCGACGTCGCGCCCGACCAGCACACGATCGATGACGAGCTGCAGGAAGAACGGCGTGGCGATCGCGAACACCTCGAGCGCGAGCGACAGCATGAAGATCTGCGCGATCGTCGACTTGTAGCCCGAGGCCGCCGACAGCAGCTGCCACGAGCTGATGCGCTCGCGCTCCTCGACTTCGCGGAAGCCCGGTGTCGGCAGCATCTCCATCGCGACGCCGGTGAAGTGACGCGACGTGTCGTGACGGTTGAGGATGCGCTTGCCGCGCGCCGGATCGTGCACCGTGATGGTCTGCTTCGCACCCGAACCCGACACCTTCGTCAGCACGACGAAGTGGTTCATGTCCCAGTGCAGGATCGCAGGCAGCTTGATCTTGTTGAGCGCATCGAGAGAAACCTGCACGCCGCGCGCCGACATCTTCATCGTCTCGGCGATCTGCGCGATGGTCTTGAGCGTCGTGCCCTTCATGGACACCGACATGCGCTGGCGCATCGCGACCAGGTCGGTCATGAAGCCGTGATAGGTGGCGATCATCGCCACGCACGCGATGCCGCACTCAGGCGCTTCGGACTGCAGGATGACGGGAACGCGACGACCGAAGATCATGAAGGCGACGACGTGGCGTTGACCATGCGCTTGCGCAGTTGCAGGACCGGCTGGAACAGCCATTCGAGCAACGAGCGGCGCTCCATCAGCAGGTCGGCGCTGACGACCATGCCGGCACGCAACGGAAAGCTGGCATCACCGCTCTGGATGTCCTGCCGGTCGATGTCGACGACGATGCGATAGACCGGCTCGCGGATCGCGATCGGTCCGACCGAGTCGCCCGAGGTCCAGATCGTCTTGCCGACGTTCTCCACCTTGCCACCGTACTGGCCGAAGCGTTCGTAAGGGAAGGCCTCGTAACGCATCGTCACGGCCTGCCCCGGCTTGACGAAGCCGATGGCCCGCGTCGGCACCAGCAACTCGGCATGCAGCGGACTGTTCTTCGGGAGAATGGTCGCGAACTTCGTGTCGGCCGCCACGGTCTGGCCGGGTGCCGGACCGATGTTGGTGACGGTGCCGGCGATCGGTGCCGTCACGATCATGTCGCGCTTGACGCCTTGTTCGCGCCGCGCCTGCTGCTCGCCGATGTCCTGGTTCTTGGCGCTGATCTGCTGCCGGATCTGATCGATCTTCGCATCCGCGCGCAGCCGCGTCGACGGGAGATCGGCCTGCGCCGCGCCGAGATCCTTCACGCTCGCCGCGCGCTGGCGCTGCAGCTGCTGGACCTTGATCTCCTGGTCCTTCACCGCGTTCTGATACTGCAGGATGTAATAGCGCGACGCGTAGTCCTGCTGCTGCAGGTCGAGCCATTTATTGAGCTGCTCCTTCGACTGGTCGAGCCGCTGCTTCTGCAGGCCCACCTCGACGTCGACTTCGCGGATCTCGGTCTGCAGGCTGGCGATGCGCTTCTTCAGCTGCTCGACGTCCTGCTGCCCGAGTTGGGCTTCCTTGTCCCGCTGCTCGGTCAGCATCCCGACCTGGTTCTTCAACTCGCCGACGACCGCTTCGTTGCCGCGCGCATCGTTGACGCCCGATCGATCGAACGCGAGCCGCGCCATCGGCGTGCCGGCACCGACGACGTCGCCTTCCTTGACCAGCACTTCGGAGATCGTGCCCGAGTCGGGCATGCGCACGTCGGCGGCCCCGACCGCACTCGACAGGTAACCCTGGACCCGTTCGCGCCGCGTGTACTGGCCCCAGACCGCCACGGCGACGGCGATCAGTGCGATCGTGCAGGCGGTTGCCGTGAAGACCCACATCCTGACCGGTTGCGCGACGCTGGCTTCGCCGAGAAATTTCTCGCGTTGCGCGTCGATGGCTTCCTTGCGGAACAGCGAGCGGGGCATTGATTCGGGGGCGGGGTCGAAGACGAATCGACGAGGTTGGGATGTCGGAGATGTGAAGCTACTGTTCCAACCTTCGAATGGTAGCCGAGAGCAGCGCGCCCGCAGCAGGGTCCCGGCAGCGGTCGTCGTCCGTGTGCAACAAAGCGAGGAAAGGTTTCGGCAGCATTGTCGTTTTCCTGAGGCGCATGTCGCGCCGGATGACGTGGCGCCGGCGATCCGGACGCATCCGAATCGCGACGCGCCGCGTTGAAGCGATGGACTTTTTCAAGCCCTTGTCAGAAAACTTCCGACAAGCCGACATGCGTTGCACCCAGCGCATCGGATGGCAAGGCGCCACTGTTGCGCGGTGTCACGGATCGGCACACTTCGGTCATTCCAGCGAGTCAAGCGAAACACCGGAGCGCCACCATGAAATTCGAGAACCTTCTGTCTGAAGTCCGCGAAGCCAACCTGTCGTATCTGATGCTGGCGCGCCAGATGATCGTCGAGGACAAGGCCGAAGCGAGCTTCCGGCTCGGCATCGACACCGAACTGGCCGACATGATCGCGTCGCTGTCGTCGGGTCAGCTTCTGAAGATCGCCTCGTCGAACATGCTGATGTGCCGCTTCCGCTTCGACGACCGCATGGTCTGGGACCTGATCACCAGTCACTCGACCGAGCGCGATACCGGCATGGGCAGCGTCCACGCCGCCATCCTGCTGGGCTCGCGTTCGCTGGAGACGATGCAATGAGCGGCCGCAACAAGAGCGTTCTCGGCGAAGCCACGCAGATCAAGCTGGCGAGCGAACTCGCCCGCATGGGTGCCCGCCTGCAGGTGCTCGAGTCCGAGACTTCGATCTCGCGCGAACGCCTGCTTCGTCTGTACAAGGAGATCAATGGCGAGTCGCCGCCGAAGGGCATGTTGCCGTTCTCGACCGACTGGTTCCTGACCTGGCAGCCGAACATCCACGCGTCGCTGTTCCTGGGTAGCTACAAGCACCTGACCGGCCACTGCAAGCTGGAGCGCGCCGAAGCGCTGGTCCGTGCGTATCGCCTCTATCTCGAACAGACCAAGGCCTTCCATCTCGAGGACAAGCTGTCGATCACGCGGGCCTGGATCCTGGTGCGTTACGTCGACAGCGGCATGCTCGGCACGACACCCTGCACCGAATGCGGCGGTCACTTCGTCACGCATCGCGACGATCTGAACGAACACTTCGTCTGCGGGCTGTGCAACGTGCCGTCGCGGGCCGGGAAGACGCGGGCGAAGGCCGAAGCGGCCTGAGGTCTTGAGCGGTTTGCCGAGCAGGGGCGTCTTCGGACGCCCTTCGCATTGCGTGATCTCCGTTCATCGACACCCATCGAGGCCGCGTGCCGCATCAGATAACAGCGCTCGGATGTTCGATCGTGTCGGCCCGCTCCGGATAGAGCAGCGAAAAGTAGACGTCGAACGCCTCGAAGTGGTCGGTGCCCTGGACCTGCAACGGCGCGATGTGCTTCGCGTCGTTGTGCCCGTCGGCTCGGGCCAGCGGCAGCATGTGTTCGAGGATCGCCTGCGCGGGAATGCCATCGATGGCTTCGACGAGGGTGCCGGGCGCCAGGCCCGCGCCGTCGTCCGCGACCACCATCCTGCGATCCAGCCACACGAACCGGAAGGGCAGAAGATGGCTGCCGCTCGTCAGCGCCTCGACGATTTCGCGGGGCTGGTTTTAAAGGTTGGGATCGCTGTGCCCGCAACGGATCGCCGCGGTAAAACGCGTGAAGGCCAGGAAGGCCTCGATCGCCGGCTGGTCGTGATCGAAAGCACGGTCAAGGTCCGCGAAGCGGCGGGCCACCTCCTCGTGCGTGTTGTAGCGATACAGGCCGGGATG
>JANXTA010000151.1 GCA_025356395.1 Betaproteobacteria bacterium
GGGTCGCGTGTGGGTCGCGTGTGGGTCGCGTGTGGGTCGCGTGTGGGTCGCGTGTGGGTCGCGTGTGGGTCGCGTGTGGGTCGCGTGTGGGTCGCGCGTGGGTCGCGCGTGGGTCGCGCGTGGGTCGCGCGTGGGTCGCGCAATGCTCTAATCGCGTTGCTCTCGACCCTCCAGACGATTCCCTCGCCGGAGTCCGTGCCTCCCATGCCTGCCGCTTCCCCCACCACGACCAGGGTCAACCGCCCTACCCGCTCCAGGGCGAACGCGCCGAAATCCGAGATGCGCTTCAGGCTGCGGATCACCGCGGGCGACGCCATCGCGATCGGGCCCGGAAAGATCGCGCTGATCGAGGCCATCGCCGAGACCGGATCGATCACAGCGGCTGCGAAGAGCCTCGACATGTCGTATCGCCGCGCGTGGCTGCTGCTCGACGAGCTCAACCGATCCTTGACGAAGCCCGCGGTGGATTCAGCCAAGGGCGGGCCGAACGGCGGCGGCAGCCAGGTCACCGAAGCCGGGATGAAGCTGATCACGCTCTATCGCCACATCGAAGCCAAGGCCGCGAAGACCTGCAGCGCCGAAGTCGCGCGGCTGCTGCGCATGCTGGCGCATTGACGACCGCGCCGGCCAGCCCCCGATACGCGCGACCTCCTGCGCTATATTCCGCTCCCCGTCGGATCCCCTCGGCACGGCCACTCTCACCGCAAGCCCTCGATGGATGCAGCCGTCTGGATCACGATCGCGTTGACCCTCAAGGTCGCCCTGTGGGCGACGGCGATCAACCTCGTGCTGGGGGTCGCAGTGGGCTGGCTGCTCGCCCGCAAGCGCTTCATCGGTCGCGAGTTCATCGACGCGGTGCTGACGCTGCCGCTGGTCCTGCCGCCGACCGTGCTCGGCTACTACCTGCTGGTCCTGGTCGGCAAGCGCGGCTGGCTCGGCAGCTGGCTGCAGGAGTCGTTCGGCATCAATCTCATCTTCACGTGGCAGGGCGCGGTGATCGCCGCGACGCTGGTCTCGTTCCCGCTGGTGCTGCGTTCGGCGCGCGGCGCGTTCGAGGCGGTCGATACACAACTCGAGAACGCGGCGCGGGTGCTCGGCCTCGGTGAATGGGCGGTGTTCGCGCGCGTCACGCTGCCGATGGCCTGGCCCGGCATCCTGGCCGGCACGCTGCTGGTGTTCGCGCGCTCGCTGGGCGAATTCGGCGCGACGCTGATGGTCGCCGGCAGCATTCCGGGCCGCACGCAGACGTTATCGATGGCGGTCTACGAAGCGGTGCAGGCGGGGCAGGACTCCGAAGCCAACTTCCTCGTGGTGATCACGTCGGTGGTCTGCGTGGCCGTGCTGCTGAGCGCGGGCAGGCTGGCCCGCGCTAGGGCCTACAAGTGATCGTGGGCGACGTCGACTACGGCGTGCACGGCGAAGGCTATGCGACGCAGCGCCGGACCGGCCCACGCATCGCGCGCTACATCACCGAGGCGCTCGGCGGTGCGAAAACGGTCCTCAACGTGGGCGCCGGAGCGGGCTCCTACGAACCCGCGGATCCCTGCGTGGTTACCGTCGAACGGTCGGCCGCGATGCGCAGGCAGCGGCATGCCGCGGCGGTGCCGGCGATCGACGCAAGCGCCGAACACCTGCCCTTCGGCGACGCTTCGTTCGACGCGGCGATGGCCACCGTCACGGTCCATCAGTGGAGCGACATCGACCAGGGACTGCGCGAGCTGCGTCGCGTCGCGCGCGGTCCAGTCATCGTGCTGACCTTTGATGGCGACGCGCTGGATCGCTTCTGGCTACGCGACTACGTGTCCGAACTGACCAGCGTCGAACGCGCGCGCCTGCCCGCCATCGACCGCATCGTCTCCGGCCTCGGCGGTAGCGGTCGCATCACGGGAGTCATCCCGATCCCGATCGACTGCGTCGACGGCTTCGCCGATGCGTTCTATGCGCGGCCCGAAGCGTTCCTCGACGAAGCCATGCGACGTTCGCAATCGGCCTGGACATTCCTTCCGGCCGGCATCGAGCAGCGCTTCGTCGAGACGCTCGCCGACGACCTGCGCAGCGGCACGTGGGATCGCGAATACGGCGAGTGGCGCACGCGGCCGAGCTTCGAGGGCGCGTTGCGACTGATCGTGAGTCGGCCCGCATGAGCTTCGACATCGACCTCACGAAGCGCATGACGAGCGAGAAGCGCACGTTCGACCTGCGCGTGCGCTTTCGCACCACGGCCAATCGCACCGTCATCTACGGACCTTCGGGCGCGGGCAAGAGCCTGACGCTGCAGGCCATCGCCGGCCTGCAGAAGCCCGACGCGGGCCACATCGCGTTCGACGGCGACGTGCTGTTCGACGGCGGATCGAAGGTCGACGTGCCCGCACGCCGGCGACGCTTCGGCTACCTGTTCCAGGACTACGCGCTGTTCCCGAAACTGACCGTCCGGCAGAACATCGCGTTCGGCCTTTCGAACGGCCTCGGCAATCCGTCGGCGCGGGCCGACGCCGAGCCGGTGCAGCGCTGGCTGCGGGCGTTCGAGCTGGTCGACGTCGCCGACCAGAAGCCGCGCGACCTGTCGGGCGGCCAGCGGCAGCGCACCGCGCTCGCACGGGCCCTGGTCAACGCGCCCCGCGCGCTGCTGCTCGACGAGCCGTTCTCGGCACTCGACCCTGGGCTGCGGCAGCGCATGCGCGGCGAACTCGATCAACTGCTGCGCGACGTCGATCTCCCGATGGTGATGATCACGCACGACCCGGAAGACCTGGCGCGCTTCGGCGACGAAGCGTTCTATCTCGAAGAGGGACAAATCACGCAACACACGGGGAACCCCATGAAGACCAGCGCAAGGAATCATTTCGACGGCACCATCGAGAGCGTCCGCGAAGGCGCCATCAACGACGAGATCAAACTCGCGATCACGGACGGCGTGCACATCGTCGCGACCGTGACGCGCGAGAGCCGCGACGAACTCGGCCTGAAAGTCGGCGCGAAGGCGTTCGCTCTCGTCAAGGCGTCGTCGATCATTCTCGTCACCGAAGCCAGCGACGTGCGGCTGTCGGCCCGCAACCAGCTCGTCGGCACGGTGTCTCGCGTTACCCGCGGCGCGATCAACATCGAGGTCGTGCTGAAGGTGCCCGGCAGCGCGGAGGTGGTGGCCGTGATCACCAACGACAGCGCGACCAACCTGGGGCTCGCCGCCGGATCGGCGGCGACGGCGATCTTCAAGGCTTCGAGCGTCGTGGTGGGCGTGCGCAAGGGCTGAGCAGGACGCGTCGGTTCGGCCAATTCGACCGCCACGCACGGCGCTTGGCTGACGGCGGCGTCGTTTTGTTGCGCTCTATCATTCGAATTCATAGCGGATCGCCGCCGGGCGCCGCCCGCGTTCCGCCCCACCCGACCGTTCCATGACCGACCTCGAGACCGCAGCCCTCCCCATCGATGTGGCCAAGCGCTTCCTACTCCCGGCGAGGACCTTCGCCGGACTGGTCATCGCCGCAGTGGTCGTGATCGGCGTCGCGACCTTCGCCCACCGTTCGGTGGTGAGCAACGAGGTCAAGACGGAGCAGGTGGCTCGCACGCTCGACGTCATCAATCGACTGCAGACGCTTCTCGAACACCTGAAGGATGCGGAGACCGGTCAGCGCGGCTATCTGCTCACCGGCACCGAGAACTACCTCGCACGCTACACGACGGCGCAGACCACGGCACCGTCCGAACTGGCGTCGCTGCGCAGCCTGACCGCCGACAGTCCGCGACAGCGATCGCGTGTCGCGTCGCTCGAACCGCTGGTCGAGGACAAGCTGTCTGAGTTGCGGGAGACCGTGGCCCTGCGTCGCAGCGGGGACGTGGACGGCGCGCTGGCGCTGGTGCGGACGGACCGCGGCAAGGTGACGATGGACGGCATCCGCGCGCTCGTCGCCGACATGCAGACCGAGGAACGCCAGCTGCTCGCCGAGCGCCAGACGGACAGCGAGACGGCGATCCGCAACGGCTTCCACTTTACGATCGCGGGCGCGGTCCTGCTGCTGTTGCTGATCGTGACGGCAGGCTGGCTGCTCGCACGCGGTCATCGCGAACGCGAGACCGAGAGCTGGCTGCGCGCCGGCATGGCGGGCGTCGCCGGACAACTGCTCGGCGAGAAGCGCATCGGCATCCTGTGCGACCGGGCCCTCACCTATCTGACGCGCTACCTCGACGTGCCTCTGGCGGCGCTGTACATAGCCGACGCGGAAGGTCGGCTGCATCGCACCGCCACCTACGCGCACGAAGCGTCCGACGCCGCCGACACGGCGAGCGAGATCGCGCTGGGGGCCGGCCTGATCGGACAGGTCGCCCGGGACAATCATCCCCTGCACGTGCGCCGCGTGCCCGACAACTACGCTGTGCTGACGTCGGCGCTGGGCCGCGGCCAGCCGCGCGAACTGATGATCGTGCCCGCGACCGCGGACGGCATCGTGCAGGCGGTCGCCGAGTTCGGTTTCCTGCGCCCGGTCGCACCCGAGGACAAGGTGCTGCTGCTGCGCGTGGCGGAGGTGATCGGCGTCGCGATCCGCTCCGCGCGCGAACGCGAGCGCATCGACAACCTGCTCGCCGAGACGCAGCAGCAGTCGGAAGAGTTGCAGACCCAGCAGGAAGAGCTGCGGGTCAGCAACGAGGAACTCGAGGAACAGGGCAACGCGCTCAGGGCCTCGCAGGCGCAGCTGGAAGGACAACAGGCGGAACTCGAGCAGTCCAATTCGCAACTCGAGGAACAGACCCAGCTGCTCGAAGCGCAGAAGGACAAGCTGCTCCGCTCGCAGACCGTGCTGGCCGACAAGGCCGACGAGCTCGAACGCTCCAACCGGTACAAGAGCGAGTTCCTCGCCAACATGAGCCACGAGTTGCGCACGCCGCTCAACTCGACGCTGATCCTCTCGAAGCTGCTGGCCGACAACAAGCATGGCAACCTGACCGTCGAGCAGGTCAAGTTCGCGGACACCATCGCGTCGGCCGGCAACGACCTGCTGACGCTGATCAACGACATCCTCGACCTGTCGAAGATCGAGGCCGGCAAGATCGACGTCGTCGTCGAGTCGGTCACGATCGGCGGCGTGGTGGGCGCGCTCGTCAAGACCTTCGACCCGATCGCGCACGACAAGGGCCTCGCGTTCACGGTGACGGTCGAGCCGGGAACGCCGGAGCGCATGCAGACCGACTCGCAACGCGTTGCCCAGATCCTGCGCAACCTTCTGTCCAACGCCTTCAAGTTCACCGAAAAGGGCGAGGTCGGCCTGCGAGTCTTCGCCGCGGACGCCGACACCATCTCGATGGCCGTGAGCGATAGCGGCATCGGCGTCGCTCCGCACGAGCAGGCCGTGATCTTCGAGGCCTTCCGCCAGGCCGACGGCAGCACGCATCGACGCTTCGGCGGCACCGGCCTCGGGCTGTCGATCTCGCGCGACCTGGCGCGGATGCTCGGTGGCGACGTCGTCGTGCGCAGCGCATCGGGCCAGGGCAGCGTGTTCACGCTGACGCTGCCGACGATCTACGGCGCCGAGTCCCGGCCGTCGAGTGTCGAGCGCCTCGCACCCCCACCGATCGCGCTGCCGCCGAGCGAGGCCCCGAAGCGGTCACCCGCGGTGACCGACGATCGCCATCAGCTCAACGCGAATACCCGCACGATCCTCGTGATCGAAGACGACAAGCGCTTCACGGCGATCCTCCAGGACCTGGTCCACGAGATGGGCTTCCAGTGCATCGTGACGCACAGCGCCGCCGAAGGCCTGGTCGCCGCGGCCACCTACCGGCCAAGCGCGATCCTGCTCGACATGAACCTACCCGATCATTCCGGGCTGGGCGTGCTGGACCAGCTCAAGCGCAACCCCGAGACGCGGCACATCCCGGTCCACGTCGCCTCGGTCGCCGACTACAGCCAGGAAGCGCGCGAGCTCGGAGCCGTCGGCTACGACCTCAAGCCGGTCAAGCGCGAGCAACTGGTCGACGCGATCGAAGGACTGCGCACGCACTTCACGCAACATCTGCGGCGCGTGCTGGTGGTGGAGGACGACGCGCGGCAGCTCGAGAGCATCCGTCATCTGCTCGAGACCGATGACGTACAGATCACCGGCGCCGCGCGCGCGGCAGACGCGCTCGCGCATCTGCAGTCGACCACCTTCGACTGCATGGTGATGGACCTCAACCTGCCGGACCTGTCGGGCTACGACCTGCTCGAGCAGATGGCGGCCCACGAGAGCGTCGCTTTCCCGCCGGTGATCGTCTACACCGGTCGCGTGCTGACGCGCGACGAAGAGCAGCGCCTGAACCGCTATTCGCGGTCGATCATCATCAAGGACGCGCACTCGCCGGAACGCCTGCTCGACGAGGTGACGCTGTTCCTGCATCAGGTGGAGGCGGACCTGCCGCCGGAGCGTCAGCGCATGTTGCGCGAGGCCCGCAATCGCGAGGCGACGTTCGAAGGTCGCCGGATGCTGGTGGTCGAGGACGACGTGCGCAACGTCTTCGCGCTGAGCAGCGTGCTGGAACCGAAGGGCCTGACGCTCGAGATCGCGCGCAACGGCCTCGAGGCGCTCGCGGCGCTGGCGCACAGCACGACCGATGCGGGCGCGGCCATCGACCTCGTGCTGATGGACATCATGATGCCGGAGATGGACGGCTACACCGCGATGCGCGAGATCCGCAAGGACCCGCGCTGGAAGAAGCTGCCGATCATCGCGCTGACGGCGAAGGCGATGCGCGACGATCAGGAGAAGTGTCTCGCCGCGGGCGCCAACGACTACGTCGCCAAGCCGCTCGACGTCGAGAAGCTCCTGTCGCTGATCCGCGTCTGGATGCCCAAGTCGTGATCGACACGCCACCCGAAGCGGCCACCGCGGACGCGAAGGACTTCGACATCGAGCTGCGCCTGCTCGTCGATGCGATCTTCCTCAAGTACCACTACGACTTCCGCGACTACTCGGGCGCGTCGCTGAAGCGGCGCCTGACGACGGCGATGAGTCGCTTCGGCTGCGCGACGTTGTCGCAGTTGCAGGACCGGGTCCTGCACGAGCCCACCTTCTTCCCGACGCTGCTCGACTACCTCACCGTGCAGGTCAGCGAGATGTTCCGCGACCCGGCCTACTTCCTCGCGCTGCGCGAGAAGGTCGTGCCGCTGCTGCGCACCTACCCGTCGCTGAAGATCTGGATCGCGGGCTGCAGCACCGGCGAGGAGGCGTGGTCGCTCGCGATCCTGCTGCGCGAGGAAGGCCTGCTCGAACGTTCGCTGATCTACGCCACCGACATCAACCCGCGTGCGCTCGCGCAGGCCGAGTCGGGCGTGTACGCGATCGATCGCATCGCGGGCTTCACGGCGAACCATCGACGCTCGGGCGCGACGGCCTCGCTGTCGGACTACTACACCGCGGCCTACGACCGCGCCGTCTTCGACCGCACGCTGCGCGAGCAGATCGTGTTCTCCGACCACAGCCTCGCGACCGACAGCGTATTCGCGGAGATGCAGCTGGTGTCGTGCCGCAACGTGCTGATCTATTTCACGCGCGAGCTGCAGGATCGCGCGCTCGGGCTGTTCCAGGAGGCGCTGTGTCGCAAGGGCTTCCTCGGCATCGGCGCCAAGGAGTCGTTGCAGTTCTCGAGCGCCAACGGAGCCTTCGACGCCTTCGTGCCGCGCGAACGCATTTATCGCAAGAAGGCCGACGCATGACGACCGGGACGCTGGCAAATCGCGTGGACGCCGTCGTGATCGGCGCGTCGGCGGGCGGCATCGAAGCACTGCTGACCGTGCTGCCGGCGCTGGCGCGGCGGCCGGCGGCACCGATCTTCATCGTCGTCCATCTGCCGCGTGACCGCGCCAGCCTGCTCGCGAACCTGTTCGGCGCGCGCTGCAGGATTCCGGTCATGGAGGCCGAGGACAAGATGCCGATCCAGGCGGGCACGATCTACTTCGCGCCATCCGACTACCATCTGCTGCTCGAGAAGGGCCCGTCGCTCGCCCTGTCCGCCGACGATCTGGTTAACTACTCCCGGCCGTCGATCGACGTCCTCTTCGAAAGTGCGGTCGACGTGTACGGCGCACGTCTCGCGGCGATCATCCTCACGGGTGCGAACGAGGACGGCGCGGCGGGATTCGCGGCTGTGGGCCGTGCCGGCGGCGTCACGATCGCGCAGGATCCCGCGACCGCCTTCGTGTCCACCATGCCACTCGCGGCGCTTGCCCGAGCCGGCGCCGAATTCGTGATGTCGCCGGAGGCCATCGCCGCGTTGCTGCAGACGCTCGATTTCCCGGTCGCTGGAAAGGTTGCCGCGTGACCCAAGAACCGCTAAGCCGCATGAAAATTCTGCTGGTCGACGACCTGCCCGAGAATCTGCTCGCGCTCTCGGCGCTGCTGCGACGCGACGACGTCGAACTGCTCGAAGCGCGTTCCGGCGCCGCGGCCCTCGAACTGCTGCTGGTGCACGAGTTCTCGCTCGCACTGGTCGACGTTCAGATGCCGGTGATGGACGGCTTCGAGCTCGCCGAACTGATGCGCGGCAACGCACGCACGCGTTCGATCCCGATCATCTTCGTGACCGCTGGCGCGAGCGACGCGCGGCGGATCTTCATGGGCTACGAATCCGGGGCCGTCGACGTCCTCTTCAAGCCGATCGATCCGCACATCCTCCGGAGCAAGGTCGACGTGTTCATGGAACTCGCGAGGCAGCGGCAGCAACTCGCGCAGCAACTGAAGGAGAAGACCGAGACACTGCGCCTGCAGGAGATGTTCACCGCGATGCTGGGTCACGACCTGCGCGGTCCGCTGAGCGCGATCGTGATGGGCGCGATCCTGCTCGAGCGCAAGGCCACCGACGAGACCACCAGGCGGTCGGCCGCGCGCACGTTGTCCAGCGCCAAGCTGATGAGTCACATGATCGCGGACATGCTCGACCTCGCGCGGGTCCGGCTCGCCGGCGGCATCCCGATCCGCCATCAACGGGTCGATCTCGGGGCGTTGCTGCAGGAGTCGGTCGACGAGAAGCGCGCCGCCGCGCCCGATCGTCGCATCGAACTCGAGACCGCGGGACCTCTCGACGGCGACTGGGATGCGGCACGTCTGACGCAGGTCGTGGCCAACCTGATCGGCAACGCCCTCCAGCACGGCGAGGCCGGTTGCACGGTCGCGTGCAGGGCGGACGGCACGCACGTAGACCGGGTGGTCCTCTCGGTCAACAATGGCGGCCGCATCGCCGAGGAGGTCCGGCGCCATGTTTTCGATCCGTTCCGCGGCCGCGATACGCATCGGGTCCGCGGCGATGGCCTCGGGCTTGGCCTCTACATCGTCGACCAGATCGCGCGCGCGCACGGCGGCAGCGCGGACATCGTGAGCGACCAGGACCAGACCACGACCTTCCGCGTCATCCTGCCGCGCCGCGCGTCGGCCGGCGGTCGCGCCTGAACTGGGAACGAATCGCCTTGCCATTCAAGTTCAAGAACACACGTCGCCGCATCCTGATCGTCGAGGACGACTGGGCCATCCTCGAGGTCCTCAAGCTGATGCTCGAACACGAGGGCCATGCGGTCACGACGGCCAAGCACGGCCGCGAAGCCGTCGCCATCGCGGCCGCCAAGCCCTTCGACATGGTGCTGATGGACATCTCGATGCCCGAGATGAACGGCATCGAAGTCGCGCGCTTCCTGCGCGATCACGAGCAGACCGCGAACATCCTGATCGGCATCCACACCGGACTCGACGAGCACTGGGTCCGCGAGCGCTTCTCCGACTACGACCTGTTCCTCACCAAGGCCACGGACACGGACGTGCTGGTCGAGAAGATCGCCAAGCTGTTCTCGCAACCGGTCGCGACCCGCGCGCGCCGGGTCGCCGCGCTCGAGGAACAGAGCTTCTCGTCCGACGATCTGCTGCGCGCGCGTCAGGCCTTGCGCGAGGCACTGGGCATCGGATCGCAGGACTTCGCGACCACGGCGTTCATCGCGGAACTGGGCGACGAGATCTCTCAGCTACGGCGTCTCGGACGTTCGGACGCCGAGATCGCCGCATTGCTCGGCGCGGCCCTCGATCGCGACATCGCCGCAGGGCTGATCGAGAGTCAGCGCTAAGCCGGCGCGGAGCGCCACAGGCCGAGTGCCTTCTGCACCGGACGGTCGGAGTAGCTGAACAGCACCGCGTCGTCGTCGGCCTCGTGCGAGACCGGCAGCCAGGACGGCGCGACGAAGATGTCGCGCGGGCCCCAGTCGAACGTGCGTTCGCCGATCGTCGTGCGGCCGCGGCCTTCGACGACGTTGTAGATCGTGCCGTCGGTGACGCGCTCCCCATTGCCCTTGAAGCCCTTGGGCAACAGCTGCATGAAGGTGCCCATGGTCGGGATCACCGAACCGCCGCTGGCCGGGTTGATGAACTGCATCTTGACGCCGTGGGCCGGATGCAGCGGGCCGCTCCGCGCGAGCTTGTCGAGCGCTTCGCGGCTGCGATCGTAGGGATAGTGGAAGACCGGGCTGGTCTTCGTCGTCGGCTCCCAGTCGACCGGCAGCATGTTGTTGCCGTAGCGGGTCAGCGCGTCGCCTTCGGGCTGCGTGACCGGCTGGGTCTCTTCGCCGAGGCGCTCGGCAAAGCTCGCATCGAGCATGCGGATCAGCGGGATGTCGAGGCCGTCCATCCAGATCACCGGCTCTTCGCCGGGGTTGCCGTGGTCATGCCAGGTCCACGACGGCGTGATGATGAAGTCGCCTCGACGCATCGTGACGCGCTCGCCGTTGACGGCGGTGTACGCGCCCTCGCCCTCGATCACGAAGCGCAACGCCGACTGGGTGTGTCGATGGCTCGGCGCGACCTCGCCGGGCATGATCACCTGCAGGCCGCAGTACATCGTGTGCGTGATGGCCGACTGGCCGCGCAACGCCGGGTTCTCGAGGATCAGGACGCGTCGCTCGGCCTCCTTCGCGGTGATCAGGCGGCCCGCCTCGAGCAGGTAGTCGCGGATCGCGTCGTAGTGCCACTGGGCGGCGACGCAGGGCGAGTTGGGCTGCGGGATGACGAGGCTGCCGAGGACTTCCCACAGCGGCGTCATGTCGTGCTGGTCGATGCGCGCGTAGAAGCCCTGGCGCTCGTTGGTACTGGTGGGTTTGTCGAACATGGTGGGCTCCTTGCACAGCGAGTCGCAAGGGTAGCCCTCGGCAGGGGATGGCGCAAAAGAGGAGAAAACCGCTACTTCCCGAGGATCACCGACTCGTGCGCCACCACGATCCGCCAACCCTCGGGCCGCTTCCTTCAGATCGAGGTCGCCACGACCTTGGCGCTGCCCGACCTCCCGTCCGGCTTCGGACTGATCACGGTCATCATCTGGAACGTCGCGGCCATAGCGGGATCGATCACCGTGATCTCGGGCGCGCTTTCGAGCGGGTAGAGCGCCTTCGACTTGCCGCCGTCCCACCATTGCAGTTGCTGGTCCCGGACCAGCTGCCAACCATGCATCGCCTGGTCATCGAAGGTGACGACGAGCGAGGGCTCATGCAGGGGCACGGCCATGAAGGGGTCGGTGTCGTGGGCGTTCGCCGCCTGCAGCATCTCGTCCGGTAATGGCTGCACCTGTTCCTGGACCGGCGGGGCGGCGAACGCGGGTCTTCCCACGAGCACGCAGGCAACGAGCGCCAGTTGGACGAGGCTCCTCATGTCAGGTGTCCGACGCGTCGAACGCGGCGAACCTGAGCTGCATCACGCCATCGACTTCGATCCTCTCGAAGAACATCGCATACGGCCGCACCCACAGCGCCGCTTCGCCATACAGCGGGCGATACAGGATCAGCGGTTCGAGCGTTTCGCTGTGGCGCGCGACCCCGATCACTTCGTACTCGCCGCCCTTGTAGTGGCGATAGCGACCGAGCCGCGGTTCGGGGAGCGGAGGGAGATCGTTCATCGAGTCAATTTGATCACGATCGATGCAATGTGGGCGAATGGCTTGGAGGCACGCACCACGCGCTCTGCTTCGCCGTCGGGAGTGTAGGAAGGGCCGATATTCAGACTCCAGGCCAACTACCACGGCTCGAATGCCGAACAGAAAGCACTTCGAGCCGCGAGTGACGAACATGGTAGTGAACCCAGTATCGAATGCGGTCGACATGAAAGCGACGGACGTCTGGTGATCGCGTATCGACAGGAGAACCCAGCGACGGGTACTGGACGAGAAGGCGAGAGCCGCCTCGAGATCCTTGCGCACCGCGCCGGGGGTCCCAGGTCGATTGGCGGACCACCACGTTGCGATCCGGTCGATCTCGCTGACAGCGCGACGGGAAACGAAGAACTGGAGCGCCACATCTATCCGTGTCGACGCAGCTGTTCGAAAAAAACGGTCCCGGGAATCAGCTCGCCCCGATCGGCCTCGGCGATCCCGATATCGAGTTCCGTGCATTCCTCGGGCGACAGCACGACGGCTCCGTCGTTCTCGCGCGTCACGACATAGACGTCAGTCCCGTCGGCAATACCCGAATCATTGAGGACGACCTTGCCAGAGATCACGGTGCCGGTGGAAATGCGCATCGTTCGAGGTTACTCCGCGCAATTGCTGGTCCGCATCAACTGAACGAACAAATGGACGGATCAAGTTCCTCGCTCGTGGCCCTGAAAAAATGCCTAGTCATCAACCCCGGACCATCAGCAACCGATCCAGCAGCAACGCGACATGCACCGCCTCGCGCTGCGCCCCGTCCGCGATCTGGTGACGGCAGCTCGTGCCATCGGCCACCACGATCGCGTCGGGCTGCCTGCGCACCGCGGGCAGCAATGCGGCTTCGGCCATCTGCATCGACACCTCGTGATGCTTCGCCTCGTAGCCGAAGCTGCCGGCCATGCCGCAACACGAGCTCTCGATCAGCTCGGGCTTCGCCCCGGGGATCAGTCGCAGCACGTCAAGGATCGGGGTCACCGCGCCGAAGGCCTTCTGGTGGCAATGGCCGTGCAGCAGGATCGGCGCGTCTGCTGCCTTCAACGAGACCGCGAAGCGACCGGCCCTGGCCTCGCGCGCGACGAACTCCTCGAACAGCAGCGCCTGCGCCCCGACGATCTTCGCGCGCTCCCCGAGACCCATCGCCAGCGCCTCGTCGCGCAAGGTCAGCAGGCACGACGGCTCGAGCCCGACGATGGCGATGCCGGCCCGGGCGAACGGCAGCAGTGCATCGATCAACGCACCGGCCTTGGCCTTCGCCGCATCCACCATGCCGCTCGCGAGATAGGTCCGTCCGCAGCAGTGATGGCCCCCCGCCTTCTCAACCGTGTGGAGCACGTAACCCGCGGCCTTCAGCACGCGCGCCGCCGCCCACGCGTTCTCGCTCTCGAACGTGCCGTTGAACGTGTCGACGAAAAGAACGGCCGTCTTGTCGCCGGCCGCGGCGTGCGCGAGTGTCGCGTCCGCGTCTGCGAACAGCGAACGATCGCCGGCCTTCCAGAACGTGTCCGAGCGCCAGCGCGGCAACGTGCGCTTCGCCGAAAAACCGAACCACTTCTCGCTCAGCGCCGCGGCACCCGGCAGGCGATCGCGCAAGTTCATCAGCCACGGCAGACGACTCGCCGTCGCCGCGTAATCGGGCAGCTTCGCGACCAGCCTGTCCTTGAAGCTCCAGCCGTGCTTCGCGTTGTAGTGCGACAGGAACTCGACCTTCATGCGCGCCATGTCGACACCGGTTGGACAGTCGCGCTTGCAGCCCTTGCAACTCACGCAGAGGTCCATCGTCTCGTGCATGGCCTCGCTGGTGAACGCATCGGGACCAAGTTGCCCCGAGATCGCGAGTCGCAGCGTGTTGGCGCGCCCGCGCGTCAGGTGCTGCTCGTCGCGCGTGACGCGATAGCTCGGACACATCGTGCCCGTGTCGAACTTGCGGCAGTGGCCGTTGTTGTTGCACATCTCGACGGCCTTCGCGAAGCCGCCGGTGTTGTCGCCGCCGGTGCCGGGTGCCGTCGTCTGCTCGGTCATCGGGTCGTTCGTCACGTCCCAGGCGGACCAGTCGAGCGCGGTCTTGAGCGCGATGGTCCGGTACGGCATCGGAGCGGTCGAAGGCGGGAAGCGGAACAGCGACCCGTCGTCCATTTGCGGCGGGTCGATGATCTTGCCGGGGTTGAAGAGGCCGATCGGATCGAGCTTGTTCTTGATCGCGCGGAAGGCGTCGTTGATCGCGGGACCGAACTGCCACGCGATCCATTCGCCGCGACAGAGACCATCGCCGTGCTCGCCGCTATACGCACCTTTGTACTTGCGGACCAGTGCCGCGGCCTCGTCGGCGATCGCGCGCATGTCGGCAGCGCCCTGCGCCCGCATGTCGAGGATCGGCCGCACGTGCAGCGTGCCGACCGATGCGTGCGCGTACCAGGTGCCACGCGTGCCGTGACGCGCGAAGGTCTCGGTCAGCGCGTCCGTGTATGCGGCGAGGTGTTCGAGCGGTACCGCACAGTCCTCGATGAAGCTCACCGGCTTCCCGTCGCCCCTGAGGCTCATCATGATGTTGAGACCGGCCTTGCGCACTTCCCACAGGTTCTTCTGGATCGCCGGGTCGGGCATCTCGACCACGCTATCCGGCAGCCCGAGGTCGCCCATCAGCGCGACCAGGTCCTTGAGCTTCGCGAGCAGGAGCGAACGATCGTCGCCCGCGAATTCAACGAGCAGGATCGCCGCGGGCTTGTCGATCAGCGCGACCTCGATCGCCGGACGGAACGCCGGGTTGCTCAAGCTGAGATCGATCATCGTACGATCGACCAGCTCGACCGCCGTGGGTCCGAGCTTGACCAGGTGCTGCGGCGCGTCCATCGCCGCATGGAAAGTCGGAAAGTTGACGATGCCGAGCACCTTGTCGCGCGGCAGTTCCGCTAGTTGCAAAGTCAACGATTTCGTGAAGCCGAGGGTACCCTCGGCACCGACCAGAAGGTGCGCGAGATTGACGCTGCCGTCGGCGGTGTACGGCTTCTCGCTCTGCGGGTCGAAGATGTCGAGGTTGTAGCCGGCCACGCGGCGGAGCATCTTCGGCCAGTGCTCGGCGATCTCCGCGCGACGCTCGACCGCCAGGCCGTGCACGAACGACGCGATGGCTGCTTCCTTCGATCCGAGCGACGACACCGGTCCGAAGTCCACCAGCGATCCGTCCGACAGCCACGTGCTCATGCCCAGGACGTTGTGGACCATGTTGCCGTAGGCGATCGAACGCGAGCCGCACGAGTTGTTGCCGGCCATGCCGCCGAGCGTGGCCTGCGCGCTGGTCGAGACGTCGACCGGATACCAGAGGCCGTGCTGCTTCAACTGCGCGTTGAGATGGTCGAGCACGAGGCCGGGCTCGACCGTCGCGGTGCGGCCTTCGACGTCCACGTCCAGCACGCGGCGCAGGTACTTGGAGTCGTCGATCACCAGCGCCGCGCCGGTGGTCTGGCCGCACTGGCTGGTGCCGCCGCCGCGCGGTAGGACCGGCACCTTGAGGTCGCGTGCGATGTCCAGCGCGGTCGTGACGTCGCGCTCGGTCTTCGGGACCAGCACGCCGACCGGCATGATCTGATAGATCGACGCGTCGGTGGCATAGCGTCCTCGCGAGCCGGCGTCGAACAGCACCTCGCCTTCGGTCTCGCTGCGCAAGCGTCGTTCGAGCGCGTTCGATATTTCGTTGGAGGGCAGGGCCGCACCGAGCGGCATCAGGGTCTGCTTCGTGTCGATCTTCATGACGCGGCCATTACCGGATAGATCTCGCCGGCACGCAGCAGCGCCAGCACGCTGTCGCGCTTGTGATGCAGGTGGACGATCAGCACGTGGCGCAGCGCAGCCCCATCGCGCGCGTCGAGCGCCTCGATCATCGTCCCGTGCTCCTTCACGGCCGTCTGCCACTTCCGGTCGTCCTGATTGGTGCGAAAGCGCAGCGACTGCACGCGGGCATTGACCGACGCGTACGTACTGGCGAGGACCGGGTTGCGCGCCGCAACGTTGATCGCGCGGTGAATGTTCGCGTTGATGCGGTAATAGCCCGACAGGTCGCGACGCGCATGGCAGGCCAGCATCTCGAAGTGCAGCGCGCGGATCTCGGTGCGCTCTTCGTCGGTGATGCGTTGCGCCGCGAGTTCGCCCGACATGCCTTCGAGCATCGCCAGCAGTTCGAACGTGTGCATCACGTCATCCTCGTCCAGCTTGACCGCGACCGCGCCGCGATTGGGCAGCAGGTCGACGAGCCCTTCGGCAGCCAGCAGCTTGATCGCCTCGCGCAGCGGCGTGCGCGACACGTGCAGTTGCTCGCAGAGCTCGCGTTCATTGAGCTTCGCGCCGGGCGCGAGCTGCCCCTCGATCAGCATCGTGCGCAGTCGCGCGGCGACCCGGTCATGCAGCGACAGGCTGAAAACGTGGGCAACTTCGTGAACGACTTCGACCATTCTATTTTCTCCTTGTCGCAGTTTTGCATGCAAATTCTACCGCCGATAACAGCATGCCTTATCCCTGTTTGCTTGCGACTTTGTATTTTGAATGCGAAACTATCGCCAAATTTCTTGGAGGCCGCCATGCTTGATCTCGATTTCCATCCGACCGGACATCACTTCCTGCAGATCCCCGGACCGAGTCCCGTCCCCGATCGCATCCTGCGGGCGATGAGCCTGCCGACTATCGACCACCGTGGTCCGGAGTTCGGCGTCCTCGGCCTCAAGGTGCTCAAGGGCATCAAGGCGATCTTCAAGACCCAGCACCCCGTCGTGATCTACCCCGCATCGGGCACCGGCGCGTGGGAAGCCGCGCTTGCCAACACGATGAGCCCGGGCGATCACGTGCTGATGTACGAGTCGGGCCACTTCGCGTCGCTGTGGCAGAAGATGGCCACGCGCCTCGGCCTGACCACCGAATTCCTCGCTTGGCAGGGCAAGGACGATGCGCTGCCGAACGCCCCGAGCTGGCGGCGCGGCGTGCAGGCCGACCTGATCGAGGAGCGGCTGAAGAAGGACACCGAGCACCGCATCAAGGCCGTGTGCGTGGTCCACAACGAGACCTCGACCGGCGTCACGTCCGACATCGCGGCCGTGCGCGAGGTGATCGATGCCGCGAAGCATCCGGCGCTGCTGATGGTCGACACCATCTCGGGCCTCGCGAGCGCCGATTATCGTCACGACGACTGGGGCGTCGACGTCTCGATCAGCGGCTCGCAGAAGGGCCTGATGCTGCCGCCCGGCATGAGCTTCAACGCGCTGTCGCCGCGTGCGCTCGAGGTGATGAAGACCGCGAAGTTGCCACGCGCCTTCTGGGCGTGGGACGAGATCGTCGAGATGAACACCACCGGCTACTGGCCGTACACGCCCAACACCAACCTGCTCTACGGCCTGTCCGAGGCGCTCGACATGCTCGAGGCCGAAGGTCTCGACAACGTGCTCGCGCGTCACCAGCGCTGGGCCGCGGGCGTACGCGCCGGCGTCGAGGCGTGGGGCCTGACTATCCAGTGTGCGGACCCCGGCGTGTATTCGCCGGTGCTGACCGGCGTGATCGTGCCGGACGGCGTCGATGCGGACGCGGTGCGTCGCCTGATCTACGAGCGCTTCGACATGTCGCTCGGCACCGGGCTCGGCAAGGTGAAGGGCCGCATGTTCCGCATCGGCCACCTCGGCTTCAGCAACGACCTGACGCTGCTCGGCACGATGGCCGGCTGCGAGATGGGTCTCAAGCTCGCGGGCATCAAGCTCGCCGGCAGCGGTGTGCAGGCGTCCATGGACTACTTCGCGAGCCACACGTCGCAGGTCGTGTTGAAGAAGGCGGCCTGACCAGGCTCCAGCAAGCCAATGCATCGGGACGCAGATCCCGCGAGCGCCAACATGTTCTATCGGAGACCGTCATGAAAAAGATGTTCCGCGCGACCAACGTCGTCCTGATGCTACTGTGCCTGATGTACTTCATCACGTATCTGGACCGCGTGAACGTCAGCACGGCCGCGGCGGGATTCTCGAAGGACTTCGGTCTCAACAAGACCGAGATTGGCTTCGTCTTCTCGGCCTTCGCCTATCCCTACCTGGTCTTCCAGATCATCGGCGGTTGGGTCAGCGACCGCTTCGGCGCGAAGCGCACGCTGATCGCGTGCGGACTGATCTGGGCCGGTGCGACGGTACTCACCGGCATGGCCGGCGGCCTGATCTCGATGCTGGTCGCGCGCGTGCTGCTCGGCCTCGGCGAAGGCGCCACCTTCCCCGCGGCCACGGCGGCGATGTCGCGCTGGGTCGCGAAAGAAAAGCGCGGCTTCGCGCAGGGCATCACGCACGCCGCGGCACGCATCGGCAACGCGGTCGCGCCCGGCGCGGTGGTGTTCATCATGGCGACGTATGGCTGGCGCGAGTCGTTCTTCGCGTGCGCGGCGTTGAGCTTCCTGTGGGTGGGTCTGTGGTGGATGACCTTCACCGAGAAACCGATCGATCATCCGCGCATCACGGCAGAAGAGACCGCGTTCCTGCCGGTGCCGAACGAGAACAAGCCCAAGGTGCCCTGGGGTCCGCTGTTCAAGCGCATGTGGCCCGTCACCATCGTCTACTTCTGCTACGGCTGGACGCTGTGGCTGTTCCTGAGCTGGATCCCGCAGTACTTCCTGCACAGCTACGACCTCGACCTCAAGAAGTCGGCGATCTTCGCGTCGAGCGTGTTCTTCGCCGGCGTGATCGGCGACACGCTGGGCGGCATCGTCACCGACCGCGTCCTGGTCAAGACCGGCAGCCTGCACAAGGCCCGCAGCATCATGGTCGCGATCTGCATGGGCCTGACGCTGCTCGCGCTGATCCCGATGATGTTCACGCACCAGCTCTACGTGTCGCTGGCGTGCCTCTCGGCCGGCTTCTTCTTCGCCGAGATGTCGATCGGCCCGATGTGGGCGATCCCGATGGACATCGCGCCCGAGTTCTCGGGCACGGCGAGCGGCATGATGAACACCGGCTCGGCACTCGCCGCGATCATCAGCCCGGTGATCGGCGGCCTGCTTATCGACAAGACCGGCAACTGGGAGCTGCCGTTCGTGGGCAGCATGATCCTGATGGCGGTCGGCGTCGTGCTGTCGTTCCGCATGCAGCCCGAGAGCAAGTTCGGCTTGGGTACATCGACCGACGGGCGCCCACCGATCGTCCCGGCGACGCCGCTGCGCCAGATGTGAGTCCTGATTCGGTAGATCCCGCAAACGCGGGAGCTGCACAGGGTTTCGATCGGCATGCGGATCGCCGGCGCAGCGATTCGTGCCTGCCAGCGCGGAGGCCCGCTGTCGTTGCCCGGTTCTGGTTCGAGCAGCCTCGCGGAAATGATGAAGCGGAGTAGTTCGACGGGCGAGGATTGCGCCGAGTCGGTCACGCACAGCAGCTTGCGTTGCGGGCCGCCCTCCAGCACCAGCAAGCCGACCGTCCATGTGTGGTCCGCTTCCGACGCGTAGGACCAGCCGTCCGCGAAGCTCTCGACCTGCGTGAAGCCGAAGTCGGCGAAGGTGTGCAGGCCCGACTGGCGGCGCGGGCCCGTTGAGTTGTCGAACGAGGTCGCATCGTGCCGCTGCAGCATGTGCAGGCCCGCCGCATCGCGTGCGGCCTGCTCCTGACTCGGACAACCGGCGACGCTCGGTTCTCCATCCCAGCCGTCGGGGTAGTCGATGCCCAGTTCACTGTGCAGCGCGGACATCGCATTGCAGTAGCGGCGTGCGGTCACGGCCTTGCTGGTGGGTCGGAACACATAGGCCGTACATCCGGCGAGGTCGGTGGGTCCATCGAGTTGCCACGTGGTCAGCTCGACCGGCGCCGGGTCGGTCAGCTGCTTCACGGTGTCGACCTGCCGACGGGCCTGGACCAGAGCCATCGTCGCCCGACCCTCGACCCGTGTCCGCACGAAACGCAGCGCACCGATCTCGGCTTCGTCGTCGAACGGCTCGTCGCGAATCACGTCGGACAGCGCGCCCGACGCTGATTGCAGATCGATCAGCTCCGGAATTCCGGGAGCCATGCCGCGCGGCTTCGCGGCGTACACCACATAGACGTTGTAGCCATGCGCGTTGCCGTTCTCGCGATGGGCCATCACGATCGTTGCCGGTCGACCGTCGGGCAGGAAGCGCGGAACGTCGTTGACGCCGTAGTGCAGGGTCAGCGGCTCGACGGCCGTGAAGGCGGGCGCCGCGGCGATGGCCGACGAGAGCGCGGCACCGAGCAGGCCCAAGGCCAGCGAAACGCCGAGGATGCTTCGAAAGGCTTGGCGACGCGGATGATCGTGCGACATGGTCGTGTTCCTTCAGGAGATCGGTCCGAGGTGCTGCGTCGGTGAGTGGCAGCAGCATCTGCCGATAGAAAGAAGATCGGATGAAGCCGGCGGAAAGGATTGTGAAGACTGTGTGAAAGTTGCGTCACACCTTCTCCGGCGACTACACGGCCCCGATACAAGCTGGGTCGATAACTTGACGCGTATCCACAACATGGATACTTTCCAGCGATTCAATTCCAAGAGTTCGGCCATGACCATGCACGTCAATCTCTCTCCCGAAATGGAGGGATTTATCCGCGGCAAGGTCGCCGATGGCATGTACGGCAACGCGACCGAAGTGATTCGCGACGCTGTACGCCGCATGCAGGCCGAGGAGACACGCGTGGCGGCGTGGAGAGCGGCGATCGCCCTCGGCGATGCACAGCTTGATCGGGGTGAGGGCGTCGCTTACACGGCACAAAGCATGCGAAAGATCTCGGCGAGCGCTCGCGCGGCAATACACGGGGTCCGTCGAGCGGATCCCGATGTCCTCCCGTAGAGCGCTGCCACTGGAGCTTTCGCCTAGCGCGTTGCAGGACATCGAGGACATCCTGCGCTTCACCGGGGAGACATGGGGCGAGGCGCAACTCATACTCTATGAAGCGAAAATCGACGCAGCCCTTCGCGCACTTGGACGCGACCCGGACGCCGAACATGCACGCAGCGACTTGCCGACGACACATCGCGCCTATCTGGTCGGTGCTCATGTCATCGTCTTCCGCGCGCTGCCGAACCGCCGCGACGCGACGCACATCGGGATCGTCCGGGTCCTTCACCAGCGGATGAGCCTGCCCGGGCATGTCTGACAGGGCGCGGCGGTCCGCCAGCCGATTTCATTCCAGGAAATGACGCTCACCACCGACATCCCTGCCCGTCTCGACCGCCTGCCGTGGTCGCGCTTCCACACGCTGGTGGTCGTCGCGCTCGGCATCACGTGGATCCTCGACGGCGTCGAAGTGACGCTGGCCGGCGCGGTCGCCGGGGCGCTCAAGACCAGCCCGACGCTCCACCTCAGCAACGCAGACGTCGGCCTCACAGCGAGCGCCTACCTCGCTGGAGCGGTAGTCGGGGCGCTGTTCTTTGGCTGGCTCACCGATCGACTCGGGCGCCGCAAGCTGTTCTTCATCACGCTGTTCCTGTACGTCGCCGCGACCGCCGCCACGGCGTTCTCATGGGACCTGCTGAGCTTCGCCTTCTTCCGTTTCCTGACGGGCGCGGGCATCGGCGGCGAGTACACGGCGATCAACTCGACCATCCAGGAACTGACGCCGGCGCGCGTGCGCGGCCGTACCGACCTCGCGATCAACGGCAGCTTCTGGATCGGCGCGGCGCTCGGTGCGGCCGGCTCGATCGTGCTGCTCGACCCGACGCGGCTCGGCCCCGACCTCGGTTGGCGCGTGTGCTTCGGCATCGGCGCGGTGCTCGGCCTCGCCATCATCTGGATGCGCGTGTGGATTCCGGAAAGCCCACGCTGGCTGATGCTGCGCGGTCGGATGGACGAGGCGGAAGCGATCGTGGCGGACATCGAGCGGAAGGTCGGCGTCGAGCGGCCCACCGAGCCGTTGAAAAGCTTGCGACTCACGCCGCGCGACCACACGCCGTTGCGGGCCATCGTCGACGCGTTGTTCCGTACCTATCGACGTCGCTCGCTGGTTGGGCTTGCGCTGATGGCCGCGCAGGCCTTCTTCTACAACGCGATCTTCTTCACCTACGCGCTGGTGCTGACCGACTTCTACAACGTGAAGGACGACCACGTCGGCTGGTACATCCTGCCGTTCGCGGTCGGCAACGTCGCGGGTCCACTACTGCTCGGTCCGCTGTTCGACAGCATCGGCCGCCGCACGATGATCGCGGCGACCTACGCGACCTCGGGTGTGCTGCTGGCCCTAAGCGGCTGGTTGTTCGTGCAGGGTGTCTTCGACGCGACGACGCAGACCATCGCGTGGAGCGTGATCTTCTTCTTCGCGTCGGCGGCCGCCAGTTCGGCCTACCTCACGGTCAGCGAGACCTTCCCACTCGAGATCCGCGCACTCGCGATCGCCGTGTTCTATGCGATCGGCACGGCGCTCGGCGGGATCGCGGGGCCGCTGGTGTTCGGCGCGCTGATCGATACCGGCTCGCGGCCCGAGGTGTTCAAGGGCTACCTGCTCGGCGCCGCGTTGATGATCGGCGCCGCGATCGTGCAGGCCGTGTGGGGCGTCGCCTCGGAGCGGCGCTCGCTGGAAGACGTGGCCACGCCGCTCGGCGCCGCTTGAGTTCCTGATCGATCGGTGTTGCCATCGGCGATCCCATCGATGGAGACCATCATGCGTGGACTCGTGATCGCCCTGTTCGTACTCGCCTCGATCCCTGCGGTCGCCGCCGGTCCAACTGCGCGCCTGATCGATGTCCGCGGCTCGCATCTCCATGTCGAGACCGAAGGCAGCGGACCGCCGACCGTCTTGCTGCACGGGGGCCTGCAGTACTTTGACAACACCTTTCCGGCGCAGCGCGCGTACTTCGCGGCGTTCCGCCAGGTCATCGGCATCGATCAGGCCGGACACGGGCACAGCCCCGACGACGGCCAGCCCTTTTCGTACCGAAAGATGGCCGACGACGTCGCCGCCGTCATCGAACGCCTCGGCGTCGGGCCGGTCGACGTGGTCGGCGAGAGCGACGGCGGCGATGTCGGCCTGCTGCTGGCCCGCGATCATCCGACGCTGGTGCGCCGGCTCGTGATCACCGGTGCCAACCTGGGCCCTGGTTTGGCACCCGACGAATTGCAGCGGCGCCTCGCGTGGTCCGACGCGCAGGTCGCCGCGATGGAACAGCAGATGCCGCCGCGCTTCAGGACCGACTACGAGGCGGTCACGCCGGACGGCGCGGCGCACCGGCCCGCCTTCCTGGTCAAGTCGTATCGGCTGTGGCTGACGCCGGCGGTGATCGATGCGGTCGGGTTGAAGGCGATCGCGGCCCCGGTCCTCGTGATCGCCGGCGACCACGACTTCACGTCGATCGAGGAGACGACGACGATCTTCCGCGGCATCCCGAAGGCACAGCTGATGATCGTTCCGGGCACGGGACACGGCACGTTGCAGGATCGCCCCGCGCTGCTGAATCTGGCCGTCCGCGAGTTCCTCGAAGCACCGGCGAAGTAGCGCTTCAATCGCAAGCGGCACGCAGATAAGCCGCGGTTCGACTCCCGGCCGCCTGCGCGACCTTCGACGGCGGTCCGCTCGCGACGATCCGTCCGCCCTCGTCGCCCGCGCCCGGCCCGAGGTCGATGACCCAGTCGCTGCCCGCCACGACGCGCATCTCGTGCTCGACCACGACGACCGTGTTGCCGGCATCGACCAGCCCGTTCAGTTGCCGCATCAGCTTGTCGACGTCGGCCGGATGCAATCCCGTCGTCGGTTCGTCGAGTACATACAGCGTGTCGCCGCGCTGCGTGCGTTGCAGCTCGGTCGCGAGCTTGATGCGCTGCGCCTCGCCGCCCGACAGTTCGGTGGCGGGCTGGCCAAGCCGCAGGTAGCCGAGGCCGATGGCCTGCAGCAACGCGAGCGGGCGCTGGACGACCGCCTCGTCGGCGAAGAAGGCGAGCGCCTGATAGACCGTCATCGCCAGGACCTCGGCGATGTTCTTCTCGTGCCACGTGACCTTCAGCGTGTCGTCGTTGTAGCGCGCGCCATGGCAGGTCGGGCACGGCGCGTAGACGCTCGGCATGAACAGCAGCTCGACCGACACGAAGCCCTCGCCCTCGCAGGTCGTACAGCGTCCCTTCGCGACGTTGAACGAGAAGCGGCCGGCGTCGTAGCGATGTGCCTTCGCTGCTTTGGTCGACGCGAACAGCTTGCGGACCGGATCGAACAGGCCGGTGTAGGTCGCGAGGTTCGAGCGCGGCGTGCGACCGATCGGCTTCTGGTCGACCTGCACCAGTCGCCGGATCGCGTCGACCGCACCGGCAAGGCGACCCTCGGTCGCTTCGACGGCCTGGTCCTCGAGACGTGCGAGCGGATCGTCGGGTTCGTCTGTAGAGGGTTCCTGTCCGAGATGCTCGGCGACCAGTTCGACCAGTGCCTGGCTGACGAGGCTGGACTTGCCCGACCCCGACACGCCGGTCACCGTGCACAGCGCGCCGATCGGGAACTGGACGGTCACGTCGCGCAGGTTGTTGCGCGTGACGCCGACGAGTTCGAGCCAGCGCTGCGGCACGCGTGGGACAGGGCGCTTCGTCGATCGATCGGGAAAGAGATAGCGCGCGGTATGCGAGGCCTTCACGGCGCGCAGGCCTTCGGGCGGGCCGCTGTAGAGCACGCACCCGCCCTGCTCGCCTGCGTCCGGACCCACGTCGACGATCCAGTCCGCGTGGCGCATCACGTCGAGGTCGTGCTCAACGACGAACAGCGAGTTGCCAGCGCGCACGAGGCGATCGAGCGCGATCAGCAGCGCCTCGCCGTCAGCCGGATGCAGGCCGGCCGACGGTTCGTCGAGCACGTAGATCACGCCGAACAGGTTCGAGCGGATCTGCGTCGCGAGCCGCAGTCGCTGCAACTCGCCTGGCGACAGCGTCGGCGTGCTGCGGTCGAGCGCGAGGTAGCCGAGGCCGAGGTCGGTCAGCGTAGTGACGCGGTCGAGCACGTCGCGCGCGATGCGCTGTGCCGCGATGCGCTTCTCCTCGGACAGGTTGGGCGTGCGGCGCACGTCGGGCGAGGCCAGGTGCGCCGAACCGCCGGCCGCGACGCGACGCGCGAGGTCCTTCTTCGCGCTCGATCGGTCGACCACGTGTCCTTCGCCCTTCAATTCGAAACGTCCTTCCGCCGCGGGACGCAGTGCCTCCTTCAGGTCGTTCATCGGCATGCGCGACAGCTCGCCGATGTCGAGCCCGGCGAAAGTCACCTGCAGCGATTCGTTCTTGAGCCGCTTGCCGTCGCAAGTCGGGCACGCGTTGCCGATCAGGTAGCGCGACACGCGCTTCTTCATCAGCGCGCTCTGTGTCGTCGCGAAGGTCTGCATGACGTACTTGCGCGCGCTCGTGAACGTGCCCTGGTAGCTCGGCTCGGCCTTGCGACGCAGCGCGGCTCGCGTCTCCTGCGGCGTGAGGCCGGCATACACCGGCACCGTGGGCTGCTCGTCGGTGTAGAGGATCCAGTTGCGATCCTTCTTCGGCAGCTCGCGCCAAGGCGTGTCGACGTCGTAGCCGAGCGTGACGAGGATGTCGCGCAGGTTCTGCCCGTGCCATGCGGGCGGCCACGCGGCGACGGCGCGCTTGCGGATCGTCAGCGTGTCGTCCGGCACCATCGAGTGTTCGGTCGCCTCGTAGATGCGCCCGAGGCCGTGGCAGGTCAGGCAGGCGCCCTCGGGCGTGTTCGGCGAGAAGTCCTCGGCATACAGCATCGGCTGGCCGGGCGGGTAGGTGCCGGCCCGCGAGTACAGCATCCGCAGCAGGCTCGACAACGACGTGACGCTACCGACCGACGAGCGCGTGCTCGGCGTGCCGCGCTGCTGCTGCAGCGCGACCGCGGGCGGCAGTCCTTCGATGGCATCGACGTCGGGCACGCCGACCTGGTCGATCAGGCGCCGCGCGTAGGGCGCGACCGACTCGAAATAACGCCGTTGCGCCTCGGCGTACAGCGTACCGAAGGCCAGCGACGACTTACCCGAACCCGACACGCCGCTGAAGACCACCAGCGCATCGCGCGGGATGTCGACGTCGATGTTCTTCAGGTTGTGCTCGCGGGCGCCGCGGACACGGACGAACGCGGTGTAGTCGACTGACTTCTTCTTCATCGCAACCTCGACCTCACGCCATGCAGGATCGCGATTGTTGGCGGACCGAGAGGTCCGGCGCCTCGGCTGTCGCCTGAACCGTCAGCGGAGAAACTCCCGCACCACGTCGAGCGACCACTGCGGTGCGTCCTCCTGCGGCAGATGACCGACGCCCGGCAGTGGCACCAGCTTCGCCCCGGGGATCGCCTTCCGGAAATTGGCGGCGTTCCTGAACGGGATCATCCGGTTCTCCTCGCCCCACAGCAGCAACGTAGGCGCGAGGCTCATCTTGACCAGCGGCTTCGGCAGAACGTAGCGCAGCGCCTTGACGGTCGCAGGCACGTCGGGCTTGACGCCGTACTCAAAGCCCGGGCTCGCGAAGCCGTCCGGCGAGATCAGGACCAGCCTGTCGACGCGCTCGGGATGTTCGGCCGCGAAGGTCCACGCGATGCGGCCGCCCATCGAGTTGCCGACCACGCTCGCCTTCGCGGCGCCGAGCTGGTCCATCAGCGCGATCAGCACCGCGATGCTGGGCGCGTCGGTGTAGTCGCCGGTCGGGTCGGGCTCAGTCCGCAACCCGGGAGGTCGAGACGGCTCACGCGATGATCGACGGACAGCGGACCGGCCCAGTCTTCCCAGGTATGCAGGCTCGCGCCGAAGCCGTGCAGCAGCAGAACGGCGGGCGCATCCTTGGGCCCGCCGTCGCGCACGTCGAGCCGCGTGCCGGCGACGTCGACCATGTCGGCCGGAGACTGCAGATACAGCGCTTCGAGCGAGGCGCGGTCACAGTCCGGGGTCCACAGCAGGAAGGCCACGAGGGCCACGACGATGACCATGCAGGCGACGAGGACGGGGAGTTTCAAGCGCGGGTGCGGAACGATTCGACAAGCGGGCGGCGAACGCACCGCAGGGTGCGCCCCGTGTCGAACGGCGCGGTCAGGCACAGTGGCGCCTCGCCATCCGATCCTGCAGGAGTCCGCATGAAAGCCGTCGCCTATCAACACGCATTGCCCATCGCCGATCCGCTGTCGCTGGTCGACACGACATTGCCCGATCCCGTGCCCGGTCCGCGCGACCTGCTGGTCGACGTCAGGGCGGTCTCGGTGAACCCGGTCGACACCAAGATCCGCAAGAACGTCGCACCCGATGCGGGCGGCTGGAAGGTGCTGGGCTGGGACGCGAGCGGCGTCGTGTCGGCGGTCGGTTCCGACGTGACGCGTTTCAAAGCAGGAGACCGGGTCTGGTACGCCGGATCGCTGACGCGGCCGGGCAGCAACAGCGAACGGCAGGTCGTCGACGAGCGCCTTGCCGGCAGGATGC
This sequence comes from Betaproteobacteria bacterium, assembly GCA_025356395.1. GTDB lineage: Bacteria > Pseudomonadota > Gammaproteobacteria > Burkholderiales > Burkholderiaceae_D > CAHJXF01. The sequence goes on from JANXTA010000151.1 coordinate 27,280, forward strand.
CGACGTCTCTCGATTTCGCCTCGGCCGCAGCGCTGCCGCTGACGACCATCACCGCGTGGGAGATGCTGTTCGATCGCCTGAAGATCGCGCCCGGCAAGCACCATCACGGCGACGCGATCCTGATCGTCGGCGCATCGGGCGGCGTCGGTTCGATCCTGACGCAGCTCGCGCGACGCCTGACCGGACTGACCGTGATCGGCACGGCGTCACGACCCGAGACGCGCGACTGGGTCACGCAGCTCGGCGCGCACGCGGTGGTCGATCACACGAAGCCACTCGCGAAGGAAGTTGCCGACCTCGGTCTCGGCGCGCCGCGCTACGTCGTCAGCCTGAACAGCACCGAGCAGCACTTCGCCCAGCTCACCGAAGCGATCGCGCCGCAAGGCGACTTCGGCCTGATCGACGATCCGAAGCCGGGCGCGATAGACCTCAACCTGCTCAAGCGCAAGAGCGTCGCGACGCACTGGGAGTTCATGTTCACGCGCTCGATGTTCGAGACGCCGGACATGGGCGCGCAGGGCGACCTGCTCGACGAAGTAGCGCAGCTGGTCGATGCCGGCGTGCTGCGCACGACCGTCGGCGAGCACTTCGGGACGATCGATGCCGCGAACCTGAAGAAGGCGCACGCGCTGCTCGAGAGCGGGAAGGCGCGCGGCAAGATCGTGCTGGAAGGGTTCTAGAAGCCGAGCTGCCCCGCCAGGTAGAGCCCGTCCTGGCGCTTCTTGTCGGCGATCTGCCCCAGCTTCGCCCAGGCAACGGTCAGCGCGACGTGCTTGTTCGGCAGCCAGGCGACGAAGACGTCCTGATAGGCCTGCTCGCGGAAGGCGGAAAGGTTGTTCGGCTTCTGGCGATACTCGTAGCCGACGCCGATCCGGTCCGTCAGGAACAGCGCGGCCGAGCCTTCGAAGACCAGGCGATAACGATCGTTCAGGTCGCCGCCGAAGCCGAGGATGCCGAGCTGGTTGGCCTTGGTCGCACGCATCGTCGCATTCAGCAGCACGTTGCGGCCCGCAGCGCCCGCGAGGAACAGCTTGGTCGCAGCCACGTAGAAATCGGTCCCCGTTCCATTGCTCGCGCCGATCGCCTTCGGGATGAAATCGTAGTCGCGGTTGTGCTTGTACTGCAGGCCGAGCGCGATCTGCGGCAGCCAGCGATCCTGGTCATAGACCGCGTCGCCGAACGCACGCATCTTGAGCCCGACGATGTCCAGCTGGATCGAATGACCTGGCACGGTGCTGCCCAATCCGAAGCGTTGCCGGGCGAGCGAGACCTCGACGCGGTCGTGGAGGCCGACCGCGACCGACGCCGACTGCAGGCGGAAGTCGCTGATGTCGAGATAGGTGGTCGACGCGGTGACGCCGATCTCGTCCTGCGTGCCGTAGCCGGCGATCAGCGCCCACGGCACGATCCCGCCGCCGCCGGCCCCTTCGATCTCCGTCACGCCGCCGGTGGCGAGGATGCGGCCCTGCCCGTGCGCAGTACCGGCAGCGAGCACCAGCCATGAGATCGCCCACAGCAGCCGCGCCATCAAGGCGCCGCCGCGCCTGCCGATTGTCTTCAAAGGATTCCTTTCGTCGTGGAAGCTCGATGCGCCGCCCGCGTGCGAATCCGAATACTTCCCTATCAAGTTCGCGCCGTGGATGCCGATGCGGTGCTGGAAGCGTCCATCCCCCGCCATCTCGCGTCTCCTGGCTTTGTACCAAGCGGCGCGAAGAGCGCAAAGCTGGAACAGCACTTCAAAACCCGGCCATTTCCGCGATCCCTCCTTCACCACGAACGCCGACGGACGAATGAAATACCTCCTCTCCCTACTGGCCGTCTTCCCGCTGCTGATCGTCGAACTGGCACATGCGGACGACCCCGATCCCAGCCTCTACCAACGCCTCGGCGGCGAGCCGATAGTGACCCGGGTGGTCGAGCAGACCATCCGGTCGATGGCCGACGACCCGGTGGTCAATCGCTCCTTCGAAGGCATCAATCTCGCCAAGCTCGACGCGAAGATCGTGCTGCAGATCTGCGCGCTGTCGGGCGGCGGCTGCAAGTACGACGGCGACGACATGAAGCTCGCCCACCAGGGCATGAACATCGGGCAGCGCGAGTTCTACGCGCTGGTCGAAGCATTGCGGACGGCACTCGACGCCAATGGCGTCGGCGAGCGCGAGAAGAACGAGCTGCTGCGCCTGCTGGCGCCGATGAAACGCGACGTCGTCAGCGGTTGATCCGCGAAGTCCCTTCATGCGACCCACGGTCCTTCGCACCCTCCTGGCCACGGCGCTGCTCGCGTACGCGGGCAGCGCCGTGCCGGCTTCGCTGACGGTTCACGTCGCGGACCAGTCGGCGGCACCGGTCGAGGACGCCGTGGTGTACGCGATTCCCACCGGTCCGGTCGTCGTCAACCGGAGTCCGGCCAACGTCGAGATCGCGCAGGTGAAGCTGGCCTTCACGCCGCTCGTCACGGTGATCCAGACCGGTGGGTCGGTTGCTTTCCCCAACCGCGACACGGTCCGCCACCACGTCTATTCGTTCTCCCCCGCGAAGATCTTCGAGCTGCGGCTCTATGCCGGCCTGCCCACGACGCCGGTCGTGTTCGACAAGCCCGGCCTCGTGGTCCTCGGCTGCAATATCCACGACCGCATGGTCGCGTACGTCATGGTGGTCGACACGCCCTGGTTCGGGAAGACGAGCGCCGACGGCCACGTGAAGATCGCGGGCCTGCCCGCCGGTGAATACAAGGTCGCGGTGTGGAATCCGCGGCTGAAAGCCGACGGCATGCCGAAGACCGTCAACGTCACCGCGGACGCGAGCGTCGACACCGTCGTCGATCTCAAGCCGGCCTCGTGAAGCTCGCCACCCTGCGCACGAAGATGCCCGCCCTGCTGCGCAAGCACGGCCTGCAGACGCGCATCGTGGTCGCGTTCGTCGCGCTGCTGTCCACCTTGCAGGTGGCTTCGTTCTTCGTCGTCCACCTCACCGGCACGACCACGAGTGAACAGAATCTCGCCAAGGACCTGGTCACCGGCGAGCGCGTGTTCAGCCGCATCCTCGACCAGAACGCCGAGCAGCTGGCCCAGGGCGGCCGCATTCTCTCGTCCGATTTCGCCTTCCGTGAGGCGGTGGCGACAAAAGATCGAGAGACCATGGTCTCGGCGCTGGCCAACCACGGCGCGCGCATCAAGTCCAACCTGATGCTGTTGATGGACCTCGAGCACCAGGTCATCGCCGATACGTTGCCGGCCACGATGGCCGGCCATCGATTCGCGCTCGCGCACCTCGTCACCGTGGCCGAGACCAAGGGCTCGGCATCGGCCGTGGTGCACGTCGACGGCGCGATCTACCAGGTCGTCGTGGTGCCGGTACTTGCGCCAGTGCCGATCGCGTGGGTCGTGATGGGCTTCCGCCTCGACAACGCCGATGCGCTCGACCTGCAGCGTCTCACTGGCCTGGAGGTCTCGTTCCTGAGCCGAAACAGGGATGGGACCTGGAAACTCGAAGGCACGACGTTGGCCGAGGCGCTGCGGCCCGCACTGCTGGCCTCGATCAGCAAGCTCATGGTCGAAAAGAAGAAGGGGGTCAGCACCGTGAAGCTCGACGGCGCCGACTTCATGACGCTGGTCTCCAGCCAAAGCACCGCGGGGGACGGTCGCGTGATCGCCGTGTTGCAAAGACCGCTCGACGATGCGCTGAAACCGTTCCATCAATTGCAGAACCAGATCCTGGTGATCTCGGTTTTTGCGCTGCTGCTCGCGCTCGCCTGCAGCATGTTGATCGCGCGCAGCATCGCGCGACCCGTGCATCGCCTGGCCGCGTTCGCGCGCGGCTTCGCCAACGGCGAGCACAACGAGCCGATCGACATCCAGCAGAACGACGAGATCGGCGATCTGGCCGTCGCCTTCGACCAGATGCGCGAACGCATCACCGATCGTGAAAGCCGCATCCTGGATCTCGCCTATCGCGACGCGCTGACCGGCCTGCCCAATCGCGTGCTGTTCTCGGACCGGCTGCAGCAGCAGATCGCGCTGTCGCGGCGCTTGGGCAAGCCGCTGACCGTCGTCATGCTCGACCTCGACCGCTTCAAGTACGTCAACGACTCGCTCGGCCACCAGGGCGGCGACCTGCTGCTGGTCGAGGTTGGCAAGCGTCTGCAGGCCGTGATCCGTCGCCAGTCCGACACCATCGCGCGGATGGGCGGCGACGAGTTCGCCGTGCTGCTGCCCACCGAGGACACGCGCGACGTGATGGGCGTCGTGCGCAAGCTGCAGGCGTGCCTCGAGACACCCATGACCATCGAGGGACATCTCGTGGATGCGCGCGCGAGCTTCGGCATCGCCACCTTTCCGGAACACGGCGAGGACCTCGTCACGCTGTTGCGACATGCCGACTCGGCGATGTACCTGGCCAAGCGCAACACCGCCGGCTACGCCATCTACGACCCGCGTTACGACCAGGACTCGCGCGAGCGCCTGTCGCTGATGAGCGAGCTGCGCCAGGCCGTCGAACGCGACGAACTGATCCTCTACTACCAGCCGAAGATCGACCTCAAGACCCCCGGCGCCCTGCACGTCGAATGCCTGGTGCGATGGATCCATGCGACGCGCGGTTTCGTGGCGCCCGATCAGTTCATCCCGTTCGCCGAACAGACCGGCTACATCTCGGTGATCACCGAGTGGGTGACCCGCAACGCGCTCGCACGACTGCGACGCTGGCGCGACATGGGGCTCGACGTCCACGTGTCGATCAACATCTCGACGCGCGACCTCATGAACATGCACTTCGCGACGATGCTGGCCACGACGCTCGAAGCGAGCGGTTGTTCGGCCGACTGGATCACGCTGGAAATAATCGAGACCTCGATCCTCGACGACCCGGGCCATGCGCAGGAGAACATCGACCGGCTGCACCAGCAAGGCTGCCGCATCTCGATCGACGACTTCGGCACCGGCTACTCGTCGCTTGCCTACCTGAAGCGGCTGCGGGTCGACGAGCTGAAGATCGACAAGTCTTTCGTGATGGACATGGCGGCGGACCCGAGCGACGCCGTGATCATTCGCTCGACCATCGAGCTGGGTCACAACATGGGCCTCAAGGTCGTCGCCGAGGGCGTGGAGACCGAAGCAGCGCTGCTGCAGTTGAAGGCGATGGGCTGCGACCTGGCACAGGGCTACCTGATGAGTCGACCGTTGCCCGCGGACGAACTCACCCGGTGGATGCTCGAGTCGCACTGGGTGGGCCGGCAAGCTGTCGAGATCGAAGACGCGGACGCGCTCGCGGCCTGAAGCGGCTCGGCACCACCCTCGTCGTCATGACGAGCGCGCGAAGGTCATCGTCCAGTTGGTTTCTCACGTCGCGCCGCGGTCGGTCGAGAAGGCCTGCTCCCAGTACGCCGTGCGTGCCGTGATCCTGGACCAGACGAAGCGGACCCGGATCGGGATGCCATCCAGCACATCGTCGCCCTGGAACGTGCCCACGCCGTCGACGAACGTGCCGTGGACCGGCGTCTCGATACCGGGCGCGCGCGCATCGATCCACCAGATCGACCAGCGCCCCAGGATCGCGTCGAACAGACGCAGGGTGATCGCCTCGTAGTGTCCGCCCGGCAGGTCGAGCACGTTCTCGTCCACGTTGCCGACACCCCCGAGCAGCGGACGTGCAGAGCAACGGCCCTCGAAGTCGGTCCACCGGGTCTCATTGGCCAGCCGGCGGTCCAGGCGGTGGTGATGGATCTTCCAGTCCCCGAACAGGAAGTCGAAGTCGTGGCGCGGGTCGTGCAGGGGCGATTCGGCGGTCATCTAAGGATGGACTGAGTAAGTCAGCGTGACGGCGGCCCGATACGTTGATACAAGGTCACGTTCGAACGGTGCCGATGATGAAGCAGATGAGCTAGGGCAACAGCGGATTCGACCTGACGCCGAAGCGGACGAGGAAGCGGGAGTTTCTCGACGAGATGAGCCGGGTGGTGCCGTGGGCCGATCTGACGATGTTGATCGAGCCGCACTCTCCGAAGGGCAAGACCGGTCGACCGCCGTTCGGGATTGCGACGATGCTGC
>JANXTA010000008.1 GCA_025356395.1 Betaproteobacteria bacterium
GGGCATCTAGCCCAAACCTAGACGGACCGGCTCCGGGAGTGCCGATCCCCGTCTTCGACGGGGCCCCTCGGCAGGCCCTGCGCCGGTCTACTTCGCCTCCTTCAACTGCTCGAGGATCGCCGGGTTTTCCAGCGTCGACACGTCCTGCGTGATCTCCTCGCCCTTCGCCAGCGAGCGCAACAGCCGCCGCATGATCTTGCCGCTGCGGGTCTTCGGCAGGTTGTCGCCGAAGCGGATCTCCTTCGGCTTGGCGATCGAGCCGATCTCCTTGGCGACCCAGTCGCGCAATTCCTTGGCGATCTTCTCGGCCTCGGCGCCGCTCGGCCGCGCTCCCTTCAGCACGACGAACGCGCACACCGCCTCGCCGGTCGTGGCATCGGGCCGTCCCACCACCGCGGCTTCGGCAACCAGCTTGTTGAGCACCAGCGCCGATTCGATCTCCATCGTGCCGAGCCGATGGCCCGACACGTTGAGCACGTCGTCGATGCGACCCGTGATCCAGAAGTCGCCGTCCAGATCGCGATTGGCGCCGTCGCCGGCGAGGTAGTAGCCGCGGAGTTCTTCGGGGAAGTAGCTCTTCCTGAAGCGCTCGTCGTCGCCCCAGATGGTGCGGATCATCGACGGCCATGGCTTCTTGATGACGAGGATGCCGCCCTTGCCGTTCTCGACGTCATGGCCGGCCTCGTCGACGATCGCCGCAGCGATGCCGGGCAGCGGCGACTGGCAACTGCCGGGCTTGAGCGACGTGACGCCGGGCAGCGGCGAAATCATGTGGCCGCCGGTCTCGGTCTGCCACCACGTGTCGACGATCGGACACTTGCCGCCGCCGACGGTCTCGAAGTACCAGCGCCAGGCCTCGGGATTGATCGGCTCGCCGACGGAGCCGAGGATGCGCAGCGATGACAGGTCGTAGTTCTTCGGCAGGTCGCCGCCGGCCTTGATCAGCGAGCGGATCGCGGTCGGTGCGGTGTAGAAGATCGTGACCTTGTGGTCCTGGATCATCTTCCAGAAGCGGCCCGCGTCCGGGTAGGTCGGAACGCCCTCGAAGATGATCTCGGTGCCGCCTGCAGCCAGCGGGCCGTAAGTCACGTAGGTGTGGCCGGTCACCCAGCCCACGTCGGCCGTGCACCAGAAAATGTCGGTGGGCTTCAGGTCGAAGGTCCACTTCATCGTCAGGATGGCCCAGAGCAGGTAGCCGGCGCTCGAATGCTGCACGCCCTTCGGCTTGCCGGTGGACCCTGAGGTGTAGAGGATGAACAGTGGATGCTCGGCCTCGACCGGGACGGCTTCGCACTGGTCTGATTCGACCTCGGCGATCTCGTGCATCCACAGGTCGCGCCTCGCATCCCAGGCGACGTCGGCGCCGGTGCGCTTGTAGACCACGACCTGGCGGATCGCGTCGCAGCCGCCCATCGCGAAGGCTTCGTCGATGGCGGGCTTGAGCGGGATCGCCTTGCCGCCGCGGTACTGGCCGTCGGCGCAGATCACCAGCGTGGCGCCCACGTCGACGATGCGTTCCTGCAGGCTCTTGGCCGAGAAGCCGCCGAACACCACCGAGTGGATCACGCCGAGTCGCGCGCAAGCCTGCATCGCGACGACGGCCTCGATCGACATCGGCATGTAGATGATCGCGCGGTCGCCCTTCTGGTAGTCGAGTTTCTTCAGCGCGTTGGCGAAGCGGCACACCTTCGCATGCAGCTCGCGAAAGGTGACCTTCGTGACCTTCGCGTCGTCCGATTCGAAATGGATCGCGACCTTGTCCGCATTGCCGTTCTCGAGGTTGCGTTCGAGGCAGTTGTACGAGACGTTGAGCATCCCGTCGTCGAACCACTTGAAGAGCGGCGCCTTCGAGGCGTCGAGCGTCTTCGTGAACGGCTTGGTCCAGATCAGGTGTTCCTTCGCCAGCCGGGCCCAGAACCCCTCGTGGTCGCGCTCCGCTTCGGCGACTAGCGCGTCGTAAGCCGCTGTGCCGGAGATCGTTGCATTTGCAACCATCTCCTTGCTGGGGGGGTACGTGCGGTTGTCCTGCGGGGACTCGTTGGCCGACATGGGTTCTCCTCGTCTCGTTCTGGGTTTGACTGCCTGTTCGATGGGCGCCACGTCCGGGTTCCTGCTCGGAGACCGGCTTTGCTCTTGCACACTGTAAAATTTTAGTCTCGCACCCTACCGTACCCCATCCCATAGCCGTCCCCTTGATCGCCGACAAATCCGTTTCCGAACCACCGCGGTCCGTCGCCCGCCGGACGGTCTCGCGCGTCATCTTCTTCAGCCGCTGGCTGCAGTTGCCGCTCTACATCGGGCTGATCGCGGCGCAGGGCGTCTACGTCTGGCAGTTCTGGATCGAGCTCAGCCATCTGCTGTCCGCGGTGATGGGCGACTCGCACGCCGTGCAGACGGTGACCTGCGCGGTGCAGGCCGCGGGCATCGACTGCAGCCAGCTGCCGGTCGCGGCCGGCCTGTCCGAGGCGACCGTGATGCTGGTCGTGCTCGGCCTCGTGGACGTCGTGATGATTTCCAACCTGCTGATCATGGTGATCATCGGCGGCTACGAGACGTTCGTGTCGCGCCTCGATCTCGACGACCATCCCGACCAGCCCGAGTGGCTGTCGCATGTCAACGCGTCGGTGCTGAAGGTCAAGCTCGGCACCGCCATCATCGGCATCTCTTCGATCCACCTGCTCAAGACCTTCATCAACGCTGCGCAGTACGACGCGAAGACGCTGATCGGTCAGACGGCGATTCATCTGGCCTTCCTGCTGTCGGCGATCGCGATCGGTTATGCGGAGCGCATCGTCTACAAGGACGACAAGGGCGCGACGAATCATTGAAGGTTCGATGAACCCGCTTCGGGCTTGCAAGCCCGAAGCGTTTGGACGGCGTCGAGCATGCTCGACGAAACCCCGTCCAAACTCCTCTCCCTAACCCTCCCCTTGAAGGGGGAGGGGGCTTCGTGAACAGGCACCTATGACCACCATCTCTCAAGCCGACCTCATCGAGTCGGTTGCCGCCGCGCTCCAGTTCATCAGCTACTACCACCCGGTCGACTACATCCGTCATCTGTCGCGCGCCTACGAGCGCGAGGAAAGCCCGGCGGCCAAGGACGCGATCGCGCAGATCCTGACCAACAGCCGCATGTGCGCCGAGGGGCATCGGCCGCTGTGCCAGGACACCGGCATCGTCAACGTCTTCCTCAAGATCGGCATGGAGGTGCGGTGGGAAGGCTTCACCGGCAGCATCCAGGACGCCATCAACGAAGGCGTGCGGCGCGGCTACAACGACCCGGCCAACACGTTGCGCGCGTCGATCGTCGCGGACCCGCAGTTCGATCGCAAGAACACCGGCGACAACACGCCGGCCGTCGTCAGCATGGAAGTCGTGCCCGGCAACACCGTCGACGTGATGATCGCGGCCAAGGGCGGCGGCTCTGAGAACAAGTCCAAGTTCGTGATGCTCAACCCGTCGGACTCGATCATCGACTGGGTGCTCAAGACCGTGCCGACGATGGGCGCCGGCTGGTGTCCGCCGGGCATGCTCGGCATCGGCATCGGCGGCACCGCTGAGAAGGCGATGCTGATGGCCAAGCAGTCGCTGATGGACGACATCGACATGTACGAGCTGCTTGAGAGGAAGAAGGGCGGCGCTGTGTTGACCAAGGTCGAGGCGCTGCGCATCGAGCTCTACGAGAAGGTCAACGCGCTCGGCATCGGCGCGCAGGGACTTGGCGGCCTGACGACCGTGCTCGACATCAAGATCGCGATGCATCCGACGCACGCGGCGTCGAAGCCGGTCGCGATGATTCCCAACTGCGCGGCCACGCGTCACGCGCACTTCGTGCTCGACGGCTCGGGCCCGACCTACCTCGAGGCACCGTCGCTGTCCGAATGGCCGAACGTGCACTGGCAGCCCGACACCGAACGCTCGCAACGCGTGAACCTCGACACGCTCACGGCCGAAGAGGTCGCGAGCTGGAAGCCGGGGCAGACGCTCCTGCTCAACGGCAGGATGCTCACGGGTCGCGACGCCGCGCACAAGCGCATCGCCGACATGCTGGCCAAGGGCGAAGCGCTGCCGGTCGACTTCACCAATCGCGTGATCTATTACGTCGGTCCGGTCGACCCGATCGGCGACGAGGCCGTCGGTCCCGCAGGCCCGACCACCGCGACGCGCATGGACAAGTTCACCGAGATGATGCTGGCCGAGACCGGGCTGATCTCGATGATCGGCAAGGCCGAGCGCGGCCCGGTCGCCATCGAGGCGATCCGCAAGCATCGCAGCGCCTACCTGATGGCGGTCGGCGGCGCAGCCTATCTTGTGTCGAAGGCGATCAAGAAGGCGAAGGTCGTCGGCTTTGCGGACCTCGGCATGGAGGCGATCTACGAGTTCACGGTGACGGACATGCCGGTCACGGTGGCGGTCGATTCGAAAGGCACGTCGGTCCATGAGACCGGTCCGAAGGCGTGGCAGTCGAAGATCACGATCGAGAAGATCGACATGGCCGTGGCCTGAAACCGCGTCGACCCACATGGACGGCAACGACGATTCGAAGGCATCTACGACGAAGACGCCGGTCGAGCGTTTCGTCGCCCGCCTGCGCGCGAATCCCGTCGTCGCCGTGCTGCTCGTCGTCGCGGCGATCGTCGCCGGCATCGCGTCGTTCACCGACTCGGCGACGAAGCTGCTCGCGTTGTTCTCGAAGCCGTCGCCGACGGCCGCGCGCGCATCGCTCGGCCAGATGGGACTGCCGTTCGATGCGGACCACTTCGTCGCCAGTGCCGGCAACGGCGACCTGACCGCCGTCAAGCTGTACGCGACCGCCGGCATGGATCCCGACGCGAGTGCGGCGGACAGCAGCACCGCGCTCGCGTCCGCCGCCTTCCACGATCGGCTGCCGGTCATGACCTTCCTGCTCGATGCGGGGGCGCACATCAGCGTCGACGGCGGCGAGCATTCGGCGCTGTACAGGGCGGTGGCGGGCGGTCATGACGACGCGCTCCGCCTGCTGCTCGCACGGAAGCCGGACGCGGCGACGATCGACGCGGCGTTCGTCATCGCGGTGAAGCGGCGCCCGGGTGCGCCAGCGCGCAACGTCCAGGCCATGCGCACCCTCGCCGCGCGCGGGGCCGACGTGCGTCGCGTCGCGCCGGCCGCGTTCGTGGCGGTCTGGCAGAACGCCGACGACGAGGACGCGGCCGAGGCGACGCGGGCACTGCTCGAACTCGGCGTGGTCCTCGCGGATCTCGAAGGGACCAACGGCGAAGTCGACAGGCAGACGCCGCTGATGCAAGCCGCCGCCCAGCGTTTCGCCACGACGGCCGACGTGCTGCTCGCGGTGGGCGCGCGCGTCGACACGCGGTATCTGCATCCGGACAGCGACGACGACGGGGCGACCGCGCTTATGCTGGCGGCGGGAAGCGGCTCGACGGCAATCGTCCGTGCGTTGCTCGCGAAGGGTGCGTCGACCGCGACCCGCGACCGACACGGCCAGCGTGCGATCGACTATGCGAAGCGGGGGAGCCTGGCGAACAGGGACGATGTCGTGCGGGTGCTCGCTGCAGCGAAGTGAACGGCCGGCTATCGCTGACTGCTATTCGTTTGCAAGACCCGAAGGAACGCCAGCCGCTTGCGCCAAGCGATGATCGATCCATCCCTCGTCATCTGCGACCGATCCAAAACACAACTCCGGAGCCTTCGAATGAAACCGCACGTACTCTGTCTCATGCTGTCGTCGATCGACGGACGGCTGCACGCCAGCAAGTGGACGAAAAGCCCCGACGGCGGCCCGAAGGCGTGGTCGACGCTTTACGAGCAGTACCAGGACACGCTGAAGGCGGACGCGTGGCTGGTGGGGCGGACGACGATGGCCGAGATGTCGAAGGCGACGGCGCATCCGGTGGGGCGAGGCGACTCGCCCAGCCGCCCGGTCCATCGTGCCGCCACCGCAACCGGCCCGTTCGCGATCGCGGTGGACACGTCGGGTTCGCTGCACTTCGACAAGCCCGCGGTGAACGGCAACTCCGTGATCGTCGCGTTGGGGGCGAACGTCTCGGACGACCACCTGCGCGAGCTGGCCGCGGACGGCGTCTCCTACCTCGTCGGCGAAGGCTCCACGATCGATCTGGCCGCGATGCTGGAGACGCTATCGACAACCTTCGGCATCCGCCGCCTCGCCCTCGAAGGCGGTGCCGCCATCAACGGCTCGTTCTTCGCGGCGGGGTTGGTGGACGAACTGCAGGTGATCGTCGGGCCGGGGCTGGACGCGCGAACCGGCGCGGACGGCATCATCGAGCACGGTGAGGAGGGGTTGGCCGGGCGGGTCGAGTTGACGTTCGTCGGGTGCGAGACGATGCCCTTGGGGTGTGTGCGGTTGAGTTATGCGGTCGGTCGCGCACGCGCCAAAGGAGTGAGCGAGCTGCGTTCTTGATCTTCAATGGGCGCCGTTGCGATGACACGACGCTGCTTGCTGATGGGTACGACTGGGTTGGTCATCTACGGGAAGCGCGTTCCGAAGCCCGGAAGATTTCATGAAGAGTCTGGTTCCGACTGCGGATTCAACCGGTCGATGCAAAACACTAGGCCCTGCGCGGGCCGAAGGAGTGTTGCAGATGAAGAAGCGACCACGGATCTATTACACCAAAAATTGGCGACCGTTGATGTGGGAGCGCTGGAGGCAGGGAGCGACGCTGCATCGGATTGCGCGCCTGTTCGACCGACCGCACACGTCCATCCGAGGAGTTCTTGCCCAGACGGGCGGCATCCGCCCGCCGGCTCGCAAACGGTCGCGGCTTGCGTTGATGCTGGCTGAGCGCGAAGAGATCTCGCAAGCCGTCGTTGCAGGCCAGTCGATCCGGGCGATCGCAGCGAACCTAACGAGAGCACCATCAACCGTCAGTCGCGAGATCAAGCGTAACGGTGGTCGAGCTTCGTATCGAGCAACGTATGCCGACCATGCCGCTTCGGAGCGAGCCCATCGCCCTAAGGTCTGCAAGTTGGTTGAGAATCGGGCCTTGGCCGAGGTCGTGTCCGCCAAGCTCCAAATGCAATGGTCTCCAGAGCAGATCGCGGGATGGCTGAAACGAACTTACCCGGATGATGAGGACCATTGCGTGTCCCACGAAACCATCTACCGAAGTCTCTCCATTCGGACCCGCGGCGCTCTGAAGAAGGAGCTGCTGCTGCATCTGAGACGGACGCGGGGAATGCGCCGCTCGCGCCATCACACGCAGAAGACCGCCAACCACGGCCGGATCACGGATGCGGTTTCGATCAGTGAACGACCTGCGTCAGTCGAAGATCGTGCGGTGCATGGCCACTGGGAAGGAGACCTGTTCTTCGACGGTCGCGATAGCCAGATCGCCACGCTGGTCGAGCGCCAGACTCGCTACGTGATGCTGGTCAAGGTAGTGGGTAGGAACACCGAGACGGTGGTAAACGCGCTCATCAAGAACGCTCGTAAGCTGCCGCGGGAGCTGTACAAATCTCTGACGTGGGATCGAGGCAAGGAGATGGCGAATCACAAGAGCTTTACGCTCGCCACCGACATCAAGGTCTACTTCTGCGACCCACAGAATCCGTGGCAACGCGGTACCAACGAGAACACCAACGGGCTGGTACGGCAGTACCTGCCGAAGCGCGTCGACATCTCCGACTACTCGCAGGCCAAGCTGAACGCCGTGGCCAGGAAACTCAACGAGAGACCACGCAGGACGCTTGTGTACCGAACCCCTGCTGAGAGGTTCAGCCAATCCGTTGCATCGACCGGGTGAATCCGCAGCCGAAAGCGGTCTTTAAGAAACGATCGGCTCTCCACACATGCGTCCTTTAACCTGCTGGTTTACCTCACGATGATGCGCACGCTCGCTGTCTTGACCACCGCGCTGTTGTTCGGTGGCATGTCCTTCTACTCCTTCGCTTTTGCCGCCTTCCTGTTCTCGACGTTCTCGCCCGAGGTCGCTGGGCCTGCGCTGCGCAAGGCGTTTCCATGGTTTTACGCGTTCGTGAGCGTCTCGGCCGCGATCGCCGCGTTGCTGTGGTGGCCGCACGACGGTCTCGCCACTGCCGTGATGGCGGCTGTTGTCGTGACGACGATCCTCGTCCGGCAACTACTGATGCCGGCCATCAATCGCGCCACCGACGCCGGCATGCAACGGCGCTTCAAATGGCTACACGGGCTGTCGGTGGCGGTGACGCTCAGCCACATCATCGCCAGCGGCTGGTTGCTCGTGCGCATCGTCTGAACGTCGGGCTGTGTCGACGTGGGCTTCTGTCGAATCCAGCCTTTCAAAGAAAAACACGACCCGCCAGCACCACCGCTTCCATCGCCGCCGCAGTTTTCTTCTGACCATCACTCGCCAGCTTCTGTAGCACCCGCCCCGCCTCCGGTCGCTCGGGCAGATCCGCCCGAAACGCGTCGAACGCTGCTGCCACGCGCGCTCCGTCGCGTTGGCAAAGTTCGTGCAGGAAAGCATCGGGATGCAGTTGAAGAATGCCCATCGCCGCGAGCTTGCGCGGCGCGAAGTCCTTCGTGTTCTTCGTGATGAGGTAGACCGGCGCCGGCGCCCCCGCCGCCTCGACCTGATCGTGCACAACCACCGCGCAGGCGGCGACGTGCAGGTCCTTCGCATCGCGCACGCCCGGCCACGCGCGCCGAAAAGCGCGCTGGACGTCGTGCACGGGGACGTCGGCGTCCGGTGCCGCTCGCGCCATCAGCTCGACCGTCCGGCTCGCGGCTTCGCGGGTCAGGCGACCGGTCTTGACCAGCGCCCGGCTGGTCTCGACGATCAGCAACGCGCTCCATCGCACGCGGATGACGTCGTGGTGATCGAGGTAGAGCAGCAGCGCGCGGGTCGTGCCGCCGTAGAGCACGTCGGCGTCGATCACGACCTGCACCGGACCGCGGGTCGCGTTCAGTAGAAGACTTCCACGCCGATCATCGCCGCGAGGTCGCGCAGGGCAGCGCGATGCACTGCGCGGTCTTCGCAGGCACCGTTTTCCTGGGTCGGTGACTCGGCGCCCGACGATGCGTCGGGTGCGGCGGGAGACGCGGCCGGCCCCGACGCGACCGCCTGCTCCGGCCCCGTCGCGTCGCCCGGCTCGGTCACCGGCCTACTTGACGTCCAGCAGTTCGACGTCGAACACCAGGGTCGCGTTCGGCGGGATCACGCCGCCGGCACCGCGCGCGCCGTAGCCCATCTCGGGTGGGATTACCAGCGTGCGCTGGCCGCCGACCTTCATGCCGGCGACGCCCTGGTCCCAGCCCTTGATGACGTGACCCGCGCCGAGCGGGAAGTCGAACGGGTCGCCGCGATCGCGCGAGCTGTCGAACTTCGTGCCCTTGTTCTCGGGTGCGGCGGCGTCGAAGAGCCAGCCGGTGTAGTGCACCGCGACGGTCTTGCCGGCGACGGCTTCGGCGCCGCTTCCTTGTTTGACATCGGTCATCTTCAGTCCTTGGTTGGGGGCAGCGGGAGTGGCGGTCGCGGCGGGCGCGACGGCGTCGTTCTGTCGCGTCTTGAGGACGCCCACGACGAGTAGCACGACGGCGACGGCGATCAGCACCATCAACGCGCGGCTCTTGGGTTTCGTGACTTCGATCATGGGGTTCTCGCTTCGTTGGAGCGGCGCATTCTAGCCGCGTTCGCCCGGGCGCTCCGCCTGCAGGTCCACATAGGCGCGATGGACCAGATGCTTCGTTTCGATCGACAACTGGCGCATCAGGTCTTCGGCAATCGCCTGGCCGTCATCGACCGTCTGCTCCGGCGTCAGCACGACCTCGAGCTCGACGAAGTGCCCGAGGTCGTCGACGTCATCGAGATGGATGCGTGTCGTGCCCACGAAGCACAGCGTGCGGGTCTTGCGCACGCGACCGACGACGCCGTAGGCCAGCGTCAGCGTCCCGCGCAACGCGTCAGGCTCGGCGGTGGTCGCCATCACGTACTCGGAAAGCTTCGGTCCGGGCAGATCGTCGCGCCGATAAAAGATCAGCTGCCCTTCGGTCGATGAGAACATGCGCAGTTTGAGCCGGCCGTTGGGGCAGGCGAAGAAGGTGTCGTCCTGCGCGAACACGGTCGGCCCGCGGTCTGCGAGGTCGAGCACGGCATCGAGCAGTCGACTCGGTTGCGGGACGCGGGCCTTGATCTCGACGTTGCGGGCCATGACGGAGGGCGGTGAAGTGAAAAAAGCGAAGCGAGCCGATAAGCCGGATTCTGTGTCGATGCCGACGCTCTTGCGAGCCCCGGCACCCAGGCAGTCATTCCTCTAGGCCGTGCCTCGCGGCACGGCTCAAGCCGTCTACCCGCACGCTCCCCGAGCCGGGTCATCGCGTGCCTATTTGACGTTGCTCCGCGTAGAGATTGCCCGTTTCACCCGAACTGAATCGGCTCGTCTCTGTTGCTCTGATCCGCGCCTCACGGCGGGCAGGCGTTAGCTGCTACGCTGCTCTGTGGAGTCCGGACTTTCCTCTCCCCCGGTGAAGGGGCAGCGACTGTCTGGCTTGCTTCGCGGGTTGCATTCTAAGCGACCTGGCTCGGGTGGCTCCTTCGCCCTCTGGGGAAAAGCCTGCCCCGGACTTGATCCGGGGTTGGGATGGGGCTCGCCGCAGGCGAGCGCAGATCCCGCGCAAGCACCGACGTTCGCTTCGCTCGCCCCCTCCCCAGTCCTCCCCCAGCGGGGGAGGGAGCACTTCATCGTTTCAGCCATGACCGAACCCATCCCCACCCTGACCCGCCCCTCGAAGGGGAGGGAACGAGAGTCGCTACGCATGAGTCACGAACGAACCGGCGCCCGCCTCGTCGTCGATCAACTCCTCATCCACGGGGTCGACCATGTCTTCTGCGTCCCCGGCGAGAGCTATCTCTCCGTCCTCGACGCGCTCTACGATGTGTCCGACCGCATCCGCCTGATCGTCAACCGTCACGAGTCCGGCAGCGCCTTCATGGCCGAGGCCGCCGGCAAGATGACCGGCCGGCCCGGCATCGCCTTCGTGACCCGCGGCCCCGGCGCCTGCAACGCGGCCATCGGGCTGCACACCGCCTTCCAGGACTCGACGCCACTGATCCTGTTCGTCGGGCAGGTCGGCAACGACTTCGTCGAGCGCGAGGCCTTCCAGGAGGTGGACTATCGCCGCATGTTCGGCCCGATGACGAAGTGGGTCGCACAGATCGATCGCGCCGACCGTGTCCCCGAGTACGTGGCCCGCGCGTTCGCGACCGCGACCAGCGGTCGACCCGGGCCGGTGGTGCTCGCGCTGCCCGAGGACATGCTCGACGCGATGGCCGTCGTCGCCGATGCGCGGCCTTACCAGGTCACGCAAGGCGCACCGTCGACCGACGACATCGCGCGATTCCGCGCACTGCTCGCGGCGAGCGAACGGCCGATCGTCATCGCCGGTGGCCCGGGGTGGGACGCGGCCTCTTGCCTGGCCCTGCAGCGCTTCGCCGAAGACCAGGCGTTGCCGGTGGCCTGCGCGTTCCGCTTCCAGGATGTCTTCGACAACCGTCATCCGCACTACGTCGGCGATGTCGGCATCGGCATCAACCCCGCACTCGCCGCGCGTATCCGCACGTCCGACCTCGTCATCGCCTTCGGTCCGCGGCTCGGCGAGATGACCACCTCGGGCTACACGCTGCTCGAAGCGCCGGTGCCGAAGCAGCCGCTGGTCCACATCCATCCCGATCCCGAAGAACATGGCCGCGTCTATCAGGCGACCCTGTCGATCGCCGCCGGCATGGGGCAGGCGATCGCCGCGTTGCGGGCTTCAGTCGACGCGGCCGTCAACCCTGAACGCCTGACGGCCGTCGCGGCAGCGCGGGCCGACTACCTGAAGTGGCAGGAAGAGCCCGCGGTGTTCCGCGCAAGGCCGCAGGCGATCAACCTGTGGCGCGTCGTGCGTCATCTCGAAGATCGCCTCCCCGCCGACTTCATGCTCGCCAACGGCGCCGGCAATTTCGCGACGTGGGGGCATCGCTTCCATCGCTATGCCGGCTTTCGAACGCAGCTCGCGCCCACGTCCGGTGCGATGGGCTACGGCGTGCCCGCCGGCATCGCCGCCAAGCTGCTCGACCCGCGGCGCACGGTCGTCGTGCTCGCCGGCGACGGCGATTTCATGATGACCGGGCAGGAGCTGGCGACCGCGGTACAGGAGGGCGCGGCGGTGCTGTTCATCGTCGTGGACAACGGCCTCTACGGCACGATCCGCATGCATCAGGAACGGACCTTCCCCGGTCGCCCTTCCGGCACGACGCTGGTCAACCCGGACTTCGCGGCGCTGGCTCGCAGCTACGGTGCGTTCGGCGTCGAGGTCGAGACCACCGAGGCCTTCGCGCCCGCGCTCGAAAGCGCGCTGGCCTTCATGACGGCCGAGGGACGCCCCGCGCTGCTCGCGCTGAAGACCGATCCGCGGATCATCACGCCGACGATGCTGCTCGCCGAGTGACCCGTGCGCGGGACGCGAACGATCGGTAATTGGTCACAGCGGCAACGTGCACTACGTCGCAGCCTGCGGCTCGTCGAGCGTCTACCTTGTGCATCAACGCAAACGCGTTCACGCCGCGGACGGTTCCGCGATCAAGGAGATCCATCATGACCCGACTCGATCCGGAAATTCCCCTCAGCCGTGGTGTTCGCGTGTCGATGCAATGTCTCGCCGTCGCGATCCCTCTGCTGTTGCTAGTCCATGGCCCGGCCCGCGCGGCTTCGGTCTGCGAACCGACGCGTACCTCCGTGCTCGACGGCCGCCTGGCGGCCAAGACGGACGAAGGCGTGGTCCCGCTGCGTCGCTTCGTCGAACGCACGCGGATGATCTTCCAGCTCGACATGCAGGAAGCATTGCAGCGCGTCGAAAGGCATCGGCAGGCGGCCAGTGCGTGTGCTGCGGTGGTCGCCGCGCGCTAGTGGCGTGGCGATGGGTGCCATCGCATCCGCTCCTTCCGTCCATGGGGGAAGGAGCGGACCGGCGTCGCGTACCTAAGCCGCCGTCCGCCAATGCAACGTCGACCCGGCGTCCAGCGGTACCAGTTCTTGATCGCCGAAAGCCAGACTCTGCGGAATCGTCCACGTCTCGCGACGGATCGTGATGCGCTCGGTGTTCCTCGGCAGTCCGTAAAAGTCCGCGCCGAAGAAGCTCGCGAACGCTTCGAGGCGATCGAGCCTGCCCGCACGTTCGAACGCTTCGGCATACAACTCCATCGCATGGAAGGCGGTGAAGGCGCCCGCGCCACAACACGCGCTCTCCTTCGCATGGCGCGCGTGCGGCGCACTGTCGGTGCCGAGGAAGAAGCAGGGGCGGCCCGAGGTCGCGGCCGTGACCAGCGCCAGACGATGCGGTTCGCGCTTCAACACCGGCAGGCAGTACCAGTGCGGTCGCAACCCGCCCTGGAAGATCGCGTTGCGGTTGTAGAGCAGGTGATGGGCGGTGATGGTCGCGGCCAGCGTGCGCTCGCGGCCGCAGCAGTCGGTCACGTAGTCGGCGGCCTCGCGCGTGGTGATGTGCTCGAACACGATCCGCAGGTTGGTGAACGCCGCCCGCAAGGGGATCAGTTGCTCGTCGATGAACACGCGCTCGCGATCGAACAGGTCCACGGCCGGATCGGTGACTTCGCCGTGGATCAGCAACGGCATGCCGATGGCCTGCATCGCTTCGAGCGCCGGCCAGCAGTGGCGCAGGTTGGTGACGCCCGCCGCCGAGTTGGTGGTGGCGCCCGCGGGATACAGCTTGAAGGCGTGGACGAAGCCACTGTCCTTCGCGCGGCGGACCTCGTCGGGCGACGTGTCGTCGGTCAGGTAGAGCGTCATCAGCGGCGTGAAATGTCGGTCCGGCGGCATGCCCGCCGGCAGCGCGGCGACGATGCGATCGCGATACGCGGCCGCCGCTGCGACCGTGGTCACGGGCGGCTTCAGGTTGGGCATCACGATCGCGCGGGCGAACTGCCGTGCGCTGTGGGGAAGCACCGCGCGCAGCGCATCGCCATCGCGCAAATGCAGGTGCCAGTCGTCGGGGCGGGTGAGGGTCAGGGAATCCATCGAGTCCGGTGAGCGGAAGGGTTTGGCAGAATCGCCATGGTGCCATCCGTCGTCGGTCGTGCCGTTGCTTTTGCCGACGACTCGCTCTTATTGTTCGCGCTTGCTGTGCCGATTCGGACGCATAGCGACAATCAGGGAGACCCGCATGGACTTGCCGATGACGCGTGACCAGTCGCATCAATTCGCCCAATGGATCAAGAGCAACTACGGCCCGCAGATCAACGATGTCCTCGCGGGATCGCCCTTCACGCTCGACATCGCCTGCGCGATCGCCTGTCAGGAGACGGGTATCTACCTGCGTCCGTTCACGAAGATGCTGCCGGCCGACGAAGCGCTGGCGCGTTGCGTGTTCGACGCGAGCGGCGACGCCGACGGCACGTCGCGCGGTGCGTTCCCGCAGAACACCGCCGTGTTCCGCACCGCCTACGGCGACGACCTCACGAATCTGCTGATCGCCGAGGCGAACCAGACCCGGGCGTTGCGCGGGCTGGGTGCGGCCCAATGGGTCTACAAGGGCTACGGCGTGTTCCAGTACGACCTGCAGAACATCAAGACGGACGAGGTCTTCTTCCGCGAGAAGCGGTGGGGTCGGTTCGACGAATGCCTGACGCGTCTGCTCGCGCTGCTGATGCGCAAGTACGCTGCCACCAACGACGTCATGCTGGCGATCCGCGCGTACAACGGCAGCGGTCAGCGCGCGGACAACTACCTGGCCAACGTGAAGCAGTTCATCGCCTTCTGTTCCGAGGTGAGCTGACGGCTAGAGAATCAGGATCACGCGGTAGTCGTTGACGTTGGTTCGCGTCGGTCCGGTCACCACGAGGTCGTCGATGGCATCGAAGTAGCCCCAGGCATCGTGGACGTCGAGCTTCTGCTGTGCCACGACCTCCAGCACTGCGGCACGCGCCAGCGTGTCGGGCGCGAGCACCGCGCCTGCGTTGTCTTCCGACCCGTCGATGCCGTCGGTATCGCAGGCGATCGCGTAGGTGTCGGGCATGCCGTCGAGCGTGATGGCCAGCGACAGCAGGAACTCCGTGCAGCGACCGCCGCGGGCCTTCGGCACATTCCTGTCGCGCGGATGGAGGACTGGCATCGTGACCTCGCATTCGCCACCCGAGATCAGCGCGACCGGCGGCTTCCACGGCTGGCCGTGTTCGCGCACTTCGCGTGCGAGGGCGGCAAAGACCTTCGCGACCTCGCGCGCTTCACCGGTCACCGTATCGCCCAGCACCGCTGCCGTGATGCCTTGCGCGCGGAAGTACGCGGCCGCGGCATCGAGGCTCGCGTGCGCAGTGGCGACCACGTGGTTGGTGACGCGCGCGAAGGCCGGGTCGCCGGGCTTCGGGGTCTCGGCCATCGATCCATCGGCGCCGCGCTGCAGGTGGCTGAGGATCGCGTACGGCAGATCGATGCGATAACGCGCGACGACGTCGAGCGCGTCCTGGAAGGTGCTCGGGTCGGGCGAGCACGGACCCGAGGCGATGGCCGACGAATCGTCGCCGGTCACGTCCGAGATGATCAGCGCGACGGCCTTGGCCCCTCGCTTCGATACCGCTTCGGCGAGCCGGCCGCCGGCGATCGCCGAGCAATGCTTGCGCACGATGTTCATCGCGGTGATCGGCGCGCCCGATGCGAGCAGCGCGCGGTTGAGCAGCTTCAGGTGATCCATCGACAGCCCCGGCGCCGGCGACGACATCAGGCTCGATCCACCGCCCGAGATCAGCGCCAGCAGCAGATCGTCGGGCGTCAGCGTCGCGACCAGTTCGAGCATGCGAGCGGCTGCGTTCGTACCCGCTTCGTCGGGCACCGGATGGCCCGCTTCGACGATCTCGATGTGACGGGTTTCCAGGCCATGCGCATATCGCGTGACGACCACGCCGGTCAGCACGACATCGGGCCACGCCCGTTCGACCGCGAGCGCCATGCTGGCCGCCGCCTTGCCGCCGCCGATCACCACGACCCGGCCCTTGGGCTTCGGCGGCAGATGGTCCGCGATGAAGGGCACGGCGCCCAGCGGATCGGCCGCGGCGAGGGCCGCGTCGAAGCTGGCGCGGACGAGGGTGCGGCCGTCGGGTCTGGTCATGGCGGGTCCGGTGAAGGCGTCGTCGACAGGGGAAGCGGGCCACCATGGTAGACGACCGCTCGCTCCAACCATGACGTCGTCCCGATCGGGACGGAATCCGTTGACCGGCCTGTGCAATTCACGCACGCTTCGGCGACCGACAGATCGAACGTTGCGACCGAACCGCACGATCGTCAATCGACCGCGCCCGCCCCCCGCGATGGTCGCCGTTCAATTTCACGTCCTTCCCTCTTCGACACCATCTCGCTCGCGCAGTCGTTGATCACGGCCGCCACCAGCTTGGGATATCCCCGCACCGGCCAGGACAAAGCGGTGGTGCTGTTCACCGAGGATGATCTGACCGACTTCGTCAAGGCGGACGAGGTCCCGTTTCCGATCCCCTATCGATTGCACGCCGACGTGCTGCGGTCGATCGCCAATGCGAAACCGGAAGCGATCTTCATCGATTTCGCATTCATCCAGCAGACCCGCGCCCACGACGAGCAATTCGCGGCGCTGAAACTGCAAGTCTGCAGGGCGCACCGTACGGTGATCCACGAGGACAGAAAGCCCGACCGCCTGACAAAAGTATTCGTCGTCGATACGTCGCAGCTCGGTCTGGCCGGCATCACGGCCGAGACCTTCGGCGGGTGCGCCACACCGGTCGGAGCGTTCATCGACCGCGAGCACATCGCGGTGGGTGTCATGACGTATCCAAAGAGCGGCAACGCGCCGCGGGCAACGGCTCGGCGCTCGCGGCAACCGTGTCGACCGGCACTCCCTGTGGATGCATCCAGGCCGCCTACGGCAACGGCCTTTCGGCAGCCTATGCGCTCTGGCTGTCCACCCAGCCTTGCCTCCCGGACGGGACGACGAAGGCCGGCGGCGGTGGTCGGCCATTGCCGACCGGCGAGACCATGGCTGTGATCTGGCCTGCGCTTCCCCCGCCGAGCGAGACCGCGATCGAGCTCTGCAAGAAGCCCCCCGGCGTCGAGCAGCGCTTCAGGCTGCTCTGGCGGGACGGTGCCGAAGCGCTCAAGCGTGGTTGCCCGTACACGCGCACCGTGACGGCCGGCGATCTGCTGCGGCCGGTTGCTGGCGACGAGGTCGACCGGCACCTGTATCACCGCGTCGTGTTCTACGGATCGAAGCTCGCGATGTCGGCCGACTTCATCCGGTCCCCGGTCTTCTCCGAGCAGCCGGCGTTCTACTACCACGCGTTGGCATTCGACAACCTCGTCTCATTCCACGGGCGACCCAAGGAACCTGCCGGACGCGTTGGAAAAGTGATCTATGGCCTGGTCCTCGTCCTGGTAGCCGCCTTGCTGAGCTTTCTTCCCGAAGCGGAGAAGCCGAAGCCCGCTGCGGACCAGGTCCTCACGCGCTACGGCTGGATCGGGCGCGGGATCTTCCTGCTGCTGGCCGTTGGGGCCTTCGGCGTGATCTTCCAGATCACCTTCCTCGAGACCAACGCACCCGAGTACCTGCTGCTCGGTGCCTTCGTGCTGTTCGTCGTGGAGCGCTTCGCGAAGGCTCCGCGAATGGGCTCGCTGGCGGTGGCGTGCTTCGCGATCTCGATGGGGCTGTACGTGTACGCCGACCTGAGCTTCGAGAAATTCATCGCGATGATCCTGTGCTTCGAGACCATCCACGCGCTGCTCCATCATCTGCGAGCGGCAGCAGACAAGGTCCGCACGTTGTAGGACGTCGCACCCGACCGCCCCGTGTCGCTCGCCGAGCGGGTCGCTCTTCGGATCCTCAAGCCCTTCCTCACGCACAAGGAGCAATCATGATCTTCGCCTCGCGCAAGTCCCTGATGCTGGCGGTCGTCCTGTCCTCGGTCACGGCGGCGGCGCTGGCCGACGCGCCGGTGCCGAGCGTGGTTGGACTGCGGGCCGACCAGGTCACGCTGAAGGCGGTCGACAAGCGTCAGCAGCCGGCCGAACGTGAGATTCAGCGCGCCGAAGTGTCGGAGTCGAAGTCGTGGCCGATCAAAGGGAAGAACGAAGACGGCAGCCTGAAGGTCGAGGTGGACGGCAAGCTTTACGCCGTCGCGGGCGTCGACGTCGTCACGAACGAACTGCGCACCGCGCGCACTTGCGTCGACAAGAACACGCCGAAAGTCGGCAGTACGCGCGGTTTCGACACCACGCCCTGCAAGCCATGAGGCGCGTCGCGCCATTGGTCCTTTGTGCACTGATCGTCGCCGGCTGCGCGGCGACCAAGGATGCCGTCGACACCGTCAAGGGCAAGCTGGGTCCGTCCGGCGACACGAAGACGCTGATCGTCGAACTCTTGCCCGGGCCCTATCAGCCGTCGAGCCTCGCGATCGGCGTGGACCGCGACCTCGCGCAGCGCCGCAGCGTGAGCCCGGGCTTCGTGCATGCCGAAGGGCTCGAGCGCTATCTGCAGTCGTTGCGCGTCAAGCTGCTCGACGCCTCCGCCGTCACGGGCGTCCCGGGCGTGATCCGCATCGTGGCCGAAGACAGCTTCGACGCGTACTCGACGGCCGATGGCAACGTCTACATCGCGCTGGGCTGGTTCGAGAGCTTCGACAACGAGGACGAGGTCGCGGCGCTGCTCGCGCATGAGCTGTCGCACGTACTGCGCAAGCACCACACGGCCGACCAACTCTCCAAGTTCCAGAAGCAGGCGATGGCCGCGATGACCTACGGGCTCGAGGCGCAGAAGACCGTGGGTGCCGCGGCCGACAAGGCGCAGGGCTCCGCCGGCACCAAGCTGCCCGGGAAGAGCGGCAAGGCGGGGACCGTCCTGTTCACCGGCAACGCCGATTCGAACCAGCGCACGCTGCACCGCGCCCAGATGTCGATCAACTGACCGACAAGGCGTTGTTGCCCGCGTGGTCGCGGGGCCAGGAGCGCGAAGCCGACCTGCTCGGCATCGACCTGCTGGTCAAGGCCGGCTACGACCCGGGCGCGCTGGGATCCATCCTCACCAAGCTGCGCGCGTCCGAGCCGTCACGCGAGGCGCTGGACAAGACCCGCGAGACGCAGATGACCTCGGCCACGGCCGAGGTGCAGAAGGGCAACTGGAGCGATGCGGCCAAGCTGGCGAGCACCGAGTTCCTGTCGTCGATGTCCTCGTCGCACCCACCGACCGAGGTCCGCATCACCGATGCCGGCGACTACCTGCGCAAGTTCTACCCCGACCTCAAGGCGCCTCCGCTGCGCACGGTGGCCTGGCGCAAGGTCCAGGAGGAGTCGAAGAACCGGACGATCCTCTTCAACTTCGGCAAGTCGCTCTCGGCCGAGCAGACGATCCGCAAGGGCGACGTCAAGGCCGCTTACGTGCTTGCGAAGCAGGGCATCGCCGGACCGACCGCCTACGAGAGCTACCCGAACTGGATCGCTTCCATGGCTGCCGACGTCAACAACGCGCCGGTCGATGCACGGCGCTTCGCGCAGGAGGCGGTCAACGCGCCCGAGCCGGTCAACGCGGCCTTCGAGAACTACGTCGGGCTGCTCGAGCGGCAGAACAACATCAGGCAGGCGCTGGTCGAAGTTGAGGCCGCGCAGAAGATCTTCGGGGACGTGGCATCGTGGAAGGTCACGCGGATCCGGCTGTTGTGCAAGGTCGGCGACGAGGCCGGTGCCAAGTCGCTCGAGGTGGATTGCGGACTCAACGCGCCCGAGTACAGTAGTTTGTGCAGCGAGGCCGGCAATACGGCTCTCGGCAAGAGCGTCAAGTAACGCGGCCCCGGACGGGGCGTCTAGAATCGCTTCGCCTCCTCCCTTCCATTCGATCGATCGCTCGCCGCCATGTCGCTTCTCATCGTGGGTCTGGTCCTCTTCCTCGGCATCCACTCGGTGTCGATCGTCGCGCCGCGCTGGCGCATGCAGCAAGTCGCGCGGCGCGGCGAGAAGACCTGGAAGGGCGTCTACTCGATCGTTTCGCTGGTCGGCTTCGTGATGCTGGTCTGGGGCTACGGCCTGAGCCGCCACGATCCGGTGCTGCTCTACAGCCCGCCGACGGCGCTGCGGCACCTGACGCTCCTGCTGATGCTGCCGGTCTTCCCGCTGCTGTTCGCGTCGTCGCTGCCGGGTCGCATCAGTCGCGCGACGAAGCATCCGATGCTGCTGGCCGTGAAGATCTGGGCTTTCGCGCATCTGCTGGCCAACGGCACGCTGGGCGACACGGTCCTGTTCGCCGGCTTCCTCGCATGGGCCGTGATCGATCGCATCTCGCTCAAGCGTCGGCCTGCCGCGCTGTCGCACGAGCCGGTCAAGCCCGTGCGCCCCATCAACGACGTCGTCGCCGTGCTTGGCGGCACGCTCCTGTACGTCGCGTTCATCTTCTATCTGCACCGCTGGTTGATCGGCGTCTCGCCGATTGGTTGACGGTCCCTTCTGCGAGCGTGTTCGCCGCGGCCGCTGACTCCACACGACAGAAGCCTTAGATGCCGAACTTCTTCAAGATGCTGGTGGGCATCCTGTGCTGCCTCGTATCGTTTGCCGCAAGCGCAGAGACGGATTTCTACAATCTCTTGTGCAAGACCGATCAGACCGACGCGAAGGATCTGCAGCTCGAGGTATCGATCGCTTCAGGCGGCGCGACGATTCACGACGTGCTTGGCGATCGTGACCTGACCGTTGCCATGTACGAGAACATGTTTGTCTGGGACGTCGGCGCGGTGCGTTTCAGCATCGATCGATTCACGGGACGCCTCGAAAAGGCGTCGCTGGGCCCCGACGGCAAGGCTGCCAAGGTCCTGACCGTCTATCACTGCGAGAAAATCGGCGGCAAGCGAATCTAGCGGCCTCTTGTCTTCAATGCGTCAGGATCTTCGACAGGAAGGTCTGTGCCCGCTCGGAGCGCTGCGTGTTGAAGAATTCGTCCTTCGTGCAGTCCTCGACGATGATGCCCTTGTCCATGAACACGATGCGGTTCGCCACCTTGCGGGCGAAGCCCATCTCGTGCGTGACCACCATCATCGTCATGCCCTCGGCGGCCAGCGACACCATCACGTCGAGCACCTCGTTGACCATCTCGGGGTCGAGCGCCGAGGTCGGCTCGTCGAACAGCATCGCGATCGGGTCCATAGCCAGTGCGCGGGCGATCGCCACGCGTTGCTGCTGACCACCGGAGAGTTGGCCGGGGAACTTGGCTTTCTGCGCGATCAGGCCGACGCGATCGAGGTACTTGAGGCCCTTGGCGCTGGCCTCGGCCTGCGAACGGCCCATCACCTTGACCTGCGCGATCGTCAGGTTCTGCTCGATCGTCAGGTGCGGGAACAGCTCGAAGTTCTGGAACACCATGCCGACCCGCGCACGCAGCTTCGGCAGGTTGGTGCCCTTGGCCGACAGCGACGTGCCGTCCACCACGATGTCGCCTTTTTGGAAAGGCTCCAGCGCGTTGACGGTCTTGATCAGCGTCGACTTGCCCGAACCCGACGGCCCGCACACGACGATGACCTCGCCCTTCGCGACGTTCGTGGTGCAGTCGGTCAACACCTGGAACGTGCCGTACCACTTGCTCACGTCCTTGATTTCGATCATTGGCATAAGAACTTGTCCTGCGGTGTGATGACGTGTGGGCGTGCGGTGACGATCAACGGATGATCGCGACCTTCTTCTGCAGCATCTTGACCAGCCTCGACAGCGTGAAGCAGATCACGAGATAGACGACGGCGACCGTGAGGTACATCTCGGTCGGCCGGAAGTCGCGGTTGCTGACCTTGTCGGCGGCTCCGAAGAAGTCCGTCGCGCCGATCGCATAGACCAGCGAGACGTCCTGGAACAGCACGATGGTCTGCGTCAGCAGCACGGGGATCATGTTGCGGAAGGCCTGCGGCAGCACGATGCTGCCCATGGTCTGCGCGTAGTTCATGCCCAGCGCCTGGCCGGCCCATACCTGGCCGCGGGGAATCGACTGTATGCCACTGCGCATGATCTCGCAATAGTATGCCGCCTCGAACAAGATGAAGGTGATCAGCGCGGAAGAAAATGCGCCCACTTTCACGGGTTCGTTCGCGCCGATGACCCAGGCGGCGATGTACGGCACCAGGAAGTAGAACCAGAAGATCACCAGCACCAGCGGGATCGAGCGTATCAGGTTGACGTAGCTCGATGCCACGCCCGAGATGAGGCGGTTGCTGGACAGGCGCATCATCGCCAGCAGTGTGCCCAGCACGATGCCGCCCACCATGGCCAGCGCCGTCAGTTTCAGGGTGAAGACCATGCCGGTCTGGAATAGGTAAACCCACGAGCGGGAGATGACATCGAAGTCGAAGTTACCGAACATGTCAGTGTCCTCCCGTCTTGGCGCCGGCGACGATGA
>JANXTA010000040.1 GCA_025356395.1 Betaproteobacteria bacterium
ACGGCCGGGGGGTGAGTTCATGGAAGGGTCAGGTCGATGCGCGAGGCCAGATTGCCTCGCCGATCCGGCAGGTTGCCGAACGGAAGCCGAAGCTTAGGGGCACACGCCGACCGGCCGACCGCGAAGCGATGCAGGGCGCGATCGCCGCGATGAACTGCAGGATGCGCGGACGAGACGAGCGATCAGCGCGGGGCTGCGGCCTTGCGAGTCGCCGTTCTACGCCTCTTGACCTGCTTCGCCGGAGACTTGGACGCGGCCTTCCTGATCGCAGGTTTGCTCGCAGCCGTCGCGTCCGGTGCGGTCGTGGCCATCGCGGCCTGCGCGACCTTCGAGAACTGGTCCTGCATGAAGCCCAGCCAGTTGTTGGCGGCGACACCCAGGGGATTGCTCGCGTCTTCCGCGACGGCGGCTTCGAGCACGGGCGGAACCGGGTCGGGTTTCAGCTCGGTAGCCGGAGGCGACGAAGCCGTCGGCCATCCGGCCGGCAATCCCCCGGTCTTCGCAGCGTTCGGCGACTTGGGCCCGAGCGGATTTTCGGCCATCGACGCGAACGACTGGATGGCCGAGATGGTGTTCCGCTGCACCTCCAGTCCCTGGATCGTCGCGCGCAGCATGTTGAGGTTGACCTCGATCCACGACTCGGCGGCATGCAGGTCGCCGATGCGCTTGTCGAGTTCCTCGACATCGACGGTCGGCACGAGAAAGCCGGGCAGTGCGGTGCCGCCGGGCAGCTTGCCCCAGAAGGTCTTGAGCAGGTCCATGCCGCCCGCGAATCCCTGCGCCAGCGGCTGCGCGGCGGGCGCCGCGGCCGGCGACCCGAACAGCATGAAGGGCAGCGCCGAGGGGTCCGGCCAACCGGGCTTGACGGGGTTGCTCATGTCGTCTCCTGTCGTCGCGACGCTATGATGTGGCAGCAGTCCGGACCGGTGGATCCGGTTCGTCTGCGATACCGGTGCATCGCTCGCGGCATCGGTTCGAGTATGACAGGCGACTTCTGGTGGCTCGACCCTCTTCCCGTTCGACCATGTCTCCGGCCCCAGCGTCCACTCCCGCCACGCTTCACAGCGGTCTTCACAGCGGTCCGCGGCGCTACGGCCGCTGGTTCGCGATCGTCGTCGCCTCGCTGCTGCTGCACCTGGCCGCATTCGACCTGCTGCCGCACTGGTCGCTGCAATCGACCGACGACACGCCGAACAACGAGCCGCTTCGTGCGACGCTGATGCCGCCGATCACACCGGACGTACCGCCTCCGGCAGCGCCGAGCGAGCAACCCGTGGCGGCACCCCGCGCCGCGCCGCGCAGGACGATGCCCGCCTTCGTGCCCGAGTCGCTGGAAGCGGTGCCCGCGGTCCGGGCCAGCCTGCCCGCGCCGCCCGCGTTCGCCATGCCTCAAGCCGCGCCACCGCCCGCGGCCGCCGCCGAACCGGCACCACCGCCGGCGCCAGCCCCGGTCGCCGCCGTCGCACCACGGTCCGCGCGCCTTTCGTACAAGGTCGTCTACGTGGACCGCAAGAACGCCAGTCCGATCCAGTATGAGGGTGTAGGCACGATCGACTGGAGCCTCGCCGACGGCCACTACCGCAGCACGTTGCTGGCCACGGTACCGATCCTGTTCCTCAAGGTCGACATCCTCGCCGCGCACAGCGAAGGTGCCGTGACGCCGTCGGGGATCGCGCCGGACCGCTATACGGAATCGCCGCGCAAGCGCCCCACGGTCGCGACCAACTTCAATCGCGACGCGCGGCAATCGGTGACGTTCTCGACCACGCAAGCGACCACGCCGCTGGTGCCCGGCGTGCAGGACCGCCTGTCGCTACTGTTCCAGATCGGGGCGCTGCTGCTCGCCAACGGACAGCAAGGCAGTCACATCGACATGCCGGTGGCCGGTGTCCGCGGCGACGTGGAGAACTGGGCCTTCGAGAATCAGGGTGTCGAGGCGATCGAGACCGGCTCGGGTCCGCTGTCGACGACGCATCTGCGACGCACGCCCCGGCCCGGCTCCAACGACCGGATCATCGACGTGTGGATCGCGCAAGCCGACGGCGGCTATCCGGCCCGCGTGCTGTACACAGAGCCGAACGGCAGTACCGTCGAAATGATGCTGGAGAAGATCGGCGCCGTGTCCGAGTGAGCGCGGCGCCGTTCCGGATCAGGCCGCGCGGGCGCGGCTGATCTCCTTGACCGGTGCCTTGAAGGTCGACACCAGGTTCTCGCGCAGGGCGGCCGCCTTCTTCATGTTGGCCTCCTTGACGTGGCCGTAGCCGCGAATCTCTTCCGGGATGCCGGCAACGGCGATCGCCGCGTCGAGGTTGGCCGCATCGAGCTTGGCGAGCATCATCGCGATGGTCGATTCGTACTCGGTGATCAGCGCGCGCTCGGCCTTGCGTTCCTCGCTACGACCGAAGACATCGAGCGCCGTGCCGCGCAGGCCCTTCATCTTCGCAAGCATCCCGAACGCCTTCATCATCCACGGCCCGAACTCCTTCTTGATCAGATGGCCCTGGTCGTCGCGCTTCGAGAACAGCGGAGGCGCGAGGTTGAACTTGATGGTGACGGGTCCGTTCTTCTCGTCGGCCTCGAACTGCGCGTTGATCTTGTCCATGAACGCGGGGTCGGTGTAAAGACGCGCGACCTCGTACTCGTCCTTGTACGCGAGCAGCTTGAAGTAATAGCGGGCGACCGCCTGTGTGAGAGGCAACGCTGACTTGGCCGTCAGTCGCGTCTCCACGCCCCGCACCTTGTCCACCAGCGCCATGTAGCGGCCCGCGTACGCGGCGTTCTGGTAACCGACCAGGAACTCGGCCCGGCGCGAGATCGTCTCGTCGAGGCTGCCCGACAACTTCTTCGAGCCGTCGCGCTTGAGCTCGACCACCTCGGCCGGGAACGCGACCCGCTCAACCGCGACCCGGTCGTGCGCCGCGCGACGACCCCACGTGAAGGCCTTCTTGTTAGCGTCGACCGAGACCGCGTTGAGCTCGATCGCGCGAACGATCGAGTGCTCGGTCAGCGGGACCCAGCCCTTCTGCCAGGCATAGCCGAGCATGAAGGGGTTGGTGTACAACGCGTCGCCCATCAACGCGACCGTGAGCTTGTTGGCATCGATCAGGTCGCAGTGGCTCTCGTTGCCCGGACGGTCCGCGCCGAGCGCGTGGCGGATCTCCTGCGCTAGGTCGGAGCCCGGAAACTTCCAGTCCGGATTGCGCACGAACTCGGCGGTCGGCACGTCGGCCGTGTTGACGACCGCACGCGTCTTGCCAGCCTGCATCTTGGAGATCGCTTCCGTGTTGCCGGTCACGATCAGTTCGCAGCCGAGCACCAGGTCGGCCTCGCCGGTCGCGATGCGCGTGGCCTGCAGGCGCTCCGGCGTGGCCGCGATCTGCACGTGCGACGCGACCTCGCCGCCCTTCTGCGCGAGACCGGCCATGTCGAGCACCGACACGCCTTTGTTCTCGAGGTGTCCCGCCATGCCGAGCAGCTGGCCGATGGTGACGACGCCCGTACCGCCCACGCCCATCACGAGGATGCCGTAGGGCACCGTGACTTCGGGCACGACCGGCTGCGGCAGATCGAACAGGCGATCGACCTCGGCACCGGCCGAGCTGCCGCCCTTGCCCTTCTTGACGCGGCCGCCTTCGACCGTGACGAAGCTCGGGCAGAAGCCCTTTACACAACTGAAGTCCTTGTTGCACGACGACTGGTTGATGACACGCTTGCGACCGAACTCGGTCTCGAGCGGTTCGACCGACAGGCAGTTGGACTTGACCGAACAGTCGCCGCAACCTTCGCAGACCAGGTCGTTGATGAACACGCGCTTGGCCGGGTCCGGGAACAGCGGCTTGCCGTCGACGATCTTCTTCCGACGCCGACGCTTCTCGGACGCGCAGGTCTGGTCGTAGATCAGGATCGTCGTGCCCTCGATCTCGCGCAGTTCGCGCTGGAGCTTGTCCAGTTCGTCGCGGTGATGGACCGTCACGCCGTGCGCGAGATGGTTGTCGTGCACCGGGCCGAGCGTCTTCGACTTCTTGCCCGTGGCGATCGCCATCGAGCCTTCCTCGTTCTGGATCACGCGCTGGCTCGGATCCCAGTGACCGTCGTACTTCTCCGGCTCGTCGGTGACGACGATGATCTTCTTCGCGCCTTCGGCCGCCATCTGCCGCGAGATCTGCGGCACAGTCAGCGAGCCGTCGGTCGCCTGCCCGCCGGTCATCGCGACTGCGTCGTTGAACAGGATCTTGTAGGTAATGTTGACCTTGGCCGCGATAGATGCGCGGATTGCGAGGATGCCGCTGTGGAAGTAGGTGCCGTCGCCGAGGTTCGCGAAGATGTGCTTCTCGTTCGTGAACGGCGCCTGGCCGATCCACGGCGTTCCTTCGCCACCCATCTGCGTGAAGGTCTCGGTGCGGCGGTCGGGCATCCACACGGTCATGTAGTGACAGCCGATGCCGGCCACGGCGCGCGAGCCTTCGGGCACGCGGGTCGACGTGTTGTGCGGGCAGCCGGAGCAGAAGAACGGCTTGCGCTCGGTGATCACGCGCGGCAGCGCGAGCGCGGACTCCTTCGCGTGGATGATCGCGAGACGTGCGTCGATGCGCGCGCGCACGTCCGACGGCAATTCGAAGTTGGCGAGGCGACTCGCGATGGCCTTCGCGATCTTGGCGGGCGACAGCTCGTACTTGGCCGGCAGCAACCAGTTGCCCTGCGGGATCGCCCACTCGCCGCCTTCCTTGTCGTCGAACTTGCCGAAGACGCGGGGTCGTGCGTGCTCGCTGAAGTTGTAGAGCTCTTCCTTGAGCTGGTACTCGATCATCTGGCGCTTCTCTTCAACGACCAGAATCTCCTGCAGCCCGGTCGCGAACTCGCGCACGTGATACGCGTCGAGCGGCCACACCACGCCGACCTTGAAGAGGCGGATACCGAACTGCGCGCACTCGGCTTCGCCGAGGCCCAGATCCATCAACGCCTGGCGCGTGTCGAGATAGGCCTTGCCGCTGGCCATGATGCCGAAGCGCGCGTGCGGCGAGTCCCACACCGTGTGGTTGAGCTTGTTGGCGCGGACGTACGCGAGCGCCGCGTAGAACTTGTAGTCCATCAGCCGCGCTTCCTGCTCGAGCGGCGAGTCGGGCCAGCGGATGTTGAGACCGTCGGGTGGCAGGATGAAATCTTCGGGCAGCTTGATCTGGACGCGGTCGGGATCGACGATCACCGAAGCCGACGCCTCGACCACGTCGGTGACGACCTTGAAGCCGCACCACAGGCCCGAGTAGCGGCTCATCGCGTAGGCGTGCAGCCCGAGGTCGAGGTACTCCTGGACCGTCGACGGGAAGAAAACCGGGATGCCGCAGGCCTTGAGGATGTGGTCGGACTGATGCGGGAAAGTCGACGACTTGGCCGAGTGATCGTCGCCGGCAAGCACCAGCACACCGCCGTGCTTCGACGTACCTGCCGCGTTCGCATGCTTGAACACGTCGCCGCTGCGATCGACGCCCGGGCCCTTGCCGTACCACATGCCGAACACGCCGTCGTACTTGGCCTGCGGCGTCATGTTGACCTGCTGCGAGCCCCACACCGATGTCGCCGCGATGTCCTCGTTGAGGCCCGGCTGGAACGCGATGTGGTGCTGTTCGAGATGCTTCTTGGCCTTCCACAACGTCTGGTCGACGCTGCCGAGCGGCGAGCCGCGATAGCCGGACACGAAGCCCGCCGTGTTCAGTCCCGCCTTCAGGTCGCGTTCGTGCTGCAGCATCAGCAGGCGCACCAGCGCCTGCGTGCCGTTCATGTAGGCACGGCCTTTTTCCAGCGTGTATTTATCGTCGAGCGTGACGCGGCCGAGGGCTTCGTGCAGCTCGGGGGTCAGGTGATGCGGGGCGACGGGCGCGTTCATCCGGTTCCTCAAAAATCGTGTTTTCGGGAGTGCGGGATGCAGGGTGGCATCCGGCAGAAACGACCCGCGTCTTGTGAACGCAAGCCGATGATGGGTGTGCGCGAAAGGATGCGATGCACACAGTTGGTTCATGGTTGAACTGACCACAGAAGTTAGCAGAAAGTGCTTGAAGCTTCAATCAAATATCGGCTCCCCGGAACGCAAGCTCGAGAGGGCGCGCTACAACTTTGCAGAAGTTTTTCGACAGGACGACGTGGGGAAGCGCGCTATGGTGTCGGCGCCTCCACCGCCCTCGCGCGGCGGACGAGAAAATCCATACGGAGACCGCATGTCCGCAGCACCCATCGATGTCCACGCTCGCAAGTCGTCCAAGGTGGGCGATGTCCTGCGCGTCACGAGCGGCAACTTTCTCGAGCAGTTCGACTTCTTCCTGTTCGGTTTTTACGCAGCCGACATCGGCAAAACGTTCTTTCCGGCCGAGAGCGAGTTCGCGTCGCTGATGCTGACCTTCGCCGTTTTCGGCGCCGGCTTCCTCATGCGACCGCTAGGCGCCATCGTGCTGGGCGCCTACATCGACACGGTCGGTCGACGGAAGGGACTGATCGTCACGCTCGCGCTGATGGCGAGCGGCACCATCCTGATCGCCGCCGTGCCGGGCTACGCGACGATCGGCCTGCTCGCGCCGGCTTTGGTCCTCGTCGGACGGCTGCTGCAAGGCTTCTCGGCAGGTGCCGAACTGGGCGGCGTGTCGGTTTATCTCGCCGAGATCGCGACCCCGGGCAAGAAGGGTTTCTACGTCAGCTGGCAGTCGGCGAGCCAGCAGGTCTCGATCGTGGTCGCGGCCGCTCTCGGCTTCGCGGTCCGCGCGTATCTCACCTCCGACCAGATCGACGCGTGGGGCTGGCGCATCCCGTTCTTCGTCGGCTGCCTGACCGTGCCGGTAATCTTCTTCCTGCGCCGCACGCTGCAGGAGACCGACGAGTTCAAGGCGCGGACCTATCACCCGAAGGCGCCCGAGATGCTGCGGTCGATGGTCGCCAACTGGAAGGTCGTGATCGCCGGAATGATGATGGTCGCGATGACGACGACGGCCTTCTACCTGATCACCGTCTACACGCCCACCTTCGGCAAGAACGTGCTGCATCTCACGTCGCGCGACGCGTTGATCGTCACCTTCTGCGTGGGCATCTCGAACTTCATCTGGCTACCGATCGGCGGTGCGCTATCGGACCGCATCGGCCGCAAGCCGATCCTGGTCGCGACCACCATCCTGACGATCCTGACGGCCTATCCGATGATGGCGTGGCTGGCGTCGGCCCCGAGCTTCGTGCGCATGCTCGAAGTGGAGCTGGTCTTGTCGGCGCTCTACGGGCTCTACAACGGCGCGATGGTCGTGGCCCTGACCGAAGTGATGCCGGTGCAGGTGCGCGTGGTCGGCTTCTCGCTCGCGTACAGCCTGGCGACGGCGCTGTTCGGAGGGCTCACGCCGCTGATCTCGACGTGGCTGATCAACGAGACCAGCGACAAGGCGGCTCCCGGCTACTGGCTCACGTTCGCGGCGATCTGCGGACTGGCCGCGACGCTGATCCTTTTCCACAAGGCGTCCGTCGATCGACGCGCGGCATCGATGGCGCACTGAGCGCTCAGCGCGATGGTCCCGCCGATGTCGACGCCGTGTCGCGGATGAACGCCACGAAGTCCGGGTAGAGCTTCTGATTGCCCGCTGCACTCAGGTGGTCGCCATCGAAGAACAGCGGGACGCGGCCATCGAACGCGCTGCAGGTCGACGTGGGGCAGAGCACCGGAAATGGATCCCAGATCCGCACGTTCGGCAGTTCGTCTCCCAACCCCCGCATGGCGGCGACCACGGGTCCGCGTTCGACCTCGAGGAGGGCCGCATCCCGCGTGAATCCCGCTGCGCAGATCGGGTTCATGCGATTGAACCAGTCACTGCATCGAAAGGGCGGCGCGTCGAAGATTGGCTTGGGTGCCTCGAACACGATCGCGATGCCGCGGCGGTTGATGGCAGCGAGGCTGCCTCGAGCCTCCACGATGGCCGCTTCGCGCAAGACCCGTATCTCGTCACCCCGTGGTGCCGATGACGCGTCCACGGCAGGTCCTGACTGTTCAGCGCGCCTTTGCATGCGCAAGCTCGGGAGGAACAGGATGTCGCCAGCCCCCCCCCCTTCGG
This sequence comes from Betaproteobacteria bacterium, assembly GCA_025356395.1. Lineage (GTDB taxonomy): Bacteria > Pseudomonadota > Gammaproteobacteria > Burkholderiales > Burkholderiaceae_D > CAHJXF01. The sequence goes on from JANXTA010000040.1 coordinate 8,073, forward strand.
CAACATCGTTCAACGTCGCCTGGATGAACGCTTCGCAGGCCGCCGAGACCCGGCTCGATGGCGACCGCAACGTGAAGAACGGACACCCCGCGTAGGTGTAGGCCTTGACGCGATAGGGTTGCTCCGTCGCAAAACGTCCGAGCATCGACATGTAGGCACCGGCATGCGAATCCCCGGCGACGAACAGCGTCTTGCGCAGGTCGGGCGACTCGCAATCCAGGCGGTCGACGGTGATCAAGCGCCCCCCTGAGAAAGGTCGATTGGTCTGCGCGCTCCTGCATCCAGCGGCCTTCGGGTGGGACGATCCATTCTCCGGGTACCAGACGCGCACCTCGCGCGTGGCGGACAGCGACAATGCGGTTTGCGATTCGTGCAGGGCGTTGGCGACAAGCAAACTGCCGACCACAACGGCGAGGCCGGCCGCGATGACCCCGAATCGGTTGAACGGACGGCGCTCGCGCTTCTGGAAGAGCTTCTCGACGAAGTGATACGAGAGCACGGAGAGCGTCGCGACCACGACGATCGCCACGATGCGCTTCGGCATGCTGTCAAGACCGACGGTCCAGCGAAAGAGCGAGAAGACCGGCCAGTGCCACAGGTAGATCGAGTACGAGATCGTGCCGATGTAGACGACCGGGACCGGCTGCAGGAAGCGGACCTCGCGTGCATCGCCGTGAGCGACCTGATCGATCAGGACGACGCTACCGACCACGACCAGCAACGCCGTCGGGAACGGGAACAGGAACATGCCCGAAACGACCAGTCCGATCGCCAGCAGCAAACCGGACAAGGTCATCGCGACGCCTCGCGAACAGCGTTGCGGCGACAGCAGCGCACCGCCTCGATGGTGATATTGCGCGAGCAGGGCACCCGCACCCAGTTCCCAGAACCGGCTCGTCAGCGCGTAGTAGGCAGAGGGCGAGCCCGTGATCGTCAGCCACGCCGAAATCGTCAACGAACAAAGACAGAGGGCCGGGATCAGCCATCGGGCGAATACGAGAGGCGCTGCAGAAGCTCTCGAAACGAGGAAGAACAGGAACGGTAGGACGACGTAGAACTGTTCTTCGACGCCGAGCGACCACGTATGCGCATACGGATTGAACTCGATGCGCGGTGAAAAATAGCTTTCCTGATGCGTCGCGAGGAAGACGTTGCTGAGACCCACCAGCGCGTAGCGAGCGGTCTCGAAGTTCTGTGAACTGAGCCACGCCTGCGGCACGAACAGCACGTCGAGCAGGACGGTGCCGAGGATGCACAGCAACAGCGCCGGCAGGATCCGCTTGATGCGCCGCGCGTAGAAGCCCGCGAGGAAGGGAATCAGCTTCTCGTGACGATGCGACGCGAACGACCGCGTCACCACGTAGCCCGAGATCACGAAGAAGATATCGACGCCGGCAAAGCCACCGGGCAGATACGCCGCATCCAGGTGATAGAGGACGACCGACAGGACGGCCAGCGCCCTCAGCGAGTCGATCGCGGTGATCCGCTGCCCGGAATGTCTCAAGGGAAGGACATGCGAAGTTGGTCGATCGCTTCAATGCGCATGACCGCACCGATCATCGCTGCCACAAGCGGCGATACGACCGACGACTCAAGACCCCACCGGCTTGTCCGCCTTGTCCTTGAAGAAGCCGTAGATGCCGTCGGCGCCCATGCTCCGCGCATCGGCCAGCTCGCCGGCCTTGGTCTGGTAGACCACCTCGTTGGTCGGGGTGACCACGACGATCGACGGGATGCCCTTCTTGATCGGCTCGCCGTATAGCTTTGCGAAATCGAGGTTCTTGTCGAAGTCGCCCACGTCGACCTCCACGACCTCGTAGCGGCTCGCGATCAATTCGGTGGTCTTGCCGCCCGCATGGAATTCGTGGTCGAGGACACGGCAGTCGGGACACCAGTTCGCACCAAACACGATCAGCACGCGCTTGCCGCTCCTGCGCGCTTCGGTCATCGCGGCGACGAGATCGCGTTGCGCGTCAGCGGTCGTGTCGTAAGGCAAAGGTCCAGGCGGGATCGCATGCTTCTTGACCGGCGGTGTGCTCTGGGCCTGCGCGAACTGCGTCGAGACCGTCACGGCGACAGCACATGCAGCGGCCAGGGCGATCATCACCCAGCGATTGGGACTCTTCATCGTGTGGTTCCTCCGTTTGCTTCAGCAGCGTTCACGTCGGTCGGCGTCGCACAACGCGCACCGCCGCCATTCCTCAACAGATCGACGATCTCCGGCGCCTGGTCGATCGGCCAACTCGTCCCATCGAACCAGCCGGGACGAAATTTCGAAAAATCGAGTCCGAACATGAAACGATAGCCGACCGGCCGGTCCTGCATCCTGGACTCGACGAATCGCATGCGTTCGCGACGCTGGGCGGCGAGTCCGGAACGCAGACGATCCGACGCGTCAGTTCCCGCCTGGGCGGCGGCCGATGATGACTCGCGCAGCGTTCGCAGGAAGATTTCGAACCATGCAGCCTCATCGGCCGTCGACAACGGCATGCTGTTCACGTAGCCGCTCACATCCCGGCCGGCCATCCCGCGATCGGCATCGCCCACGGCGAAACGAAGGTCGACCTTGCGCGCGATCAGACGATCGACTCGAAGATCGATCTGCAGCGCCTCCTCGCCGCCGATACAGGTCCGCACACCATCGGCGGTCGTGCACGCTCGCCTGGCAGCGATCACCGTCGCCTCGACGACGTAATCGTAGGCACACGCGATCTGCCCTTTCGTCGCCGGCGCGATGGACCAGCAAGGCGCAGCAATCGCGATGATCGTCCATCGCAGACTCCTCACGACGCGCGACCAGAACCATGCCGAATTCCGTGCCGGGACTGCCCTACTTCGTCGATACATCGCCGTCGCCGACCGACAACGCCGTTGGGCTGGCGATTTCGTTCTCGCGGACCTGGCCCATCGACGGCATCAGCGAACCGACGACCATGCCCAGCAAGCTCATGATCAGCCCCAGAAGCTGCGGCGGCAGCGCCGCGTCGGGGTTCGTCGTCTCCATGCCGATCCACGACACGAGTCCGAGACCGATCGACAGCATCGCGCCCTGCGTGTTCGCGCGCTTCCAGTAGAGGCCGAAGGCGAGCGGCACAAACGCGACGACGAGCGTGACCTTGTAGGCGTTCTCGACCATCGCGTAGATCGGCAGGTTGGACCCGATTGAATACAGCGTGACGAGGATCGTGAAGCAGAACACCACGAGCCGCATCGTCTTCAGCAGGTTCGCGTCGGTGACGTTCTTGAACGCGGGCTTGAGGATGTTCTCGGCGAACGTCACCGACGGCGCGAGCAGCGTCGCCGACGCGCAGCTCTTGATGGCCGACAGCAGTGCGCCGAAGAACATCACCTGCGCGAAGAAGGGCGCGTGCGTGAGGATCAGCTGCGGCAGGATTTGCTGCGAGGCCTTCTTGTCGTCGCTGGCCAGCAGCGGCGCGACCATCTGCGGATCGATCAGCGTCGCGGCGTAGGCGAGGAACATCGGGATGAACGCGAAGCAGAAGTACATCACGCCGCCGAGCACCGATGCGCGGCCGGCGATCTTCTCGTTCTTCGCGGACGCGACGCGCTGGAAGACGTCCTGCTGCGGGATCGAGCCGAGCATCATCGTGAACAGCGCCGCGACGAATCCCAGCATCGCAGTGATGTTCCAGCCCGGCCAGAAGTTGTCGAACTTGCCCGCGTCGATCGCGTGCTGCACGACCACCCCGACGCCGCCGGCCTGGCCGCTGACCTCGCCGCCGATGTACAGCATGCCGACGACGATGATGATCATCTGGATGAAGTCGGTGATCGCCACCGACCACATGCCGCCGTAGATCGTGTAGATCATGACCGTCGACGCGCCGATGATCTTGCCCCAGGTCTCGCTGATCTCGCCGCCGGAGACGACGTTGAACACCAATCCGAGCGCCGAGATCTGCGCGCCGACCCAGCCGAGATAGGAGATGACGATCGCGAGCGCCGTGAGCACTTCGACGATGCGGCCGTACTTGTTGCGATAGAAGTCGCCGAGCGTCAGCAGGTTCATGCGGTACAGCTTCCGCGCGAAGAACAGCCCGACGAGAATCAGGCACAGCGACGCGCCGAACGGGTCGGTGACGACGCCGCCGATGCCGTCCTTGAGGAAGCTCGCCGGGATGCCGAGCACGGTCTCGGACCCGAACCAGGTCGCGAACACGGTCGCGGTCACCACGTACATCGGCAGCGAGCGGCCCGCGTTCGCGTAGTCGCCCGAGCCCTTGACGAAGCGGCCGGCGTAGAGCCCGATGCCGACCGAGATCGCCCAGTAGATGATGACGAACCAGAAGAGATTGCTCATGCGCCGCGCTCGCGTGGAGTAGGGCCATCGCGGCCCCTTGTTGCAAAGCGCAAAATTATAAGAGCCGACCCGGCCACGCGAGCCTGTGAGCTGCGTACTTCAGGCGATCTGTTGCAGATCGATCACCACGGCCAGCGGCCGTACCACAACAGCACGGCCACGATCGCGATCAGCGTGGTCAGCAGGATGCTGACGATGCCGAATCCCACCGCGATCGCATGACGCGTGCGGCGCTGCGCGGCGACCAGGTCCGCGACCGCCGCGGCGAGCGGGTTCTCAGCTTCGTGCGCGAGCACGCGATGCAGCAGCCGCGGCATCTGCGGCACGAAGTTGGCGAACTGCGTCGCCTCCTGCATGAAGCGATCCTTGAAGCCGCGCCAGCCGAGCTGGTCGCGCATCCACTTTTCGAGGAAGGGCTGCGCGGTCGACCACAGGTCGAGTTCGGGATCGAGCTGACGCCCGAGGCCTTCGATGTTGAGCAGGGTCTTCTGCAGCAGCACCAGTTGCGGCTGGATCTGGACGTTGAAGCGGCGCGAGGTCTGGAACAGCCGCAGCAGCACTTGGCCGAGCGAGATGCGCGCGAGCGGCAGGTCGAACACCGGCTCGCAGGTCGCGCGGATCGCGGACTCGAGCTCGTCGACCCGCGTGCCCTTGGGCACCCAGCCCGACTCGATGTGCAGCACCGCGACCCGCTTGTAGTCGCGATGGAAAAACGCGAGGAAGTTCTGCGCGAGGTAGTTCTTGTCGTAGTCGGTGAGCGTGCCGACGATGCCGAAGTCGATCGCGATGTACTTGTTGAAGTCGACGCCCGAGTCGCCGACGTAGATGTTGCCGGGGTGCATGTCGGCGTGGAAGAAGCCGTGCTTGAACACCTGCGTGAAGAAGATCTCGACGCCGTCGCGCGACAGCTTCTTCAGGTCGATGCCGGCCGCCCGCAACTGGTCGATGCGGCCGATCGGGATACCCGACACGCGCTCCATCACGATCACCGACTCGCTGCAGTAGTCCCAGAACATCTCGGGCACGTGCAGCAGTTTCGAACCCTCGAAATTGCGGCGCAGCTGGCTGCCGTTGGCCGCCTCGCGCATCAGGTCGAGCTCGTCGTGCAGGTACTTGTCGAACTCGCCGACGACGTCCTTGGGACGCAGGCGCTGGCCATCGGCCGACAACTTTTCGACGAGGCCCGCGAGCGTGCGCAACAGCGCGATGTCGCCGTCGATCGCGCTGCGCATGTTCGGGCGCAGCACCTTGACCGCTACCTCGCGCTGCAGCCCGTTCGCGTCGGCCCGCAGCGTCGCGAAGTGGACCTGCGCGATCGACGCCGAAGCGATCGGCTCGCGATCGAAGGTCGCGAACAGCTCGTCCGGATTCTTGCCGAGCGAGAGCCTGATCTGCCGGATCGCGAGTTCCGGATCGAACGGCGGCACGCGGTCCTGCAGGTGGGCGAGCTCGTCGGCGAACTCGGCGGGCAGCAGGTCGCGGCGGGTCGACAGCATCTGCCCGAACTTGACGAAGATCGGGCCCAGTTCTTCGAGCGACTCGCGCAGGCGCACCGCGCGAGGCGTGGTGAAGTCGCGGCCGAAGCGCGTCCAGCGGATCGCACGCGACAGCCACGGGCTCGACAGGCTGCCGGCGACGATGTCGTCGAGCCCGAAGCGCCAGAAGATGCGCGCGATGATGAAGAGCCGGAAGAGCTGCATCAGGAGACGACCGATGGGGCGCGCGCGTTGCCTTGCACGCAGCGCGCGCCTGCGACGGCGATCAAGCGCGGGGGGCCGCGCCGGGCGTCAGTCGATCGAGGCGCTTCTCGATGCGGGCGAGATCGTCGCGCAACTGGCGCACGCCGTCTGCCAGCGTCTGCACGGCACGCGGCCGGACCAGCTGCGGATTCTCTTCGAGCAGGTATTCGGAAAAATTGGCGACGATGCGTTCGTTGGTCCGCTTTAACGAACCCGAGGCCTGGCGCGCGGTGGCAACCATGCGATGCGAGGCCGCATCGCCGACGAGCTTCGACAGGTCTTCCTCGACGTCCCAGCGCAGGTTCTTTACCAGCAGCGAGACCACCTGCGCGAACTCCGCGTCGCCTTCGATGCGCAGGTCCCGCATCACGGCGTCACCGCCACCGGCGAGCACCCGCGTCACCGCCGAGTACGGCAGCGTCACGGTGGTGTCGGCGATGGTCGTCGAAGTCGCACGCGCCACCGAGCCGTTGGGTGCGACCGCGAGCCGGATCGTGAACGGCTGGACGACGACGTGCAGCGTCTTGTTGGCGTGCGGCACGAGCTGCGCACGCGCCCACGGCTCAGCGGCGAGCAGGTGATTGATCGCGGCCGGCAACGCGTCGAGCGGATTCAGGAATGCCGGCAGAAAGGGCAACGGGGGACGCGCGAAGGAGGTGGACGACATGCGAAGGAGGATAGCAAAGCGTTTAGTTGCCGAGCTTACAAACGCACGCCCTCGTGCAGCGCGACGACGCCGGCCGTGAGGTTGAACACCTGGACGCGCGAGAAGCCGGCGGTCTTCAGCATCTCGGCCAGCGTCTGCTGGTCAGGATGCATGCGGATCGACTCGGCCAGATAACGATAGCTGTCGGCATCGTCGGCGATGCGCTTGCCGAGCCACGGCAGGATCTTCAACGAGTAGGCGTCGTAGAGCGGCGCGAACGGTTTCCAGATCCGCGAGAACTCGAGCACCAGCAGCTTGCCGCCGGGCTTGAGCACACGAAACATCTCGAGCAGCGCGTGATCCTTGTGGGTCATGTTGCGCAGGCCGAACGCGACCGTGACGCGATCGAAATAGCCATTGGGAAAGGGCAGATGTTCCGCGTCAGCGAGCGCTGTCGGCAACGTCATGCCCGCGTCGAGCAGGCGATCGCGTCCGACCGACAGCATCGACTCGTTAATGTCCGTCAGCCACACCTCGCCGGACGGACCGGCGCGCTTCGCCATGGCCTTCGCCAGATCGCCGGTACCGCCCGCGATGTCGAGGACGCGCATGCCGGGCCGGATCGAGGCGCGCCCGATTGTGAACGCCTTCCAGATGCGATGCAGGCCACCGGACATGACGTCGTTCATCACGTCGTACTTCCGCGCGACCGAATGGAAGACGTCGGCGACGCGCTCGGCCTTCGCCGCTTCGGGCACGGTCTCGAAGCCGAAATGGGTCTGTCCGGCCGGACTCACGTCGGCAGGCGACCCGTGCAGGGGATCGATCGGTTCTGTCATGGAGATACGGATTACTTGCGGCGGACTTCGACGACGGCGATCGGCGCTTCGCCCGACGAGCCGGGACCATCGCGACTCGCGCCGGCCTCCGCGAGCCTTCGCAGGTACGCGGTCCAGAGACCATCGTGGTTGAGGCCCAGCTCACGAAGATAAGCCCACGTGAAGATGCCACTCTCGTGACCGTCCGAAAACACCGGCTTGATCGCGTAATGGCCCACCGGCTCGATCGCGCTCACGGTGACGTCGCGCTTGCCGACCTGCAGCACTTCCTGCCCGGGACCATGGCCCTGAACGGCCGCGGACGGCGAATGGACACGAAGGAACTCGAAATCGAGGCTGTAGCGCTCATGCTCCCCGAAGGCCACCTCGAGGCGGCGCGACTGCTGGTGGACGATGATCTCGGTCGGAGTACTGGCGGTGGGAGCGGACGGCATGATCGTGCGAGTTTAGCGCACGCGACCGACGGCGCCGGCGTCGTCCGCCGCGTGTCACGGTAGCGTCATAGAATCGTCTTATTGTCCGCGGCTGCAACTCACCCCGCAGTCATCGGCCCCGCCCGTGCACCGCGACACTTTCCCCTTCACCCGTCCCGAGGCCATCGGATGCCCAGCACCATACTTGTCGTCGAGGACGAACCCGCGATCCAGGAATTGATCGCCGTCAACCTGACGTTCGCCGGCCACAAGGTCCTGCGTGCGGCCACGGCCGAGCAGGCTGCGACCCTGGTGCGCGCCGAATTGCCTGATCTGGTCCTGCTCGACTGGATGCTGCCCGGCGCGTCCGGCGTGCAGTTCGCCAAGCAGTTGCGCGGCGACGAACGGACACGCGACGTGCCGATCATCATGCTGACCGCGCGTTCGAACGAGACCGACAAGGTCGACGGACTCGAGGCCGGCGCCGACGACTACGTCACCAAGCCGTTCTCGCCCAAGGAACTGATGGCGCGGATCAAGGCGGTGCTCCGCCGCCGCGCGCCGCAGCTGACCGACGACCTGGTCGATATCGGTGGCCTCGCACTCGATCCGGCCACGCATCGGCTGAGCGGCGTCGCGCCGGGCGGCGTGCGCCGCACGCTGGAGATCGGTCCGACCGAATTCCGCCTGCTGCACTTCTTTATGACGCATCCCGAGCGCGTCTATTCGCGGGCGCAACTGCTCGACCAGGTGTGGGGCGATCACGTGTTCCTCGAAGAACGGACGGTGGATGTGCACATTCGCCGCCTGCGGCACGCGTTGTCGCCGACCGGCCACGAGAACCTCGTCGAGACCGTGCGCGGCAGCGGATACCGCTTCTCGGTGGCGGAACAGCGTCTCGTCGTCGTCTGAAGCGAGGTGACTTTCGCCGGATCGACGCGCGGTAAGATTGCGCGCTCCGACCGGCGACTCTGCTTCTCGCGGGTCGCGAGCCGCGTCGTCCGTGCCACCCCGAGACTTTCGCGCCACCCTCGTGGCGCGCCCCTGCCGCGCTCATGAATCCCGTCTGGGTCAGGACGTTTTCCTTCATCGGCCTGGTGGCGATCGGGACGCTGATCGTCCGCGGCCTGTCCGACTGGACGACCGCCCTCGGTTTCGCGGCCGCCGCACTCACGCTGCGCTACCTGCGCGATGCCATCCATCTGCGCAACCTGTCTCGCTGGTCGCGCCAGGAACTGGGCGCGACGCTGCCCCGTTCATCGGGGCCGTGGGAAGAGTTGTATGCGCAGCTCTACCACCGCGGCCGTGCCCGCCAGCGCGAACTCGCGGAGCTGAGCGAGGCGCTGACCAGCTTCCGCGGTGCCGCGCAAGCCCTGCCCGATGGCGTGGTGACACTCAATCGCCAGATGCAGATCGTGTGGTGCAACCCCCAGGCCGAGCAGCACCTGAACCTGAGCCTCGACAAGGACATCGGCCAGAACCTCGCCAACCTGGTCCGCGCACCCGACTTCCTGAGCTACCTGTCGCGCGGCGAATGGGACAAGCCGGTGCAACTGCGGGTGCGCCATCCGGGACAGCGCGCCGAGCGCGTGCTGTCGCTGCAGCTGGTGGCATACGGCGACGCGCAAAAGCTGCTGCTGTCGCGCGACATCACGCGCTTCGAGAAGCTGGAGACCACGCGGCGCGATTTCGTCGCCAATGTGTCGCACGAACTGAAGACACCGCTGACCGTGCTCGCCGGCTTCCTCGAAACCATCAGCGAGTCAGCGGTCACTCCCGCGCAGCGCGAGCAATATATGGCGTTGATGCGCGAGCAGGCCGAACGAATGAAACACCTGGTCGACGACCTCCTGACACTGTCCGCGCTCGAGGCGACCAGCGCGCCGCGCGAAGATACGGTCGATACCGAGGCCGTCTTCACACGCATCGAAGCCACCGCGCGCCAGCTCTCGAACGGCCAACACATCCTCGATTTCGAGATCGAGCCGGGCCTTGCAGTGCTCGGCTCCGACGTCGAACTGATCAGCGCCTTCACCAACCTGGTGACCAACGCGATCCGCTACACGCCGGAAGGCGGGCGCATCGACGTGCACTGGCAGCGGCTCGACGACGGCAGCGCCACGCTGTCCGTGGCGGATACCGGCATGGGCATTCCGGCGCAGCACATTCCCCGGTTGACGGAGCGCTTCTATCGCGTCGATCGCGGTCGCTCGCGCCAGTCGGGCGGCACCGGACTCGGGCTCGCGATCGTCAAGCACGTGCTGACGCGGCACCAGGGAACGCTCGCGATCGCCAGCGAGGTCGGCAAGGGCAGCACATTTACGGCCTCGTTGCCGGCACGCCGGATCGTCGAACAGCACCCCGGCAAGTCGGGCGAAAAGAACGCGGCCGTCTCGCGACTGCACGACGACGTCGTCGGCGAGGCCGTCACCACGGCCTGACTCAGAGCGTAGTAAAGCGGACCAGGTCGAAGTCCGAACCGCGCATCACCAGTTCCTCGAGACGCAGCATCGCGACCATGCCGCGACGTCCCGCCTTGACGAGGCGGAACGGCCGGAAGGTGGCATGGGGAAGGATCAGGCCGTAGTCGCGGGGCGACGCACGGACCGCTTCCCAGCCATCGGCGTCCCGGGCTACAAGAGCTTCGGCCGGGTCGCCGGAGGCGCCGAACATCGGCGCGAAGATCGTCGGGCGGCCGGTTCCGGAACCGGCGGCAGCCGCGCCGGGCACCAGCAGGAAGGCGCCATCGACTTCGACATCGTCGATCGACGCATGGATGATCTGTGGCAGTCCGGGCGCGAGGCGGACGCGGACGGTATGCGCCACGCTGCGCCGCGCCAGCGGGTCGTCGGCTTCGGCCATCGTGCCCTGCAGCGCCTCGACCCAGCCGACGAGGAAAGGCGCGTCGCGAGCCGCCGAGTCGAGCTTCAACCCGATCAGGCGCTGGAGGCCGAGACGCGGCCGCGCATAGCGACGCACGCAGCGGACGGCATCCGGCGATTCCGCGGCGAGCGTCCACGTCTCGGCGTGGGTCAGGAGACGCTCGATGCGTTCGTTCTCGATCTCTTCGCGGGGTCGGGTGATGCCGCCATGCTTGCCGCGCTGATAGGCATACGGGCTCTGGCCGGCGAGGATCGCACCGGGCGCCTGCTGATCGCCGTCCACGCGTAGCGCATGCCGCGTCGGCAGTCCGACCACCGCCAGGACCTGCACGCCCGCGGCCGCCAGGCGCCACGGCCGATCGGGCGAATCGATGTCGACGGGTGCCACCGCGCCCCAGCGCTGCCTGAGAACCTGCAGCAGTTCTCGCGCGGCCTGGGGCCGCAGCGTGTTGCCGATACCGACCTCGTGCGGCGTCTTGCCTTCGGCGAGCGCCTCGAGACGCTTGTCGATCGACTGCACCGCGCTCTGGGTATCGAAGCGCAGCACGTAGTTGCCGAGCGTCAGCGTCGGGCCTGGATTGGCGACCGGTCGCGCCGGCGCGCTCGCGCCGTCCGTGCGACGTTCCAGGCGAAAGCCGACCTTGGCCGACCAGCGCTGCGCGGCCATCCGCGTGACCTCGAATTCGCTCGCGCCGCGCGCCGACGGATCGGCCAGCGCGATCAGGACGGGCATGACGAACGCGGCGCGACAGGTGCGCGTCGAACTCGACCGCAGCACGTCCGCCACCTCGACGTCCTGGCAGTCGAGGTCGCGGACCAGTTGGCCGAGCACGCAATGCTTTTCCCAGACGGCCGCCGGGATCGGCCAGCGCGCCCGCTGGATGCAGACGATCACCTGCGCATTGATCTCGAGGGCGCGATGCAATGCCGTGATGCCCGAGATGAACGTAACGTGGCCCGCCGGGCCGGCCGTGCCGTCGCCGGTGACGCCGGTCAGCGTCGCTTCGGCCTGCACAGGCGAATCGGAAAGTTGCGAGACCAGCCAGGAATACGCATCGCGCAGCGCGATGGTCGCGTCGACCACGGTCCAGAAGTGCCGTACGAAATCCTCGTCAAGGGGCAGCATCGCGAAGCGGTTGTCGCCGCCCCGCTCGTTGAGGATGTGCACCAGCACGCCGCGGATCCGTTCCGCGATCGCGAACTTGCGCTGCGGCGGCAATTGCGGCGAACCCGCCTCCACGCCCTGGGCCCCCAGCGCATGCAGGACCTGCGCGATCTCGGACAGGCTCTGCACCCCGAGCGGCTGTGCCATGCCCGACAACCAGGCCTTCGCGGCAGCGCTGTCGACGATGCGGGCCTTCTTCTCCGCCGGTGGAGCGTCGCTGCGCGAAAATCGGAGCATGTCGTCGAAGGTTCGGGTGAGACGAAAGGCCTATTGTGCCTTCGACCCGCTGCCCGGGTCGGCCGTCCGGCAGGTTCCGGGCGGCGCCGGTCGAGCGGTCAAACGAGAACCCGCTCGATGCCGCCGGCGTTCGCGCGTCGCACGTAGTCGGGCAGCCAATCCTCGCCGAGGATGTGCTTGGCAACCTCGACGACGATGTAGTCGGCATCGACCCCCACGTCGTCGTTGTAGCGCGACAGGCCCTGCAGGCACGACGGGCACGACGTGAGGATCTTCACGGGCGTCGTCGCCGGCGCGCTGGCCCGAAGCTTCGCCACGCCCTTCTGCATCTCCTCTTCCTTGCGGAAGCGCACCTGCGTCGAGATGTCGGGCCGCGTGATCGCCAGCGTGCCCGACTCGCCGCAGCACCGGTCGTTCTTCTCGACCTTGCCGTTGAGATCGCTGGCCATCAACGTGTTGACGACTTTCAGCGGGTCGTATTGCTTCATCGGCGTGTGGCAGGGGTCGTGATACAGGTATTGCGTCCCCGTCACGCCTTCGAGCTTGACGCCCTTCTCCATCAGGAATTCATGGATGTCGATGATCCGGCAGCCCGGGAAGATCTTGTCGAATTCGTAGCCGGCGAGCTGGTCGTAGCACGTGCCGCAGCTCACCACGACGGTCTTGATGTCGAGGTAGTTGAGCGTGTTGGCGACGCGATGGAACAGCACGCGGTTGTCGGTGATGATTTTCTCGGCCTTGTCGAACTCGCCGGCCCCGCGCTGCGGATAACCGCAGCACAGGTAGCCGGGCGGCAGCACAGTCTGCACGCCGACGTGCCATAGCATCGCCTGCGTCGCGAGGCCGACCTGCGAGAACAGCCGCTCCGAGCCGCAGCCCGGGAAATAGAACACCGCCTCGCTGTCCGCGTGGGCCTTCACCGGGTCGCGAATGATCGGCACGAACTTCGAGTCCTCGATGTCGAGCAGCGCGCGCGCCGTCTTCTTCGGCAGGTTGCCCGGCATCTTCTTGTTGATGAAGTGGATCACCTGCTCGCGCACCGGCGTCTTGCCATGCGTCGACGGCGGATGCGCGGTCTGCTTCTTCGACGCCGGACGGAACAGGTCCACCGCCAGGCGCTGCGCCTTGTAGCCCCAGTCCATCATCAGTTTGCGGCTGACGTTGATGGTCGTCGGGTCGGTCGCGTTGAGGAAGAACATCGACGCGGTCGTGCCGAGGTTGAACTTCTTCTGGCCCATCTTGCGCAACAGATTACGCATGTTCATCGACACGTCGCCGAAGTCGATGTCGACCGGGCATGGCGACAGGCACTTGTGGCACACCGTGCAGTGGTCAGCCACGTCGGTGAATTCTTCCCAGTGCTTGATCGACACGCCGCGACGGGTCTGCTCCTCGTACAGGAAGGCCTCGATCAGCAACGACGTTGCGAGGATCTTGTTGCGTGGTGAGTAGAGCAGGTTGGCGCGCGGCACGTGGGTCGCGCACACCGGCTTGCACTTGCCGCAGCGCAGGCAGTCCTTGATGGAATCGGCGATGGCGCCGATGTCCGACTGCTGCATGATCAGCGACTCCGCGCCCATCAAGCCGAAGCTCGGCGTGTACGCGTTGCGCAGGTCCGCGTGGATCGAGGACAGCGACTGCAGCTTGCCGTGATTGAAGTGGCCGTGCGGATCCACCTTGTGCTTATAGGCACGGAAGTCCGCCGTCTCGGCCTCGGTGAGGAACTCGAGCTTCGTGATGCCGATGCCGTGCTCGCCCGAGATCACGCCGTCGAGGTCGCGCGCGATCTGCATGATGCGGGCGACCATGCGATTGGCCGTCGACAGCATCGCGTAGTCGTCGGAGTTGACCGGGATGTTGGTGTGCACGTTGCCATCGCCGGCATGCATGTGCAGCGCGACGAACACGCGGCCGCGCAGGATCTTCTTGTGGATCGCCTCGGCCCCCGCCAGCACCGGCGCGAACTCGGCGCCGTTGAAGAGCTGGCGCAGCGGGCCACGCACCTCGCGCTTCCACGACACGCGGATCTCGCGGACCTGCAGCAGATCGAACAGGCTTGATCGAACATCGCCCTTCGCGGCCGCGACCTGCTCGCCCACGATCTGCCCGAGGCCCATGCGATGCAGGCTGTGACGCGCCTCGTCGAGCGAGACGTCCATGTGCGTGCGCAGGTAGCACCAGCGTGCGCGCACGTCCGAGAGCAGCATCCGCGCCTGCTCGACGCGCGTGCCCATCAGCTCGTCGCGACTGAGGTGGTCCACGTCCGCGTCGTCGGTCTTGCCGAGAGGGATCGCGCCGAGGTCGTGCATGAAGTAGCGCTCGAGCCCGTCGAGCAGCGCGAGCTTGTTGTCGATCGACAGCTCGATGTTGATGCGCTCGATGTGGTCGGTGTACTCCCCCATCCGCGCCAGCGGGATGACGACGTCCTCGTTGATCTTGAACGCGTTGGTGTGACGCGCGATGGCAGCCGTGCGCGAACGGTCGAGCCAGAACTTCTTGCGCGCCTCGGCCGACACCGCGACGAAGCCTTCGCCGCTGCGGCCGTTGGCCATGCGCACGACTTCGGACGCCGCACGCGCCACGTCGTCGGCGTTCTCCCCGACGATGTCGCCGAACAGGGCCATCTTCGGATAGCTGGCGCCGGACGATGACGCGTCGGCGCCGCGCTTCGACTTGGTCGCGTAGCCGACCGCACGCAGATAGCGTTCGTCGAGATGCTCGAGTCCGGCGAGGATCGCGCGGCCGGCCTTGGCCTCCGCGTCCATGAAGTTCTTGATCTCGACGATCGACGGGATCGCCTCGCGCGCCTGGCCGAAGAACTCCAGGCACACGGTCCGCGCGTGCGGCGGCATGCGATGCAGGATCCAGCGCGCGGACGTGATCAGCCCGTCGCAGCCCTCCTTCTGCACGCCGGGCAGGCCCGCGAGGAACTTGTCGGTCACGTCCTTGCCGAGGCCTTCCTTGCGGAAGCGCTTGCCTTCGATGACCAGCGTCTCGGTCGAGATCGGCGTCTTGCCGTCGGGCTGGAACTTGCGGACTTCGAAGGTGGCGACCGGGGCGTCGTGGATCTTGCCCAGGTTGTGGTCCATGCGCTCGATCTCGAGCCAGTTGCCGTCGCAGTCGACCATCTTCCACGACGCGAGGTTGTCGAGCGCGGTGCCCCACAACACGGCCTTCTTGCCGCCGGCGTTCATGGCGACGTTGCCGCCGATGCACGACGCCTCGGCCGAGGTCGGATCCACCGCGAACACCAGGCCCGCGGCATCGGCCGCTTCGGACACGCGCTTGGTGACCACGCCCGCGCCTGACCAGATCGTGGCCGTCGGCGTGGTGTGCCCCGGCAGCACGCGCATCTCGATCGCGCTCAGTGCCTCGAGCTTCTCGGTGTTGATGACGGCCGAGCGCGGCGTCAGCGGGATGGCGCCACCGGTATAGCCCGTGCCGCCGCCGCGCGGGATGATCGTGAGGCTCAGTTCGATGCAGGTCGCGACCAGGCCCGCCATCTCCTCCTCGGTATCCGGCGTCAGCACGACGAACGGATATTCGACGCGCCAGTCGGTCGCATCGGTGACGTGCGACACGCGCGACAGGCCATCGAACTTGATGTTGTCCTTCTGCGTGACGCGGCCGAGCTTGCGCGCCGCGAGCTTGCGCAGGTCCCAGGTGTTGCGAAACTCCTCCTCGAACGCGCGCACGGCCTTGCGCGCCGCGTCGAGCAGATGGCCGACCTTGAGGTCGCGATCAGCGTCGTCCGGACTGCCTTCGACCTGCCGACGCTTGTCGACCTCGTTGAGGCGGTGGTGCAGCGCCTCGATCAGCGCGGCGCGACGCTTCGGATTCTCGAGCAGGTCGTCCTGCAGATACGGATTGCGCTGCACGACCCAGATGTCGCCGAGCACCTCGTACAACATGCGCGCCGATCGGCCGGTGCGGCGTTCGGCGCGCAGTTGCTGGAGATCGCTCCAGGCCGACGCGCCAAGCAGCCGCATAACGATCTCGCGATCCGAGAACGACGTGTAGTTGTACGGAATTTCACGCAGACGCGAAGCGGGGTCGGTCTGCTGGGCCTGAAAGGCGGCTTGCGGGAAAACGGGGGCGTTCATGCGACGGAGGGACGATGTGGATGCGCGAGTACGACCTTATAGTACGAAACGCGAAACAGCGTTGCCGGGCGCCCTGCGGAATATCTAGAACATCCAGATCAGTCCTGCGGTCATGGTCAGATAGCGCAGGCACTTGCCGATCGCCATCCACATCAGGCATTTCCAGAACGGCAGTCGCAGCCAGCCGGCCACCGCGCACAGCGGGTCGCCAATGCCCGGCAGCCACGACAGGATGCAGCCGAACGGTCCGAAGCGCTCCATCCAACGCACCGCGCGCTGGTGCCACTTGCTCGGCGCCTTCCCTGTCGCAGCGCCAGCGGTGGCCAGTGCCGGACTCATCGGCAAGCCGTGCTCGTCGAGATTCAGACGGCGTTCGAGTATCCACTCGGCACCGCGGCCCATCCAGTAGTCGACCACGCCGCCCAGCGTGTTGCCGACGGTGGCGACCGCGATGGTTTCCCAGAACAGGTCGGGCCGCAGCTTGACCATGCCGTAGACCACTGGCTCGGATCCGAGCGGGATCAGCGTGGCCGATATGAAACTGACGAGGAAGACGCTGCTGAGTCCGAACTGCGGCAGGGCCAGCCATGCGAGCAGTCCGTCCATCCAGGATTCGGTCATCGCTGCATTGTATCGATGCGCTCGAGTAGCTTTCAACACTACGGCGTTGCTTCCGCTAGAGTCCCGTCCGGTCCGCGACCTTCGCTCGCGGCCGATCGTGAAAGGGACGGGCCGCATGGCCATCGACTATCTCAAGCGCATCCTCAACGCCCGCGTCTACGACGTCGCGCGCGAGACCGAACTCGAGGTCGCACCGGCCTTGTCGAAGCGCCTCGGCAACACGGTGTTGTTCAAGCGCGAGGACAATCAGCCGGTGTTCAGCTTCAAGCTGCGCGGCGCGTACAACAAGATGGCGCAGCTGACGCCGGCCGAGCTGAAGCGCGGCGTGATCGCGGCCTCGGCGGGCAATCATGCGCAGGGCGTCGCGCTGTCAGCACAGCGCCTCGGCTGCCGGGCCGTGATCGTGATGCCGGTGACGACGCCGCAGGTCAAGATCGACGCGGTCAGGTCGCGCGGCGCCGAGGTCGTGCTGTCTGGCGAGAGCTATTCGGACGCCTATGCGCACGCACTCGTGCTGCAACAGAAGGAAGGCCTCTGCTTCGTGCATCCGTTCGATGACCCCGATGTGATCGCCGGTCAGGGCACGATCGGGATGGAGATCCTCAGGCAACACCAGTCGCTGCACAGCGACCGGCCGATCCACGCGATCTTCGTCGCGATCGGCGGCGGTGGCCTGATCTCGGGCGTCGCGGCCTACGTCAAGGCCGTCCGCCCCGAGATCCGCATCATCGGCGTGCAGACCAACGACTCCGATGCGATGGCGCAGTCGATCGCGGCCGGGCGTCGCGTGATGCTGGCGAACGTCGGCCTGTTCTCGGACGGTACGGCGGTCAAGCAGGTCGGCGTAGAGACTTTCCGGCTCGTGAAGAAATACGTCGACGAGATCATCACCGTCGACACCGATGCGACCTGCGCCGCGATCAAGGACGTATTCGTCGAAACCCGCTCGATCCTCGAACCGGCGGGCGCGCTGTCGATCGCGGGACTCAAGGCCTACGCCACGCGCGAAGGCCTGAAGGACAAGCTGCTGGTCGCGATCGCCTGCGGCGCCAACATGAACTTCGACCGGCTGCGCTTCGTGGCCGATCGCGCCGAGGTCGGCGAGGAACGCGAAGCCGTGTTCGCGGTGACGATCCCCGAGGAGCGTGGCAGCTTCCGCCGCTTCTGCGCGCTGGTCGGCACGCGCGACGTCACCGAGTTCAACTACCGCATCGCGGACGCGAAGGTCGCGCACGTGTTCGTCGGCATCGCGGTCAAGGCGCGCGGCGAGAGCACCAAGCTCGCCGCGACCTTCAACAAGCAGGGCTTCAAGGTTCTCGACCTGACGCACGACGAACTCGCGAAGACGCACCTGCGGCACATGGTCGGCGGGCGTTCGGCGCTGGCCGACGACGAGCAGATCTATCGCTTCATCTTCCCCGAGCGTCCTGGAGCGCTGATGCGCTTCCTTTCAGAGATGAGTCCGAACTGGAACATCAGCCTGTTCCATTACCGCCACCAGGGCGGCGACTACAGTCGTATTTTGGTGGGATTGCAAGTCCCAAAGAAGGAACGCACCGCCTTCCGGGCGTTCCTCAAGACGTTGGGGTATCCGTACGAGAACGAAACGGACAACGCGGCTTATCGGCTGTTTCTGGGGTGAACGTGGGTTGCTCGCTTGAGTGGGAGGGGACTGGCTACTTGACTGCCCCCAGGCTCTTCACCAGGAACGGCAAGCTCACATCCATCCGGTAGTCGATGTCGGAATGCGTGTCGTCGAACTCTTCGTAGACATGCACGATCTTCGACTCGGCCAGCCGCTTCGACAGGATCCGCGTGCCGTAGTGGATGTGGTACTGGTCCGCCCACCCGCAGTCGATGTAGATGCCGCGCAACGAGCGCAGCGCCGCCGCGTGCTTCGCGACCATGTGGATCGGGTCGTTGGCCAGCCACTTCTTCCAGCGCGACGCGATCAACTCGCCGGTCTCTAGATCGAACGGCACGCGAAAACCGTTGGGTGCGGTCGGGTCCGGATCGTAGGTCGCCGCCATGCACAGGTTCATCACCGCATGGCCGTCGGAGCCGGCCAGCTTCTTCTTCTTCCACAGCGCGTCGAGGAAGGCCGCGACCCGACCGTCGTCGAGTCCCTCGGCCGTCGCCTTCGAGCGCGCGACGACGTCGATCGATCCGGCTTCGCGCTTCGGCTTCGCGAACTTGGCGAGGATGTTCAGCGTGTTCGGCCAGTCGCTGCGATAGACGAAGTCGAAGTACGAATCGCCCGAGTGGTCGGCGATCGCGCCCCAGAACTTCGGGTACTTCATGCCGTGCACGATCGCGCCGTAGCCGCCCGAACTCTTGCCGAAGCAGCCCCGATGTTCGCGAGAGGCCAGCGTACGGAACTGCGCGTCGACGAAGGGGATGATCTCGCACGTCAGGTAGTCGGCATATGCGCCGATGGCCGACGAATTGACGTACTGGTTGCCGCCGAGCGCGGTGAAGCAGTCGGGCATCACGACGATGACCGGGTCCATCTTTTTCTCGTGGATCAGCCGTGCCGCGCGCTCCGGCACGTTCTCGCCGAATGCCTTCCAGTTCGCGTGGCTCGGCCCCGAGCCCATGAAGCCGACCAGGTCGTAGAGGACCGGGTAGCGCCGCTCGGCGAGCTTCTTGTCGTCGTACTGCGGCGGCAGCCACACCGTGACAGGCCGTCGATACGGATCACCTAGCGGATTGCCGCGCAACACATCGGACGTGTGCTCGAGGACGACGAGGCGGCCGGGCGGGCCTTTGGGACGTTTGATCGGCATGCGTTGCTCCGCGCAAAGCAACGGACGATAACGCAAGGCCGGTCACGCGGTCAGCCGCGCGCCGTCTTGTTGCGTTCGCTCAGCTTGCCGATCAGGCCGTCGATGCCACCGTAGTTGATTTCCTGGGCGAAGTTGCCGCGATAGTTCTCGACGAGCCACAGGCCGCCGACGTTGACGTCGGTGATCTTCCAGGCAGCGCCTTCGTTGACGAGGCGGAAGTCCAGTCCCACCGGCTCCCGGCCCCCGCGGATGATCGTCTTCACGACGACTTGTGGATCGGCCGCGGCACTCCGCAACGGCTGGATCTCGACGGTCCGGTCGCGGGCCTGCGCCAGAGCGCCGGAATAGGCGCGGACCAGCAGGATCTTGAACTGCGCCTCCAGGCTCGCCTTCTGCTCGGCGGTCGCGTCGTTCCAGCGCGATCCGACCGCCGATGCGGTCATCCGGCCGAAGTCGAACGACGGCAGGATCTTCGCGTCGACCAGCTCGACGACCTTGCCGACGTTGCCCGGCTGGATCGTCGGATCGGCGCGCACCGCATCGAGCACGTCGGTGGAGACGCGCTTGACCAGCGCATCGGGCGCCTCGGCCTGCGCGAACGCGGATGACGCGAACGTCAATGCAGCAAGAAGGACCAGCTTGGGAAGGCGCATGGGGCTCACGATCGTTGATGGTGGAGGGCAATCGACGTTGTGACGGCGCCAGCGCGTGGAAGGTTGCAGACGCGCGCCACCGATTTGTATCCGGACGTGAGCGTCGTTTCGCGCGCGCAAGAAAAAGGGCGACCGCAGTCGCCCCTTCTCAATAACCGAGTCGCGTTACTTGGCGGCGCTCGTGATGTAGCGCACCGCGGCCTTGACGTCGTCATCCGGCGCGCTCGATCCACCCTTGGGCGGCATCACGCCGTTCTTGCCCTGGTAGCCCTTGATCGCATGCTCGTACAGCGTGTCGAGACCTTCTGCGATGCGCGGTGCCCACGCGGTATTGTCGCCGAACTTCGGCGCGCCCGCGATGCCGGCCGCGTGACACGCCATGCACACCGAGTCGTAGAGTTTCTTGCCAGCGGCGTCGTCGCCACCGACGGCGGGTGCGGCGCTGGCGACCGCGGTCGCCTTGGTGCCCGAATTGATGGCGGCGATCGCGGCCACGACGGCCGGGTCGGCCTGCGGCAGCGCCGGAGCCGTGGGAGCCGCGGCGACCGCAGCAGACGCGGGCGCGGCAGGCTCGGGGAATTTGGCGCCGCCCGCGTTGGCCATGTAGACCACCGCGCGTTGCACCTCGACATCGTCCAGATCGGTATTGCCGCCCTTCGCGGGCATTACGCCCGCCTTGCCCTGGTAGCCCTTGATCGCGTGGTCGTACAACGTGGCGGCGCCCTCTGCGATGCGCGGAGCCCACGCAGCGGCGTCACCGAACTTGGGCGCGCCTGCGATGCCCGCGCCGTGACAGGTCGTGCAGACCGCGCCGTAGACGTCCTTGCCGGCCTTGAGTTCGCGTGGCGCATTCGCGTCGACCAGGTCGAGATGCGCGACCGGCATGATCCGCGCCGCGGTAGCTTCGGCCGTCGTGCCGGCGCTGCCGGCGCCGATCTTGCGGCTCGACGTCACGTAGCTGACGAGCAGCACGATGATCGCGATGGGCACGATGAAGGCTGCGACGATCGTGACGATCAACTGCTTAGGCGTCTTGATCAGGGATTCGTGTTGCTGGTCGCTCATGGTGGTTCCTGGCGGCTCGCACCCTCGCGATCCGGATCGCGAGAACCGTGGTTGGGTGCGGCTGTTTTGCGGGAGGTGGTGTCGTGCGGTGCCGCGGACGCCACGTTCGCGCTGGCCCCGCAAGGCGACCGGATTATACGGGAAGGGTCGCGTCGAACGGGCTTCCGGTAGCCCCTGCATGGACGCTCCCGGGCAAAGACGCTATCCTCGCGCCACGCGACGAAATGCTGCAGCTCTAGTCCTTGCGATCCCGGCCTGCGGATCGCGCATCAACACTTTGCGACCGTCGTCCAACGGATAGGATACGAGCCTCCGAAGCTCGGGATACAGGTTCGATTCCTGTCGGTCGCACCACTTTTCGTCGAGGCACCACGCGTGCCAAGAGGGCGCGAGCGGATCGGGCTGATTCCCGCGAGTTCCTCGTTGAAGACCCTCGCCGTCCAGCCGAGTCCGATGAACCTCGACGTTTATCTCCGCCGCATCGCCTACGACGGCCCCCTCGCCGTCGATGCCGCGACGCTCGAAGCGCTGCAACGCGCACACCTGCTGGCCGTGCCCTTCGAGAACCTGAGCATCGGCTGGAGCGAGCCGATCACGATCGATCTCGCACGCCACTACGCGAAGATCGTCGAACGCAGGCGCGGCGGCTTCTGCTACGAACAGAACCACCTCTTCGCATGGGTCCTCGCGCAAATCGGCTTCACGGTCGGTGCCTTGAGTGCCGGCGTGTGGGCGGTGCGCGAAGGCATCGAAGACTTCGGCGATGCGTCGTCGCACTTGCTCACCCGCGTCGACCTCGACTAGCTATGGATCGCAGATGTCGGCTTCGGCGAGAACTTTCGCGCGCCGCTGCGGCTCGTCGATGCGCTCGTGCACGAACAACCACCGCATGCGTATCGCGTCGATCGTTCGATCGAGGCCGGCGAGGAGACGTGGACGATGTCGTCGCGGGGTATCGACGACACCTGGAAGCCGGGCTATCGCTTCGCGAACGTCGTGCGGCCGATGGCGCACTTCGAGCGCATGTGCCGCTTCCACCAGACCTCGCCGCAGTCGCCGTTCACGCAGAAGCGCGTCTGTTCGCTCGCGACGCGGGACGGTCGCATCACACTGTCCGGCAACGAATGGATCGTCACCGGCCTCGACGGATCACGGGTCATGACGCCGATCGTTGACGAGGACGAAGCGCGAACCCTCTTGAAGCGGCACTTTGGCATCGACATGCCGATCGATATCGCGAACGCTCAGGCCTCTTCGCCGCGGTCCTGACGAATCGTCACGATGCGCTCCGGCTGAAGCCCGCGCTCGATGCGAACGAGCGCGCGTTCGGGATGCGTCGCGCCACACAGGAACAGGTCGATCGCCGCGAAGCGCTGCTCCGGCCAGGTGTGGATCGTGATGTGCGACTCGGCCAGCAGCACGACGCCAGTCACGCCGGCATCAGGTCCGTCGCCGAAGCGATGGAAGTGCTGGAACAGCCGGTGCGCGCCGGCATCGGCGGCCGCATCGCACAGCATCGTCTCGAGCAGGTCCAAGTCCGCGAGCAGCGAGACGTCGACACCGTGGCAGTCGACTAGCCAGTGCGTGCCGCGCGCGACATGCGCGTGCTTAGAAGATTCGTCGCGAAGAGCCACCATCACTTGTGACCGCTGCCGGACGAACTCCAGCCGCCGCTCGAACCGCCGACCCAGCCGCCGCGCGTGCCGTAGCCCGCGCCCGTGCTCTTGCCGAGCGTGGACCAGTTCATCAGCGACGACGCGCCAACGACCAGCAGACCGTAGAGGATGAACTTACCCATGGCGCTTCATCCGGTCTTCTCCGCTGCAGCCTTGTCCATCAACCAGGCTGGAAAGTAGAGGCCGACCGTCGCCAGGATGACGATGATCACCGCGCGTCCTGGCGAGAACAGGATGGGGATCGCGTTGACCGCGAGCAGCAGGATCGTCAGCCATTTCGCGACCTGACGATAGCCGCCGGGCGGTCGGTCGAGCAATGAAGGCGGGCCACTCGGCACGGCGCTCGTGTCGACCTGCTTGCCGAACCACTGCGCGAGATCGCTCGCAGTCACCGGCGTCGAACGCGACCAGGTCAGCTCCGCTTCGTCAGCTTCGGCTGAGAGCTTGGCGTTGCCGAAACTGAAGTCCGTGACGTGGTCGACGTCGCCGACTTCCACGCGCCAGTTGAAGGCGCCAGCCGCGTACTTCACGACCGCCTGGTAGTCGTAGAGCTTCTCGTAACTGTCGCCGGCGAGAAGTGCGCGATCCGCCGTGTACCAGAACGGCCAAGTGTCGAGCACCTGGGCGCGCTCCCACCCTTCGTCGGTCTCGATCAGCCACAGGAAACCGCGCTGTGACGCGTACAGCAGGTACTCGGTCCACTCGCCAGCCTCGTCGCTAATCTCCGCGCGGCGCATGAAGCCGATGACCAGGTACGGTACCGCACCAATGGTGCCGGTCGCGCCGAGCGGCAGCGTCGGCCTGACGCTCTCGACGCGCTTGGCGGCAGCGAGTACCTCGGCGACCGGTCCGGCGACGTCCAACGACGCGTGACAGGTCTGACACAGCAGATGCGAGGTCGCGCCCGGCGAGAATGCGATCGACGCGCCGCACGACGGGCACTCGAGATTGGTGACCTTGCCCTTCACGCGACCGGCCGCGTCGGTGATGGTCTCGGGATCGCGCAGGAGCTGTGGCTTGAGTTCGTCGAGAGTGACGGAGCGACCGCGGTAGACGGTGGGTGTGCTCCCACCCGCGTTGGGGGAAGGCTCGGGAGGCGACGGCCGAAAGCCGCTCCGATCGCCGACCTCGTCCGAATAATCCAGCGTCAAGAACTCGCCCCCGCGCCGGAAATCCGCGACCCTCGCCGCGTATCCCGCACCCACCGTGAACGGCAATTCGCCCTGCCCACCAGTGCACTGCGCGCTGCGGATATCGCCGGCGATGAACAGCAGCACGCTGCCGTCGGGCGCCTTGCCGAGGTTTAACGGCGCGCCTGGAGCCAAGGCCTCGAAGGCCGGCAACGCGATGTTCGGAAGGCTCGGCCGATCGACCTCGCGCGTGAAGGTGTACTGCCCCGATCCATCGGACAACCACGCGCCGTCGCCGTGATCGTCGAGCACGTACCACTCGTTCCAGAAGCCCGCAGGATAACGCAACTGGATGCGACCCACGACCGTGAAGCTGCGACCGTCGACCGTGCCTGAGGTGTTGATCTGAATCGGCGAGAAGTCTTCCAGCACGTCGCCCATGCGACCGATGTTGCGGACCGCGTCGGCGTCCTTGATCAGCGTCGAGTTGCAGAAGCCGCACACCGCCATCACCGACGCGGCCGAGCGGAACGTGACCGGCGCGCCGCAGTTGGGGCAGGCGATGGTGTTCATCGAACGGCCATGGGATTCAGTGTCGCGAGACTCGCGAGGACCGGTTCATCGAACGGTCGACAGACGCGTCAACCCACCAGCCGCTTGAGCACCTCGGCCTTGGCCGCATCGAACTCCACCTGCGAGATGAGGCTTTTGTCGAGCAGACCCTTGAGCGTCTCGAGGCGCGCGGCAGGATCGTCGGCCGTCGCGGCCCCGACGTTCTGTTGCCCGGTGACCGCGTTCGCCGAAGTGCTCTGCACGGTCGACAGCCCATTCGCCATGCCCTGCGCCATCTGCTGGCCGATCGCCATGCCCGACGCGAGCCCCGCGCCGATGCCCGCGATGCCGCCCTCGTTGGCCGCCGCGATGGGGATCGCGTTCGCGGTCTGGAACTGCGTGTACTTGTTGAGGTCGCCAGCCATGCCCATCGAGATGCGCTTGTCGAGCGCGGCCTGCAGTTCCTCGGGCAACGACACGCTGGCAACGTTGAACTCGTCGAGCGACAGGCCGTACTTGCCAAGTGCGGTGGCGAGGTCACCCTTGACCTGGCTCGCCATCAGCGTCTGGTTGGCCGCCATGTCGAGGAAGTTGACCTTCGACACACCGATCGAGTTGGCCATCGTGGCGAGGATGATGCCGCGCAGCTGTTCCTCGACGTCGTCGCGCGTGTACATGTCGCGCGTGCCGGACAGTTCGGTATGGAGGACCTTGGCGTCGGCGATGCGATACGAATAGAGGCCGAAGGCGCGCAGGCGGACCATGCCGAAGTCGGCATCGCGGATCGTGATCGGTTGCTGCGTGCCCCAGCGACGGCCGGTCTGGATGCGCGTCGAGAAGAAGTAGACGTCGGACTTGAAGGGCGACTGGAACAGCTTGTCCCAGTTCTTCAAATAGGTGAGCACCGGCAGCGTCTGTGTCGTCAGCTTATAGGTGCCTGGCGCAAACACGTCGGCGACCTTGCCCTCGTTGACGAACACCGCGACCTGCGACTCGCGCACGACCAGCGCGCCGCCGTTCTGGATCTCCATCCCGTCCATCGGATAGCGCCACGACAGCACGCCCTCGGCGTCCTCGGTCCACTCGAGGATGTCGATGAACTGTTTCTTGATGAATGAGGCAAGACTCATGGCCTACTCCCTGGAGACGGTGTCGGATCGAACGAAACGGCGAAGGGCAAAATCATGCGCCACGTCCCACCTGCGCATCGAGGCGGACGCGACGAAACGACCGGACGTGCGCATAGGATGAACGGCGGGACGACCGGGTGCGTCAGGACAAGCAGGCCGCGTTGACGATGCCGGCGACCAGCGAGACCGAGCCCATGAAGCCGCCCATCGCGACGTTGCCGGCTTCGATCTCGGTGCGGACCGTGTGCATCAGACGACTCGCGACCGCGTAGACGATGATCTGCACGATCATCGCGGCGACCGCCCACATCAGGACCTCGACCAGCGTCGCGTTGTGGACGATGGCCGAACCCAGCGTGAGCGAGAACCCGATCAGGGCGCCGCCGAACGATAGGGCGGCGGCACCCTTGCCCGCGTGGATCAGCGCCAGTTCGTCGAACGGCGTGATCTTCGTGTAGATGACGAAAAAGATGCCGAGCAGGATCGCCGAGGCGATGAGGTGGATCGCGTAACTGACGATGGCGGGAATCATCGATCTCCGGCCTGTGGAGCGGTTGAGGCAAGCAGCTTATCATCGCGCCGCCGACCGTTCGGTCGAACTTCTAGCAGCCGCCCGATGAAAGAAAAAGAGATGAGTGCACTCGACAATCCCAAGCTCGCCGTCCTGATCGACGCCGACAACGCGTCGGCTTCGCTGGTCAAGGAACTGCTCGAGGAGGTCGCCAAGTTCGGCACCGCTACGGTCAAGCGCGCGTATGGCGACTGGACCGGCCAGCAGCTGGTCGGCTGGAAGGACCAGCTCAATCGTTACGCGATCCAGCCGATCCAGCAGTTCGCGTACACGAAGGGCAAGAACTCCACCGACGCGTCGCTGATCATCGATGCGATGGACCTGCTGTATGCGGACAACGTCGACGGCTTCTGCATCGTCTCCTCGGACAGCGACTTCACACGCCTGGCCACGCGCCTACGCGAATCGCGCAAGGTGGTCTACGGCCTCGGCGAGCGCAAGACGCCCGAGGCGTTCCGTGCGGCGTGCGATCGCTTCGTGTTCTTCGAGGTGCTCAAGCGCGGCGGCGCGAACGTCGAATCGAGCGTGGCGGATGCCGAAGCCATGGACGGCGTGCCCGATCTCGAACACTCACTGCGGCAGGCCTTCGACGCGGTATCGCGCGACGAGGGCTGGGCCACGGTGTCGTCGGTCGGCTCGTACATGGCGAAGAACAACCCGTCGTTCGACACGCGGCTGTACGGCTTCCGCAAGCTCAGCGACATGCTGCGCAAGCAGGCGTTCATCGAGCAGCGCGAAGCGGACACGCCGAACGGGCCACTGATGGTCAGGCTGCGGCCCGTCGTGCAGGCGTCGGCCAATCCGCCCGCGAAGCGATCGCGCCGCAAGCGGAGTTGAACTGCGCGCATGAAGCTGCCTTCGAAATCGATCCGAGAGTCGGTTGCGACCACGTCTGTCGCCATGTTCAGAGGCATATTTGCGGACGACGTGCAGCAGTCCGGTACGCTCGAAGCAGGCGGTAAACTCGTGTGTCAGGGGACAGTCATGGATGCGTCGCTGGTCAGCAAGGATCCCGAGGTCATGAGTGGGGTGCTGTGTTTCACGGGAACCCGTGTGCCGGTACAGAACCTGTTTGACTATCTCGAGGGCCGGTCGTCGATCGAAGATTTTCTCGACGACTTTCCTGCGGTGTCGCGACAGCGTGCGATCTCTGTTCTCGAGGCGGCTCGACAACACTTGATGGCCGATGCGCCTGCTGCTTGACGAAGCTGTGCCGCGAGGGCTTCGTCGTTCGCTCCCGGACCACGATGCCCGTACGGTCGGCGAGATGGGTTGGTCGGGTGAGAAAAATGGAATGCCCCTTGCCCTCGCAGCGAACCAATTCGAAGCGTTCATCACGGTCGACAAGAATCTGTCGTACCAGCAAAATCTCGCGTTCCTGCCGCTCGCGGTCATCCTTCTCAAGGCGCGTTCGATCGAATTGTCGGAATTGATCGCGCTCGTCCCCGCGCTCGATCGGGTACTAATCTGCCTTGTGCCTCGAAGCTTTATCCGCGTCTTTGGATCAGGGCGTTCCGCAGACCTGGCGTGACCTTCCGTGCCTGATCGCCTCCTGATCCTCGCCGTCTTCGTCGTCGCATCCTGCGGGCTCGCGTACGAACTCATCGCGGGCGCGCTATCGAGCTATCTGCTCGGCGACTCGATCCTCCAGTTCTCGACCATCATCGGCTGCTACCTGTTCGCGATGGGCGTCGGCTCGCACCTGTCGCGCTACGTCAAGGACGAGGATGTGCTGTCGCGCTTCGTCGACATCGAACTGCTGGTCGGCCTGCTCGGCGGCCTGTCGGCGATGGCGCTGTTCGTCGTGTTCGCGTGGCTGTCCGCGCCGTTCCGTACAGTGCTTTACGCGCTGGTGTTCGCGATCGGCGTGCTGGTCGGCATGGAGATCCCGCTCGTGATGCGCGCGCTCAATCACGGTGACGTCAAGTTCTCGGAGCTGGTGAGTCGCGTGCTGACCTTCGACTATCTCGGCGCTCTCGCCGTCTCCCTCCTGTTCCCGCTGCTGCTCGCGCCGCGTCTCGGGCTGTCGCGCACGGCCTTGCTGTTCGGCATCGCCAACGTGGCGATCGCGTTCTGGACCATCCACCGCTTCAGGGCGCAGCTCCAGCACGTGAACGGTCGCATCCTCCGCGCCTCGCTGGTGATGGTGGCGCTGGTCGTCGGCTTCTTCTTCGCGAACCAGCTGACCCACTGGTCCGAGCGCGGCATGTACGGCGACGAGATCGTCCACGCGGTGACCACGCCCTATCAGCGGCTCGTCATCACGCGCTGGAAGGACGACCTGCGGCTCTACATCAACGGCAACCTGCAGTTCTCGTCGCGCGACGAGCATCGCTATCACGAGGCGCTGGTGCATCCGATGATGGAGTCGCTGCCCTGGGCCAAGCACGTGCTGGTGCTCGGCGGCGGCGACGGGCTCGCGCTGCGCGAGGTGCTGCGCTATCCGACCGTGCAGACCGTCACGCTGGTCGATCTCGACCATCGCGTCACCGATCTCTTCAAGTCGTCGGAACCGCTGGTCGCTCTCAACAAGGGATCGTTCTCGGACCCGCGCGTGACGGTCATCAACCAGGATGCGGCGCTGTGGCTCGAAGGCTCCGGGGACGCGATGTTCGACGCGGTCATCGTCGACTTTCCGGACCCGTCCAACTTCTCGCTCGGCAAGCTGTACTCGGTGCCCTTCTATCGGGGGCTGCTACGGCATGTCGCCGCGCACGGCATGGTCGTCGTGCAGTCGACCTCGCCCTACTTCGCGCCGCGTGCCTTCTGGTCGATCGACGCGACGCTGAAGGGAGCGGGCTTCCGGACCTGGCCATATCACGCGTACGTCCCGTCGTTCGGCGAATGGGGCTTCGTACTCGCGTCGCAGGACGCGACCTTCACGCCGCCCGAGCACTACCAACTGCCGATGCGCTTCCTCGACGCGGAGACCACCCGCGAGATGTTCCGCTTCGCGGCCGACATGCCGCATCCGGTGGTCGAGGCGAACCGTCTCAACAACCAGTCGCTCGTGCGCTACTTCGACGAGGACTGGCATCAGTTCATCCGTTAGCGGTTCCACATGAAGCGCCGCAGTTTCCTGCTCGGGAGTGGCGCTGCCGCTGTCACCGCAGCAAGCGGGGCCGGCTTCTGGCGCTGGCAGGAGATCGCGCCGAGCGTCCTCTACCCGGGGCGCGACATCGGCCATCGCCTGCGCAACCTGAAGCCGTCCGACTGGCCGGCGCCGTCGGCCGAATACACGACCGATGTTGCCATCGTCGGGTCCGGCATCGCCGGCCTCACCGCGGCCTGGCGCCTCGCGCGCGAAGGTCACACGCGCTTCGTGCTGGTCACCGGCCCCGAACCGCACGGCAATGCCGCATCGGGCCTGATGACGGTCGGCGGCGAACGCCTGCGCTATCCGACCGGCGCGCACTACCTGCCGCTGCCGTCGATGGAGTCGATGCACGTGCGCACGATGCTGGCCGACTTCGGCGTGCTGCTCGACGGCGCGACGACGACCACGCCGACCTACGACGAACGCGTTCTCGTGCAAGCGCCCGATGAGCGTCTGTTCCGCGACGGCCGCTGGCAGGAAGGCCTGGTTCCCGGCGAAGGGGCGATCGACGAGGAGCATCCCGCGACCGGCCTGCCGCCGAAGCGCGCCACCATCGCCGAGGGCTCGGCGATCGATCGCTTCTTCCGCCACGTCGACGGGCTGCGCGAGACGCGCGGCGCGGACGGCCGCAAGGTCTTCGCGATCCCGGTCGCCTTCGCATCGGCCGACCCGCGGTGGACCGCGCTCGACGCGATCACGTTCGCGGCATGGCTCGCCCGCGAGCGCTATGACGACCCGGCGCTGCTCTGGTACCTCGACTACTGCTGTCGCGACGACTACGGCGCCGACGCGTCGGGCGTCTCGGCGTGGGCGGGCCTGCAGTACTTCGCGTCGCGCAACGGTCAGGCCCGCAACGCCGATCGTGGCGCCGTGCTGACGTGGCCCGAAGGACTTGATGCGATGGCGGACCGGCTCGAAGCCGGTGCCTTCGCGCCGCGACCAGGCCGGCCGCTGCCGTTGCGACTCGACGGCACCGCACTGTCGATCCGCGAGACGCCTGCCGGTGTCGACGTGCTGTGTGTGGTCGCCGGCGCTCTCGGCCTGTCGACCTTCGTGATCCACGCGAAGAAGGCGATCAGTGCGATGCCGCTCTTCGTCGCGAAGCACGTCGTCGCGTCGTTGCGATCCGACGGCTACGACCCCGCTTATCACGCGTCGCCGGTCGCACCGTGGATCGTCGCCAACTTCGCGATGAACCGCTTCCCCGATGAGAGCCGCGGCGCGGGGCTCGCGTGGGACAACGTGCTCTACGGCAGCGACGGCCTCGGCTACGTCGTCTCGACCCACCAGGAGATCCGCGTCGCGCCGTCACCGACGACGGTCTTCACCGCTTACCGCGCGATGGCCGATCGAACGCCCGACGACGCACGACGCTGGATGGATACGGCCTCGGCGTCTGAAGTCGGCACGCTCGCTGCCGACGAACTGCGCCGGGTCTACGGCTGGCGCTTCGCCCCTTGCGTCGACCGCGTCGACGTCACGATGCGCGGTCACGCGATGGCGTTCCCAGCGCCCGGCACGCTGGCCAACCCCGGCCTGCGGGCGCTGCAGGCCGCGGACGGCCGTGTGCTCTACGCGCACGCCGACCTGTCGGGCTATTCGGTGTTCGAGGAGGCTGCGTGGTGGGGCTGGCGCGCTGCCGAACGTATCCTCGGTTGATCGATTTGCCACAACTTGCATTCTTCGGTGCATGGAGTTGCCGTGGGCGACACGCGCGCCATTAGAATTCCGCGACGCCGTCAGCCGCACAGCACGCCACACCTTCAGCGACACACGACGACGCGACCGCACCCCGACGCAGGGCGCGACCCCACGGGAAGGACGAGGACCGACCGATGGAAACGCAGCGCCCCCGGCGCAGGCGCAGCCGTAGCCGCAAGCGCGCAACGAAGAGGCAGATCACCTGGCTGGTGCTCGTCGCCTTGGGCATCGGCATCGCGATATGGACGCGCATCCTGGTCACGCGTCACTTCGACGAGACGATCTTCGTCGCGAGCGGTACCGCCTCGGACGTGCCGAAAAGCAAGGACAGCGCAGCGCGCGCCGGCACCAAGGTGATCCCGGCGACGGCCAGCAAGAACCTGATCCTGTTCGTGGGCCACGGCTTCGGCATCGCGCCCATGACCGCGACGCGCATCTACGCGACCGGCGAGGACGGCGAGTTCGCGATCGACCGCTTCCCGGAGACGGCCCTCGTGCGGACCTCGTCGCGCAATGCGATGAGCGGCGATAGCGCCGCAGCCATGACGGCCTACATGACCGGCGTCAAGGTCGACAACGGCGTGCTGTCGCAGACCGCGGACACGCGACCGTACGACGAGACCGGTCGACCACAGGCCGCGCATGGCGAGACGACCTGTCCCACGGTGGGTAACGGCAAGCGTGTGCCGACGCTGCTCGAACTGGCCAAGGGTTCGGGCCGCGCGACCGGCATCGTCACCACCGGTCGTGTCACGCAGGCGATCACCGCGGCCAGCTACACGCACCTCTGTCAGCGCGATGGCGAAAACACCATCGCGACGCAGCTCGTGCCCGGCGGACCGGAAAGCAACGCGCGACTCGGCGAAGGTCTCGACGTCATCCTCGGCGGCGGCTGGCAGCACTTCCTGCCGAAGGAAGACCCGCGCGGTTCGGTGCGCAGCGACACGCGCGACCTGTTCGCCGAGATGCGCGCCAAGGGCTACGCGGTGATCGGGCGACAGAGCGAGCTGGCGGCGCTCGGTCCGGCGAATGCCCAGCCGATCGGCAAGCTCCTCGGCCTCTTCAACCGCTCGCAGATGGGCTACAGCCTCGACCGCGCCGCGACGACGGAGCCCGGGCTCGCCGAGATGACCACGCATGCCATCGACCTGCTCCAGCGCAACCCGACCGGCTACCTGCTGATCGTCGAGGGCAACCGCATCGGCGACGCGCTCGACGGGTCGCTCGCGCGGAAGGCGCTGCAGGACGGACGCGCCTTCGACGACGCCATCGCGGCCGCGCTCGAGAAGGTCCGTGCCCTCGATCCCGACCTGCGCAACACGACCATCGTGGTGACGGCCGACCACGACCACACGATGGTGATGAACGGCAACGGCACGCTGTCCGGGCGCACCGTCGAGATCAGGCCGGGCGTGCTGGGCGTGCTTCGCGGCTACGCCGATCCCACGCAGCCCGCTCTCGATGCGAGCGGACGTCCATACACGACGCTGGTCTTCGGCACCGGAGTGAAGCGCGTCAAGGGGCCGCGGTCCCAGGCGCCGCCCCTCAACGATCTGGCGATCGCCGACCGCGACCTGCGCTACGAATCGGCGATCGATGTCACCGAAGGCGCCAGCACCATCGGCGGTGCCGACGTCCTGCTGAGCGCCATCGGCGCGAATACGTCGCGCTTCCACGGAACCCTCGACAACACGCAGGTCTTCACGCTGCTGCGCGAAGCGATGGGGCTATGAACCTGCCGTCCTTGATCCGCGTCCTCGCCACGCTCGGCCTCCTGTCGGCGATGCCGGAGGCCGACGCCCAGGCGCCGTCGCCCGCACGGGCGCAGAACGTGATCGTGCTGATCGGCAACGGGCTGGGCACCGCGACCACGACCGCGGCTCGCCTCATGCGCTACAAGGAAGACGGCTCGCTCACGATGGACACGATGCCCTACCTCGCGCGCGTGCGGACCTGGGCGCTCGATGCGCAGGCGAGCGACAGCGCGGCCGCCGTGACGGCGCTGCTGACCGGAGTCAAGGTCCGCAACGACGTCGTGGCGATGGACGGCGCGACGCGGTCCGCGGGCTTCGCGCCGGGCAAGGATCCGATCCGCAACGTCGCCAACGCCGAGAGCCGATGTCCGGCCTCGGGCAACGGCGCGGCTTCGCGCACGCTGCTCGAACTCGCGATCGCGAAGCACAAGGCAACCGGCATCGTCACGACCGGTCGCCTGACCAGTGGTCCCGCGGCTGCCGCCTACGCGCACGTCTGCCATCGCGATGCCGAGTTCGACGTCGCGCGCCAGGCGGTGCCGGGCGGCGCCGGCTTCAACGCCAATCTCGGGCACGGGGTCGACTTGATGATGGGCGGCATCAGCAGCACGTGGCGGCCATTCGATGCCGCGAAACGCCCGCGCGGGCGTCCCGATGGGCGCGAGCTGGTCGGCGAACTGCAGACGCTCGGCTACACCTTCGTGTCCGATCTGACGTCGATGAACGCCGCGCCGCTCGAAGCCGGCTCGCGACTCATCGGGCTCTACGATTTCGCCGAGGACCAGGGCGCGATGTCGTACGAGCTCGACCGCGATCCCAAGCGCGAGCCGAGCCTCGCCGCGATGACCGCCAAGGCGATCGACGTCCTGTCGACCAACCGCAACGGCTACGTGCTGATCGTGCAGGGCGCCCGCATCGACCACGCCCTGCATGCCAACAACGCGCGGCGCGCGCTGACCGACACGATCGCGTTCGACGAGGCGATCAAGGCCGCGCTCGACAAGGTCGACCTCGCCAAGACGCTGGTGATTGTGACCGGCGACCACGACTCGACGATGACGTTGATCGGTGGCGGACTGCGCGGCAGTGACGTGCTGGGTCTGCACATGAATCCCGTGACCGGCAAGCCGGACGTCGATGCGGGCGGCCTGCCGTATACGTCGCTGGTGTTCGGTACCGGACCGAACCGGCCCGACAAGCGCGTACCGCTCGACTCGCCGACCGTACTGCAGAAGGACTACGTGCAGGAGTCGGCGATCCGGGTCAACGCCGGGACCAATGGCGGCAGCGACGTGGTGCTGCGCGCGAGCGGTGCGGGCGCTTCGGCTTTCAAGGGCACGATGGAGAACACGCGGGTGTTCGCGCTGATCCAGAAAGCAGCCGATCTTTAGCTCTTTCCCCTCCGGGCAAGGAGGTCATCAAATCGACGCGCGCATCACCCAGTCCACCACCCCGTCCAGACTCCGGAAATCCGCGACCGAACGCGTCGCGATCTCGCGATGGCGCTCCAGCATCATCCGGCTCAACGCATGGCCGGGACCCAGCTCCAGGCAGACCGTCGTGCCCCGCTCGCGCAGGCTGTCCATGCAATCCGACCAGCGGATCGTCGTCGCGACCTGCCGCGCGAGCACGTCGATCGCAGTCTTCGCATCGCGGACCAGCGAGCCATCGATGCCTGCCAGCACCGGCACCGACGAGTGCCAGCGAGCCGCCGTGAGATGCGCGCGAAAGGGCTCGACGGCATCGATCAGCAACGGCGTGTGCGCCGCCACCGTGACCGGCACGCGTTGCGCCGTTCCGTCCCGCGTGGTCACAGCAGCGATCGTCGCCTCGAGTGCCGCACCCGAGCCGCCGACCAGGACCTGATCCTCGCCGTTGACGATCGCGACATGCGCATCGTGTTCGGCACACAGCGCCTCCACCGCACGCCATCCGAGTCCGCGCACGGCGATCAGTCCGTCGTCGGGTTTGCTGGCCGCGTCCATCGAGGTCGCACGGGCGTGGGCGAGCGCGATGGTGTCCTCCAGCGAAAGCGCACCGGCACAACCGTGGGCCGCCAGTTCACCGACGCTGTAGCCGGCAAAGAGGCGCGGCTCGATGCCGAGCGCGGCGAGCCGCGGCCCGAGCAGGCTCCAAGTCATGCGTTGTACCGCGCAGATCAGGGGCTGGGCGACGGCATTGTCGAAGAGGTGGAGCGAAGGATCGAGGAGATCGAAACCTGCAAGCACACCCGCCTTGTCGATCAGGGCGCCGCCATCGGGAGCCGCCGCGATCAGGTCGAACATTCCCGCGCGCTGACCACCCTGACCGGGGCAGAGAACGGCAAGGGTCATGCGACCGAGGTCACGCGATCCACGAACAACGCCGCGGCGAACAGGTCGGCGCTGCCGCCAGGACTGAGACGACGCGCGACGAAGTCGCGACCGACGACCCTCAGCAACGCATCGCGATCGCTGCGCGCGACGCCACCCGATGCCAGGAACGCGCGCGCGGCCGCCTGCGCGAAGTGCAGTCCCCCGCGGCCGCCGCGATACAGCAGGTTGGTGTCCTCGACCTGCGCAATCGACGTCATCAATGCGTGCAGCCGTGCGCTGCGTTCGTCGTGCCCTGCGTCACGTGCCCCGCGCAACGCCGGCAGCACGATCTCGAAGACCGTCGGAAAACCATCGGCCGCCTCCCGCCTCGCACCGCCCGCCTCGTAACGCGCTGCCATCTCGAGACCGTGGCTGGTCTCATCGACCGGCCGCATCAGCAACGACCGACCCCAGCACTCGCGCAGCGTCGATCGCAGACTCGCGGTCGTGACCGGCCGACCCCGCGCGCCGCAATCCGCAGCGGACGCGACCAGCAATCCGAGATTGAAGATCGCGCCGCGATGCGTGTTGACATTGCGCGTCGCACGCCGCATCGCGCGCTCGGCATCGATGCCGATGGCCTGCAGGCGTTCGAAGGACGCGCCATCACCGGCCACCGCGGCCATGTGGACGAAGCCGTGCCGCAACGCGAACAGGCTGCGCATCATCAGCGGTGCGTCCATGTCGTCGTGGCTGCCGCGATCGCCGGGACACACCAGTCCCGGCTTGGGTGCAAGGACCAGTTCGGCATGCAGGCTCGCGATCGCATGCCGGGCCAGCGCATCGCGTTGGGAACGCGCATCGATCCGCATCGCCGCCGCCCTCATGTCTGCTGCGCGAGCGGCGCCTGCAGGTACTGGCTGCGCCAATACGCCGCAGGCTGCAGCGAGACGCGATCCTGATGCTTGACCAGCACCCGGTCCGGTGAACGCTTCAACTCGCGCCACGCGATGGCGCCGCCGTCGGGCAACAACAGTTCGCCGTCGGCCCGCAGGTCGCTGACCGACTCCCACTCGGTCAACAATCGAAGGACACGGTCCACTTCATCGAGCGTGTTCGCGCTCCACAACAGGTCGAGGTCCGACCGCGGCCGCACGCAGCGTTCGCCCGAGATCGCCTGCCACGCGAGCGAGCCATAGACATGGAAGGTCGTGCCGCTCTGCTTCGCACGATCGAGCAGGTCCTGGAGGGCGGGCCTCCAGGCCATCGGTGCGTGACCGAGAACGTCGTGCAGCTCGAGCGGTGGCTCGACGCGAACGATGGCGAGCGGATCGACGGCGAAGCCGATCCGCAACCGCTCCGCTGACACCGGGAAGGCCACGCCGAGGCAGCAGGCCGCGTCGAATCCGGGGTCGCGCCTGCGGACCACGACCGCGCGACCCGCGCCGATCCACGCAGCAAGCGCGTGGAGGCGCACGAGATCGAGCTCGCCGATCAGCGAGGCGCGCCAGAGCGTGCCATCGAGCCACACACGCGCATGCCGCAACGGCCGTCCGTCGAGCGGGTCAGTCCAGCGCATCGCCGGACACGCGTCGCGAGACCCGCAAGGCCATCGTGCGGCCGCCCCGCGCATCGCCCGCTACCCGACGAGGGTCGGTACGACCCAGCGCATCAGGTTCGGCTCGCGCCTGGAGCGCGGCGAGCAATGCGGCCGCCGCGTCGTCACCCCACAGACTCTCGAGGCCGCCCATCCGGAGATAGTTGACCGCGCCCGGCGCGAACACCGGCGAGCTCTCGGCGAGTTGCTCGAGACGCTCCTGTGGGATCTTCGTCACGCGCGCCATCGCCGGCAGGTTCATCACGCTGATCTCGGCCGACGCCAGCGCATGGCAACTGTCGGCCATCATGCCGCCCGTGATGTAGCCGCCGCTGACCGCGCGGCCGTAGACCAGGCTGACGATGCGATGCCCCGCGCGCCGCGCGACCTCGAGGCATTGCGCGAGGTGCGCCATGTAGACGTTGATGCCGAGCAGCTCGTCACGACGCCGCAGCCGCTGACCCTGGGTGTCGATCAGCAGCACGATCGCGCGACCCGGATGGTTCTGCACGGTGGCCAGCACCCCGACCGCCATCGCGAGCGCGAGCTCGACGCCGATCGCGGCATCGTGGATCGTGCCGACGACGGTGACGGTGTGGCCGCCGACCTGCGCGACGCCGCGCAGCAGATCGTCCTCGACGGCGATCGTGGAACCGTCGGGAAAAAGCTGGCCGAACAGAAGGTCGACCTGCATCTCAGTAGGTCAGCCGATGCGGATCGGCTGCGAGGGCGAAAGCATCACGTTCGAGCAGCGGGATCGCCTCGGGCATCGCGACACCGAGTCGGCGCCAGATGTCGAGCGCGTCGCGGTCCGTGCCGAAGGTCGCGAGACGCGCGGTGAGCGCGGCCTGCTCCGCGAGCAGGCCTTCCAGCGTCAGGGCCCGATGGTGACCCAGCGCATCGATCGCGGCGCGACGGAACGCGGCGATGTCGTCCTCGACGATCGCCTGTGCATCACCGATCAGATAGCGATGCTTGCCGCCGGTCGTGCGCCAGACCAGCGCGCGATCTCGCGAGTCGAACTCCTCGACGCCGTGCTTGGTCTCGATCACCTCCGGCCCCGACATGCCGAACCGGCCCTCTTCGGACATCACGAGGGTGTCGCAGCATGCGGCGATCAGGCCCATGCCGCCGAAGCAACCGACGCTGCTGCCGATCAGGCCGACGACGGGGATACCCGCGGCTCGCGCATCGAGCAGCGCACGCATCGTCTCGGAGACGGCGATCAGGCCGGCATTGGCTTCATGGAGCCGCACGCCGCCGGACTCGAGCAGCAGCAGGACGGCAGCCGGTCGCTGTGCGATCGCGCGTTCGAAGAGGCCGGTGAGCTTGGCGCCGTGGACCTCGCCGACCGCGCCGCCCATGAAGCCGCCTTCCTGCGCAGCGGCGAACACGACGTGTCCCTCCAGCGTGCCGACACCGACCACCACGCCGTCGTCGAACGCGACCGGCGAGTCGAGCAACGGCAGATGCGGACTGGTCGCGCGTTCCGACGGCGGCAGCAGTTCGGTGAACGAATGCGGGTCGAGCAGGCCGACGATGCGTTGTCTCGCGTTGGCCTCGTAGAAGCTGTGCTTCATCGCGCATCCCCACCGCGGAACGTCTCGACGGCCTGGTCGAGGCGCAGGCTCACGACCGCCGGCGTGGCTCCGACGTCGTTGATCGAGATGCGCACGCCGCCCAGCTTCGCGCGCTCGAAGAAGTCGCCGAGCACGGCGGACCAGACGGCGTCGAAGCCGCGCGCGGGCGTGTGGACGGTGATGCGGCACGTCGCGTCTTCCGTCGGCTCGATCATGACTTCGAGATTGCCGGAGGCGACGACGCCGACGACGATCGACGCCTGTACTTCGGGGTGACCGCCTTCGTAGGTGAAGCTGAGGTGTTCCATCGTGCCGCTCCATGATCTGCCCCTTCCCTTTTGCGGGGAGGAAGCCTTCGTTCTTACCAGTTCCGAAACCGCTTCGGCGGATCGTAGAGTCCGCCCGATGCACGCACCAGATCCTTGATCGACCGCGCCGCCAGCAAATCGCGCGTCGCCTCGCGCTTGTCGATGCCCAGGTCTTCCGGCCGCTTCACCACGCCGCGGTCGCGCAGGTTCTCCACGGCCCGCTTGTCGCGTCCGAGCCCGACCGGCGTGTAGCCCGCGACGCCGCGAATCGCCTGTTCGCGCTCGGTCGCATCGCGACACAGCAACAGGTTCGCGATGCCTTCCTCGGTCACGACATGCGACACGTCGTCGCCGTAGATCATCACCGGCGGCAGCGTCATGTTCGCAGTCTCGGCGAGCTTCCACGCATCGAGCGTCTCGACGAACGCCGGCTCCATGTGTTCGCGATAGGTCTCGACGATCTGCACGACGAGCTTGCGGCCGCGCGGGATCGCCCCGTGATGATTGGCCTCGGCACCGGCCTTGAGCCAGGTCGGGCTCGCATGGCGACGGCCGCGCGCATCCGCGCCCATGTTCGATGCACCGCCGAAGCCGGTGATGCGGTCGACAGTCGCGGTCGAACTGTTGCCCGCGAGGTCGACCTGCAGCGTCGAGCCGATGAACAGGTCGCAGGCGTAGTGACCCGCGGCCTGCGAGAACGCGCGGTTCGAGCGCATCGTGCCGTCGGCGCCGGTAAAGAACACATCGGGCCGCGCCTCAATGTACTTCTCCATGCCGAGCTCGGAGCCGAAGGAATGGATCGACTCGACGAAGCCGGCCTCGATCGCGGGGATCAGCGCGGGATGCGGGTTCAACGCCCAGTGCCTACAGATCTTGCCTTTCAGCCCGAGCGACTCGGCATAGGTCGGCAGCAGCAGTTCGATGGCCGCCGTGTCGAAGCCGATGCCGTGGTTCAACCGCTGCACGCCGTACTCGGCATAGATGCCCTTGATGACCAGCATCGCCATCAGCACCTGGATCTCGGAGATCAGCGCCGGGTCGCGCGTGAACAGCGGCTCGATGTAGTGGGGCTTCGGGCTCGGGATGTAGAAGTCGACCCAGTCCGTCGGGATGTCGACCCGGGGCAGCTTGTCGACCACCTCGTTGACCTGCGCGATGACGATGCCGCTCTTGAACGCGGTGGCCTCGACGATCGCTGGCGTGTCCTCGGTGTTGGGACCGGTGTAGAGATTGCCTTCGCGATCGGCAGCCTGGGCGGCGATCAGCGCGACCCGCGGCGTCAGGTCGATGAAGTAGCGCGCGAACAGTTCGAGGTAGGTATGGATCGCGCCGATCGCGACCTTCTTCTCACCGACCAGCCGCGCCATGCGCGCGCCCTGCGGTCCGGAGAACGAGAAGTCGAGCCGCGACGCGATGCCTTTCTCGAACAGGTCGAGGTGCTCGGGCAGCGCGATCACCGACTGCAGCATGTGGAGGTCGTGCACCTTGGTCGCGTCGAGCGACGCGAGTGCCTTCGCGAGGAAGTCCGCCTGCTTCTGGTTGTTGCCTTCGAGACAGACGCGGTCGCCGGGCTCGATCAGCGCCTCGAGCAGCGCGGCGGCCTTCGACGACTCGACATGCTTGCCGTCAGCGAGCGGCCGCGCGCGAGCGAGGCGGGCTTCACGCGAAACGCGCTGGGTATCCCACGAGCGGGCGGTCATTCGATGAGCAGTCCAGGAGGTCGCGCCGTCGGTCTACTTCGGGGCACCCATGATCATATCGGGCAGCCACGTGGCGATGCCCGGCACGAAGCACAGCAGGAAGATCGCGAGGAACATCAGTCCGACGAACGGCAGCACTCCCCGGATCACCTCGCGCAACGGGATGTCGGGCGCGATGTTGCGGATCACGAACAGGTTGAGACCGACCGGCGGATGAATCAGGCCCGTCTCCATCACGATCGTCATCAGGACACCGAACCAGATCAGGTCGAAGCCGGCCACCTTCAGCGGCGGCAGGATGATCGGCACCAGCATCAGGATGATGCTGACCGGCGGCAGGAAGAATCCGAGCACGATGACCAGCAGCAGCACCATCGCCAGCAACGCCCAGCGCGACAGATGCAGCCCGACGATCCAGTTGGCGGCCTCCTGGCTGATGTGGAGATAGCTCATCACGTACGAGAACAGCAGCGACATGCCGATGATGAGCATCAGCATGGTCGACTCCTTCAGCGTCGACGCGAGGATCGGTTTCAGGTCCCGCGGCCGCCAGACCCCGTAGGCGATCGCGATCAGCACCAGGGCGAGCACGGCTCCGAGGCCGGCGGTCTCCGAAGGCGTCGCGAAGCCGCCGTACAACGCCACCATCACCCCGATCAGCAGCAGCACGAACGGCACCACGCGCGGCAGCATCTCGACCTTCTCGCGCATCGTGAAGTGCTCGTCGGCCAGCATCGGCGACGCCGTTCCCGCCGTCTCGTAGGCATGACGGGCTGCCCGGTACTCGGTCCGGTAGCGCAGCACGGCGTAGACCGCGAACAGCGCGACCAGCAGCACGCCCGGGCCGATCCCGGCGAGGAACAGCCGAGCCAGCGACTGCTCGGCCGCGACCGCGTACAGGATCATCGTCACCGACGGCGGCAACAGGATGCCGAGCGTGCCGCCGGCCGCGATGATGCCGGCCGCGAAGCCGGGCGAATAGCCGCGCTTGCGCATCTCCGGGATGCCGGCGCTGCCGATCGCCGAGCAGGTCGCCGGGCTCGAACCGGCCATCGCCGCGAACAGTGCGCAGGCGAACACGTTGGCGATCCCGAGACCCCCGGGGATGCGGCTCATCCACACGTGCATCGCCGCGTAGAGGTCCTGGCCCGCGCGCGACTTGCCGATCGCCGCGCCCTTCAGGATGAAGAGCGGGATCGACAGGAGCGTGATGCTCGACATCTCCTCGTAGACGTTCTGCGTGACGGTGTCGAGGGCCGAGGCCGGCATCAGCCAGAACATGAAGACCGATGCGACCGCACCGAGCGCGAATGCGATCGGCACGCCCGAGAACATCACGATCAGCGTCGCGGCAGTGAACAGCAGTCCGAGGGTGAGCGGGCTCATCGCGCGCCCTTGAAGAGCTTGGCGACGTCCACGAGACTCTGCACGGCGAGCTGCAGGCACAGCAACGTCATGCCCATCGACATCATTCCGTAAGGGATCGACAGCGGCGGTCCCCAGGTCGACGACGTCGTCTGATTGTCCACCCAGGCCTCGTGGAACAGCGTCCACGATTTCCACGCGAAGAAAAGGCAGAACAACAGCGACACCAGGTCGACCAGCAACTGTCGCAGGCCGTTGACCCGCGCCGGCAACAACGTCACCAGCGCCTCGATGCCGACGTGTCCACGCAGCGACTGCACGTAGGCCGCGCAGAGGAAGGTGGCGCCCACCAGGCAGAACACCGCCGTCTCGTCCTGCCAGTCGGTCGACGCGTGCAGCACGTAGCGCGTGATCACGCTGGACGTGAGCACGAGCGCCGCAGCCAGTGCCGCGAGCATGCCGATGCCCACCATCAGGCGGTTGACCTGCAGGAGAGCGGCAGCGATCGGCCGGAGCCAGCGCGGCGTGTCGGGATCGACGACGCCACGACCGGCGCCGTGCTCGACGAACTCTTCCAGTTCGATGGGGCGGCTCATCGGGTCAGAGCAACGCCTGCGCGGCCTTCATCAGCTTCGCGCAGTTTTCGTTCTTCTCGGCGTAGTCCTTCCATGCCGTCTCGCGCGCGATGACCTGCCACTTCTTCACGGTGGGCTCGTCGATGTCGTAGATCTTCGCGCCGGCCTTGGCGTAGACCTCGGCGACCCGCTTGTCATCGGCCTTGGCCGACTGCTCGGCGAAGGCTTCGAGTTCGGCGCCGGTCGCCATCACGATGTCCTGCTGGTCCTTCGGCAACCTGGCGAAGACGTCCTTCGACATCATCAGCGGCTCGAGCATGAACCAGTAGGCCTTGTTGCGACCCGTGGTCAAGTGCTTGGCGATCTCCTCGAGCTTGAACGAGATGAAGCTGGTCGACGACGTCATCGCCGCCTCCATCGCGCCGGTCTGCATCGCGGCATAGATCTCGTTGGACGGCAGCGAGATCACGGCGGCGCCCGCTTCCTTGAGCATCATGTCCATTTCGCGGCTGCCGCCGCGCACCTTCATCCCCTTCGCGTCCTCGGGCGCCACCAGTTGCCGGTTGCGGCTGGCGACACCGCCGGCCTGCCAGATCCAGCTGACGATCACGACACCCTTGTCGTCGACGATCTTCTGGAACTGCTTGCCGACTTCGGCCGTCTTCCACGCGCGCGCCACGTCGTAGCTCGGCACGAGCGCGGGCATGAGGCCGATGTTGACTTCGGGCACCTCGCCGCCCGAGTAAGAGATCGGCACCAGGCTCATGTCGAGCGCGCCTTTCCGCATCGCCGAGAACTGCGAATTGACCTTCATCAACGACGAGCCCGGATAGACCTGGCCCTTCAGCGCGCCGTTGCTCTTCTTCTCGATGTCGGCGGCGAAGCGGCGGCACAACTGGTCGCGGAAGTCACCT
Organism: Betaproteobacteria bacterium; assembly: GCA_025356395.1. GTDB lineage: Bacteria > Pseudomonadota > Gammaproteobacteria > Burkholderiales > Burkholderiaceae_D > CAHJXF01. Next base: position 51,487 of record JANXTA010000040.1, read on the forward strand.
TCCGCGCCGGCGCTGCCGGGAAACTGGTGCGAGATCTTCAGCGGCTCGGCGGCCCAGGCGCTGCGGCCGAGGAGCGAGAGGGCGGGCGCGGCAGCGAGGCCGGCAACGATCGAACGACGAATCCTGTTCATGAGGTTTCCTGGATGCCGCGTGCCCGGATGCGCCGCGGTCTGTGGGGATTTACGAAACGACGCCGCGGGACAGCGAACACGGCAGGGGGTCTGAAGGGCGATGCGATGGCAAGGCGCGTCGACGGCTGCACATCAGGGTTTTCTGCGCGCCCGGCCGCCGCCGCGTGAGCAGTGTAGTGACGCGTCCGCGGCGGCGCCTCGGTACTTTCCACCATCCCGTCTTGCACGCTTTCGGTGGCCGTGCGACGCCTGCTGAAGAATGGGAAGTCGAACATCGTCATGGCGAGCCTAGTGGCTGGTCCAGAAATATGGGGCGACGAAACCCTGCGCGCCTGTCACGGGATCCCCGGTCTCCACGAAGATCGTGTTGCCCGAGCCGTCGCGATAGGCCCGCAGTCGCAATCGCAGCGGTCGCGCCGGGTCTTCGACGCTGGCATAGCCGGCGTCGGACAGCATCGCCACCACCACGGTGGCCGCGACGCTGCGCGTGACGATGTTGTAGGTGGTGCCGGGGTTGCCGTCGTAGACGTCCTCGCCATAGCCGCCGTCGGGACACGGCGTGAGCCGGGATGACGGCGAAGGCGAGCCTTCCGGCTTCACTCCGCAGTTCTCCCAGCCGACCCAGCCACCGCCGCGGCTCGTCGCCGCGGTCCAGGCCGCAGTCGCATCGGTCGCCGTCCAGCCGTTGTCCAGCAGCACCGCCGCGCTCTTCGCGAGCACGCCGGCATTGATGCCCGTCACGACGTTGGTGGTCTGGCCGTTGCCGGAGGCGCACACGACGCGCAACCCGGCCAGCGTGCCTTCGACGTGTTCGGCGACGACTGCGTTGGCCCCGGCCCGCAGCAAGGTCGAGGCCGACGGGACCGTCACCGAAGCCGGGACGGCGCCGACCGCCGACGCGTAGGCGACGTCCTGCACGGCGGTCAGCCCGAGCACGACGCTGCGCGGATAGTCGACGGTCGTCGCGGTCGGCGGGGGCACGGGCGCCATCGCCGCGACGGTCCCGCTGGACGAGTCACCACCGCCGCTCCCGCAGCCGGCGACGGCGAGGTGCAGCAACGCGCACCCCACGACCGCCGAGCGTGCGTCCCGCATTCGCGTCACGGGTTCGGGATCAGCGTCGGCGAGACCGCCAGTGCGCCGTTCTTGTATGCGTAGGTCGCGTCGACGGCGGTCAGGTAACCACGCGCCACCAGGGCATCTGCTGCCGCGCCGAACTTCGTCTGGTAGTCGCTGCGGCCGCTGTAGAGCTCGGCGAGCGAACGTCGCGAATCACCGGCCGCCCGGGTCGACGGATTGACGGCGAACGGAATCGCCGAGCCGGTCGAGATGCAGGCCTCGCCGACCGAATGCCCCGTCCCTCGCAGGTTCCATCCCATGTACGTGGCCAGCGGCACGGCCAGTTCGGGCACCAGGACGCCGGACGTCTCGTTGCCGTTGGCATCCACCTTCGGCACGAGCACTGCGTACTGCTTCGTCAGGTCGACCACCGGCACCGCGGCCGCGTAGTTGATCAAGAACAGCTGGTTGTAGATGCCCGTGTAGGTCAGCGCCAGCGGGGTCGGCGTCGCTGCGGCGCCGCTCGGCACGACGATGTTGGCGAGGTCCGGGAAGCCGGTCGACGTGCGGTCGGTCGGCACCAGCGTGCCGGCCGTCACCGTCGGGTACTGCGAGGCCGGCGGTGTCGAGTTGCGCACGACCCAGTTCTCGAGCGCCGGGATCAGCGCGCGTTCGACCGGCGTCTCGGAGACCGGACTCGGCGCGAACTGGCAGAGGCTGCCCGCAGCCGGTTGCGTGACGACACCGGTGGTGACGCCCGCGCCGCCGCCGTGCTGGGTGCCCGACACGAGGTAGTAGCGCACGTTGTCCGGCAGCGCGATGTCGCGGCCCGCGCCGTCTGTCACGACCAGCGACGCCCGGCCGCCCCACCATTCGAACGCGCCGTCGATCTGCATGATCTTCGGACACGTGCTGCTCGCCGTGCAGCTCTTGAGGAGTCCGTCGGTGGTACCACCGACCGGGTCGGTCAGGACGTTGTAGGCGAACGGGAACTGGTCACCCGGCATGAAGTGATCCTCGTGCTGCTTGGACCAGCGGCCGACCTGTGCGAAACGCACGTTGGTCCAGGTGCGACGTCCCGCCGGGATGATCGGCATCAGGCCGTCGAACACGGCCTTGCCGTTGCCGTCCTTGTTGAAGCCCTGGTAGAGGAAGTCGCGCAGGAAGCGTCCCGATTGCGAGATGCCTTCGCCGAGCGCGACGTCGAAGTTGGTCGTCGGGTTGGTCGGACAGGTGCCTCCCACCGCGCAGGCCGCGCTCTTCATGTCGTTGAGCGGATTCGCGGTGCCGCGCGCATCGGCGGTCGCGGTCTTCAGGAAGCCGATCAGGTCGCGGACGGCTGCGAAGGCAATTCCGTTGACGGTCGGATCCTTGGCGCGATACACGAAGCTGTAGATCGTGCCGGCATCCGGCGCGACGCTGGCTCCGCCCGCGCCCGGTACCGTCGTCGGCGGCGTGAACTGGACCGAGACGCTGTTGTCGCTGTTGGTGACGTAGTTCCACGTCGTGACGGCCACCGACGGTGCCTGGTAGTCCTCCTTGCCGGCGCTGTTGAGCCACGACTGGCGCGCGGTGAAGGTGACCTCTGAACGGTCGGTCGTCGAGACCGGCGCGTAGGTCAGCCGAATCGTCGTGCCGCCGGCGTAGTCGGGGATGAACTCTTCGCGGCTGAGACCGGTGATCGACGTGCCGTCGCGGTTGGTCGCCACCGGGAACTTGACGCCGACGGCGCTGGTCGCGCCCGCGCCGCTCTGGGCGACGCCGCTCTGCCAGCCGCTCCAGACCACCGTGTAACCCGCGCGCAGCAGCGACGGGAAGGTCGCGTCCGGCGCCGCACCGCCGGTCAACGCGCCACCGCCGACGAACGCGCCCTGCCCGAGCTTGTTGCCCCGGTTGACGACGTCGTAGAACAGCACGCGGCGGGCGGTGGATGCGCTCTTCGGACGCAGGATCACCACGTCGGTCGTGTACGAGACGTAGCCGTCGGCGCCGACCGGAGCGCTGGCGAGGTCGACGATGCCGGCGTTGTCCGCGGCCGTGGGATCGAGCTTCCCGTGGACGATCCCGGTGATCACCGAGTAAGGACCACTGGCGCCGGCCGGCGTCGCCCCGCCGTAGGCATCGACGGTGGACACCACCTCGAACTGGTCGACGATGCCCGCGGGACGGACGGTCTGGATCACGGGTGCCGGAGCCCCGTCGTCGTTGCCGCCACAGGCGCCCAACAGCACCACGGCGGCGGTCATGCCGATGAATAGTCGCAAAGGGGTCTCCTCGGTATCGAATGAACGACGCTTTGTATAATTTCGTAGCGTCTATGCATGCATGCTAGACCAGCCGCGCACAATCCGAACTGCGGGTTAACACTGATCCGCGCCTTCCTACGGCGACGCCTGGAAGGTGCGCGGTTCGAAACGTCTCCACTACAATCGCTCGATGAATCGACTGTCCGAACGTCTGCGGGAATCCATCGAGGAGGAGATCGCCACCGGGCAACTGGTGCCGGGCAGTCGACTTGACGAGGTCGAACTCGCGACCCGTTTCGGCGTGTCCCGCACGCCGATCCGCGAAGCGCTCAACCTCCTGCTCGGCGAAGGTCTGATCGAGAGCCTGCCGCGGCGCGGCGCGGTGGTCGCCCAGATCAGCCCGCAGCGCCTCGTCGAGATGTTCGAGGTGATGGCTGAACTCGAGGCGATGTGCGCCCGACTGGCGGCCCGCCGCATGTCCGACAGCGAACTCGACGCGTTGCAGGGCGCGCACGAGGCCTGTCGCGGTGCCGCGCTGGCCAACGACAGCGACGCGTATTTTTATGCGAACGAGAAGTTCCACTACGCGATCTACGCCGGCTCGCACAACGCGTTCCTCGCCGAACAGGCGATCCTTCTGCAGCGCAAGTTGCGCCCCTATCGGCGGTTGCAATTGCGCGTGCGCCACCGCACCAGCCGCTCGTTCGAGGAGCACCAGGGGATCATCGACGCGCTGCGGGAAGGGGACGCCGAGAAGGTCGCGCGGAACATCCGCAACCATGTCGTCGTGCAGGGCGAGCGCTTCGCGGACCTGGTGGCCAGCCTGTCGCAGATGCGCCCGCCGGGTTCGCGCAACGAACGCGACGCGCTGCCCGCGCCGCTGTAGCACGGCGCCGAGGAAGGACCCTCAGCCCAGCAGCCGGTCGAGATCGACGAAGTCGTCCGCGACGATGTCGAATTCGTCCGGCATGAAGGGCGCCGCCGCCGCGCCGGGTCCGTTCTCCAGCGGCCGTGCCACGTAGCCGGTCTTCAGCCCCGCCGCCCTCGCGGCCCGCAGGTCGCTCGGATGGCAGGCCACCAGCATCAGTTCGGCGGGCTCGAGGCCGAGCAGATCGGCGGTGCCGAGATAGGTCTCGGGGTCGGGCTTGTAGTGGCGGAACAGCTCGGCGGAGATGACGCAGTCCCACGGCAGGCCGGCGCGCTTGGCCATGTTCGTCAGCAGCGCGAAGTTGCCGTTCGACAAGGGCGTGATCACGAATCGCCGCTTGAGGCGCGTCAGCCCTTCGAGGGTGTCTGCCCACGGATCGAGTCGATGCCAGACGCGGTTGAGACGATCGAGCTCCGCTTCGTCGAATGCTTCGAAGCCGAAGCGGGGCGCCAGGCTGTCCAGGATCAGCCGATGCAGCGCGTCGATCCGCATCCACGGCAATTCGCCGACCCGCACGCGTTGCATCGCAGGCACATAGCCTTCGCGCCACGCATCGGCGAACGCACCGCCATCGATGACAATGCGCTTCTCGGCGGCCAACGCCTGCATCTCCCGCGCGATGCTGCCGCGCCAGTCGACCACGGTACCGAAGACATCGAAGGCGAGCGCCTTGATCGATGGACGAGACATGTGAACTCCGGACCGAGATGCGAGGTCCGCATCATGCCGCGACGGCGCCCCTGCAGAAAGGGCGGATGTAGCATGCGGGGCTCGATGCGCGCGCATCGATCGCTCTCATCTCGCCATGCCGACCCCCGCACCCCGCAAGGACGAAGAACAGAACGCCGACGCGGATGCCATCCGCAGCATGATCGGCGCCGGCGCCATGGATCCGCCGTCGCTGGACGCGTCGGCTCTCGGCACCGGCGGCAACAGTGCCGAAGCGAATGCCGACGATCGGGCGGCGTATCAGGTGGTGCAGCCTCCGCGCTCCATGACCGTGCCCGGCCGCACGCGGCTCGCGATCATCCTCGCCGCGCTCGCGATGCTTGGTCCGTTCTCGATCGATACCTACCTGCCCGCGTTCCCCGAGATCGAGCGCTCGCTCGATGCCTCGGCGATCCAGGTACAGCAGACGATGACCGCGTACATGCTCGCGTTCGCCGTGATGATCCTGTGGCACGGCGCACTGTCCGACGCGCTCGGCCGTCGCATCGTGATCCTGGTGTCGCTAGTGGTCTTCGTCGTCGCGTCGTTCGGCTGCGCGTCGGCGCACTCGATACAGTACCTGTGGGGCTTCCGCATCCTGCAGGGGCTGTCGGCGGGCGCGGGCATCGTGGTAGGACGCGCGATCGTGCGCGACCTCTATGCCGGACCGGAGGCCACCAAGCTGCTGTCGCTGGTGACGATGATCTTCGCGATCGCGCCGGCCATCGCCCCGATCCTCGGCGGCTGGGTCGTCGAGGCCTTCGACTGGCGGACGATCTTCCTGATGCTCTTCGTCTATTCGTTCCTGCTGCTGGCGGCAACGTGGCGCCTGTTGCCCGAGACCCTGCCGGTCGCGCAACGTCAGCCATTCAACGCCACGTCGCTGTGGAACAGCTACAAGTCGGTGTTCGGCACACTGCGCTTCCACGCGTATGCGGGCACGGTCGCGTTCAACTTCGTCGGGCTGTTCATCTACGTCGCCGCGGCGCCCGTGTTCATCATCGAGCACCTGCATCTGTCGCAACGCCAGTTCGGGTGGTTCTTCATCCCGTCGGTGTCGGGCATCTTCCTCGGCGCGCTGCTGGCCAATCAACTGGCGGGACGTTTCACCGTTGGCAAACAGGTGCGCGCAGGCTTCATCCTGATGGGCAGCGCGTCGATCGTGAACGTGCTCTATCACGTGTGGATGCCCGCGATGATCCCGTGGTCGGTCGTGCCCGTTTTCTTCTACACGATCGGCATGTCGCTCTGCGCCCCGGGCGTGACCTTGATGGTGCTCGACCTGTTCCCGACCCATCGCGGTGTCGCCGCATCGTGCCAATCGTTCGTGCAGACCATGCTCGGCGCCGTGGCCGCGGGCGTGCTCGCGCCGATCCTGTCGGCCTCCGCGCTCAACCTCGCGATCGGGCAGGTCGCGTGCGTGTTCATCGCGCTCGCGTTCTGGCGGGTCGGACGATCGCGACGGCTCGCGGGACCGCGCACGCACTAGGGTCGTCTGCCGGGTTTCCTCGCATCACCGTGTAGAGTTTCGAAGGAGCCCGCCAGCCGGGCGTGCGACCACAAATCGATATCCCGACGAGCGACGAAAGCCGCGTGATCGAAGGACCAAGGAGACCCATGTCTATCGCCGCCTCACACCACGAGCCCCTGCACTACGCCCACTGGCCGCACGACGTGCCGCACCACCTCGACCTGCCCGCGACGAGCCTCTGGTACAACCTCGAGGTCACCGCGAAGCGCTTTCCGGATCGCGCGGCCGTGATCTTCTACGACTCGGTGCTGACCTACGGGGAACTGCGTCGACAGGCCGAGGCGATCGCGGGCTGGCTGCAGCAGGAATGCGGCGTGACGCGCGGCGACCGCGTGCTGCTCGACTTCCAGAACAGCCCGCAATTCATCGCCGGCTACTACGCGATCCTGCGCGCCGATGCCTTCGTCGTGCCCGTCAACCCGATGCTGAAGACCGACGAGCTGCGGCACTACGTCAACGACAGCGGTGCCCAGGTGGTGCTGTGCGCGCAGGACAACTGGCCACAACTCTCGCCGCTGATGAATGGCCAGCCCGAAGGCATCGCGACCCTGGGCCGCGCGCTGGTCGGGGCCTATGCCGATGCGCTCACGAACGAGACCGATCTCTCGATCCCCGAGTTCGCCCGCGCACCGATGGCCATCGAGCCGACCGCGCAGGTCGCGCACTGGACCGACGTCGTGGCCGCGGGGCGCGTGCCGGCTCCTGCGCAAGCGGGACCCGACGACTGGTGCGTGATGCCCTACACGTCGGGCACGACCGGCAAGCCGAAGGGCTGCATCCACACGCATCGATCGGTGATGCACGTCATGTACTTCGGCGTGATCTGGGGCAAGGCATCGACCGATACCATCTCGCTCGGCGTCGTGCCGATGTTCCACGTCACCGGCATGCAAGCGATGAACAGCCTGATCTTCGCGGGCGGGACCAACGTCGTGCTGCCGCGCTGGGATCGCAGGCTGGCGGCCGAGGCCATCGCGCGCAATCGCGTGACCAACTGGACCTGCATCCCGACCATGGTCATCGACCTATTCGCGAATCCCGACATCGATCAGTACGACCTGTCGAGCCTGACCTACATGTCGGGTGGCGGCGCGGCGATGCCGGAGGCGATCGCGCAGAAGGTCAAGGACCTGTGGAACCTCGACTTCATCGAGGGCTACGGCTTGTCGGAGACCATCGCGGCCTCGCATTCGAACCCGCCGCTGCGGACCAAGAAGCAGTGCCTCGGCATTCCGATCTGCGACACCGACTCGCGCATCATCGACCCGGACACGCTGGTCGAGCAGCCGCAGGGCGCGACCGGCGAGATCATCACGAACGGGCCCGGCGTGTTCCAGGGCTACTGGAACGACCCGGGCAAGACCGCAGCCGCCTTCATCCAGCACGACGGCAAGACCTTCTTCCGCACCGGCGATCTCGGTCGCATCGACGAGGACGGCTACTTCTTCATGGTCGATCGTCTCAAGCGGATGATCAACGCGGCGGGCTTCAAAGTCTGGCCGGCCGAGGTCGAGGCGATGCTCTACAAGAACCCGCTGATCCAGGAAGCGTGCGTGATCGGCGCGTTCGACGCCTATCGCGGCGAAACGGTGAAGGCGCTGATCGTCGCACGCGGCGGCGCCAACGGCCCCGAGACCGCCGAGGCGATCGTCGCGTGGGCCCGCGAACACATGGCGGCCTACAAGATACCGCGCGTGATCGAGTTCGTCGACGCGTTGCCGAAGTCGGGGACGGGCAAGGTGATGTGGCGGGCCTTGCAGGAAGCGGAGAACGCGAAGACGGCGCAGAAGAACGCAGCCTGAATCAACGGGCCGTCATGAACCCGTTCTTCTCGATCACCGCATGCGCCTCGCGTGAGCTGAGGTCGCGGACCAGCGATTCGGCCTCGACCCGATGGGCGGGCTTCGACAGCATCGCCATGTCGTAGCGCGTCAGCCGCTGCAGGTCGCCAGGCAGCGGGCCGACGAGCTTGACGCCCGCGACCGGCAGGATCTCGCTGATCTGCTGCAGGCCGAGATCGGCCTGGCCACGCGCGACGGCTTCGACGACGTTGCCGCCGTCGACCTTGAGCAACTTGGGCTGCATCGCGTCGTTGATCTTCAGTTCCTTGAAGAGGCTCTCGACGAGTCGGCCGCTGGTGCCCTTCGCGGGATCGACGATGACGACCTTGCGCGCGGCCAGCAACGTGGCGCGTAACGCATCGGGCGTCGAGATGTTCGGGATCGGCGCCCCGGCCTTCACGGCGACGCCGACCTCGGTCTCGCCGAGCGCACGACGCGACGTGACCTCGATCTCGTTCTTCTTCATCAGCTGGAAGACGTCTTCGCTCGGGGCGATCACGACATCGGGTCGTTCGCCTTTCGCAAGCCTGTCGCGAATCTCTCCAGCCGTCGCGTAAGTCGCGACGACCTTTGGCTGCGAGGCGTCACGCTTCGCGAGGAGGGCGGAGATCGGGGCCTTCATCGCGCCCGCACACAACAACGTGAGATCGGCGGCCATCGCCGACGACGCGATCATCGCGGCAGCGAGCGTGGCCAGGCAGCGTAGAGAATTCTTCATGTCAGGCAGCCTCTCGTGCCGCGGGCGCTTTCGCACCGCCGGCGGCGATCCATGATTCGAGTCCATCGGCGTTGAGCCGGATGTCCATGTCGAGCACGTCGTCGATGCGATCGATCGCGAGGCCCCAGTTCTGTCGCTGCGCTTCGGCCACGGCGATCGCGTGGACGCCGGCCTTGAGCGCCGCGCCACGCGCCTGCACATCGCCGATCTCCGCGCAACGACGACCGACCTCCGCGTGCGCATCCACCAGACGCAGCAGGTCGGTGGCGAGGCGCGGGACGTCGACGACCTTGCCGAAATGCGTGAGGTACAGCGCCTCGGGCTTCAGCGCCGTCATGCGCTCGATCGACGCGTGGAAGGCGTCCGGATCGAACTGCGTCGGCGTGGTCGCCGGGAAGACGAACTGCTTGCCGTCGCGATCGAGTTCGCGATACGACAGGCCGAACATGTCGCCGGTGAACAGATGCCCGGTCGCGCCGTCGTGGATGCAGTTGTGATGCCGCGCATGACCCGGCGTGTCGTAGAAGGTGAAGATGCGGCCGGCGAGACTCACGGTCGAGCCGTCGGTGGCCTCGATCACGCGGCCCGCAATCACCGGCACGATGTCGCCGTACATCTTCGTGGCCGCGTCGACGCCGTACACGTCGCGCGTCGCGGCCATCAGCTTCGATGGGTCGATCATGTGGCGCGCGCCCCGCGGATGCACGACCAGCTTCGCGTTCGGCGCGTTGGCCATCAACAGGCCGGCGCCGCCGGCGTGGTCGAGGTGCACGTGGGTGAGGATGACGAAGTCGATTGCCTCGGGTGAAATTCCCTTCTCGGCCAGCGCGGCCAGCACGAACGGCACCGAGTCGTTGGTCCCGGTGTCGACGACAGCTGCGCGGCCACGCTCGACGATGAGATGGATCGCGTCGAGTTGCGGACGGACATAGCCGGAGTCGACGGCGCTGATGCCGTGGGGGTAGTCGATGACGGAAGGCTTCATGGCCACTGTGGTCGCTGGATCGGGAGCCGCATCATGCCCTCAATGGCCGATCCACCGCCAACCGCCTTAGCTCGCGGCAGCACTCGACAACCACCAGCCGTCACCGACGCAACAGGCCGTCCCGCCGGGCACCGTGCCGCGAAGCAGCGACTGCGTGGCCATGATCGAACGGGTCTTGACGGCTACGGCGACCGCCTCGGCAGGGACGGTGTCTCGCGCGCCGATGCAGGGATTGAAGGCGACCGGCATCAAGACCGAAGCGGCGTAGGTCGCTTCGCCCCCGCGCGTAGCGAGCATCATGACACCGAGACCTTCGTCCGGGGTCAAAGGGAAGACCAGCCTGCCTCCGATCTTCAACGCGTCCAGCCAGGCCGCGAGCGGATGGGTCGCGTCCGCGCTAGCATAGACCACGTCTGCTGCCGGCAGCGTGTCTTCCGACGCGGAGGGTTGATCACCAAGACGTTCGGAAACGCCTGAAGATTGACGCGCGCCTGTTCTCGAGGTCGACCTCGATTTCGTCGGCGGCCACGTGTCCGGTCGCACTGACCAGCGTCGCGAGGAGCGCCGTGTAGTAGCCCGTCCCACGCCGACCTGGACCACGGCATCGCCGACCTTGGTCGCGCAGTCGGCCAAGCATCGCGCATGTAGCGTGGGCTATCCGTTGTTGATGCCGCGATCGATGGCGAACCCGACGACGATGTCCTGATAGACGATGCACGGATCGTTCGAAATGGTCGACGTGTAGCTGCTACCGACGCGGGCCAACCATGACCCAGGACCGAGGAAGTGCTCGCGTTCGATGGTCGAGAAGACAGCGATCAGCCGCTCGTCGATCGAGTCCACGCTCCTGACCGCGAAGTTCGCGTAGAAGCGGCGGTGCTCCTCGACGGAACGCATGATCGGCGTCCTATCGCTGCATCTTCATCATCTGGTCCATCGGCATCGCCATGTGGTTCAGGTGCGTCATGATCCACAGGGAACCGAACACCAGCAACATCACGATCAGCACGCCGAACGCCAACGCAAGCACGTTGTTGACGTTGTCGGGGCCGGTCGTGATGTGCAGGAAGAACACCAGGTGCACGCCCATCTGCGCCATCGCCAGCACCGACAACGCGATCGGCAGGCTCGGCGCCCATACCAGCGCGCTGCGAGCCAGGTAAAACGACAAGCAGGTCAGGCCTACCGCCAGCGCGAAGCCGATCAGGTAACCCTTGACGCCCTGGGCGTACTCAGCGTGCGGCACGATGCGTTCATCACCCGGTGCGCTGTCGGCGAGCTCCATGCCGTGCACGGTCAGGATATTCTCGTTTCCGTTGCTGCTCATTGCGCGACTCCCACCAGATAGACCAGACTGAACAGCGCCACCCAGATGATGTCGAGGGTGTGCCAGAAGAGACTGAAGCACAGCATGCGACGCAGGATGTCGTCGCGGAAACCCTTCGCGAAGACCTGCGCCATCATCGTCAGCAGCCACAGCAGACCCGCCGTCACATGAAGGCCGTGGCAACCGATCAGCGCGAAGAACGACGACAGAAAGCCACTGCGGCTCGGGCCTGCGCCCGCCTCGATCATGTCGGCGAATTCCCGCAGTTCGAGCACGACGAAGCCCGCGCCGAGCAGAAACGTGAGCGCCATCGAGATGTAGAAGAGCCGCTTGTTGTTCGCCTGCGCGCCGATGCCGGCCAGTCCGCATGTCAGGCTCGAGGTCAGCAGAAGCGCCGTCTCGAACGCGACGTTGCCGATGCCGAAGAGATCCTTCCCGCTCGGGCCGCCGGCGGTACTGTCAGTCAGCACCGCGTAAGTCGCGAAAAACGCGGCGAACATGATGATGTCGCTGATCAGGAAGATCCAGAAGCCGTAAGCAACGACGATGCGCTTCGACTCCGCGTGGCCGTGACCGCCGCCTGCGGTCAGGTCGGCGCCGTGGGCCCGGCCCTTCGCGATCGCGTGCGAAGAGCTCATGAAGACGCCGCCATCGTCGCCAGGTCCGCACTGCGCGACGCACGATTCTCGCGGTCGAGCCGCGCCACCGTCTCGGCCGGAATCAGCTCCTCGGACTCGTCGCGCCACGCAAACACGACGAAGGTCGCGAATGCCCCCACGAACGCGGCGATCGTCAGCCACCAAATGTGCCAGATCAGCGAGAAACCCAGGATGGTGGCGAAGAACGCGCAGATGAAACCGACCGGACTGTTGCGGGGCATCTCGATATCCACGTAGTTCGGCTCGGCCGACAGAGCGGCCCGTGCGCGGGCGGCACGCTTGACGACCCAGTAGGTCTCCTCGCCTTCGACATTGGGCAACACCGCGAAGTTGAACAGCGGCGGTGGCGAAGCCGTGGCCCATTCGAGCGAGCGGCCGTCCCACGGATCGCCGGTCAGGTCGCGCAGTTCTTCACGATGCTTGATGCTGTACATCACCTGGTAGATTTGCAGCCCGATGCCGATCGCGATCAGCAGCGCGCCGCCGGCCGCGACCAGCAACCATGGCTGCCACTCGGGCACGTCGTAGTGCTGCATGCGACGCGTCATGCCTTCGAGGCCGAGCCAATAGAGCGGCATGAACGCGACGTAGAAGCCGACGATCCAGAACCAGAACGCGGCCTTGCCGATGCCTTCGTGCAGCTTGAAGCCGAAGGCCTTCGGAAACCAGTAGGTGTAGCCCGCGAACGCACCGAACAGCACGCCGCCGATGATGACGTTGTGGAAGTGCGCGACGAGGAACAGGCTGTTATGCAGCACGAAGTCGGCGGGCGGCACGGCCAGCAGGACGCCGGTCATGCCACCGATCACGAACGTGACGACGAAGCCCAGCGCCCACAGCATTGGCGTCGCGAAGGTGACCCGCCCGCCGTACATCGTGAAGAGCCAGTTGAAGATCTTCACGCCGGTCGGCACCGCGATGATCGTCGTGGCGATGCCGAAGATCGCATTGACGTCGCCGCCGGCACCCATCGTGAAGAAGTGATGCAGCCAGACCATGAACGCGAGGACGCAGATAGCCATCGTCGCGATGACCATCGATCGGTAGCCGAACAGCGGCTTGCGCGAAAAGGTCGAAAAAATCTCGGAGAAGATGCCGAACGCGGGCAGGATCAGGATGTAGACCTCGGGGTGACCCCAGGCCCAGATCAGATTCATGAACATCATCATGTTGCCGCCACCGTCGTTCGTGAAGAAGTGAAAGCCGAGGTAGCGGTCGAGCAACAGCATCGCGAAGGTCGCGGTGAGGATCGGGAACGCGGCGACGATCAGCAGATTCGACGCCAGCGTCGTCCAGCAGAACATCGGCATCCGCAGCAGGGTCATGCCCGGCGCTCGTACCTTCAGGACGGTCGTCACCAGATTGACTCCCGACAGCAAGGTCCCGATTCCAGATATCTGCAGAGCCCACAGGTAGTAATCGACGCCGACCCCCGGCGAATACTGGAGCTCGGAGAGCGGCGGGTACGGCAGCCAGCCGGTGCGCGCGAATTCGCCCACGAAAAGCGAGATGTTGACCAGCAGCGCGCCGGTCGCGGTCAGCCAGAAACCGACCGAGTTGAGCGTGGGGAACGCGACGTCCCGCGTGCCGAGCTGCAACGGCACGACGAAGTTCATCAGGCCGATCACGAACGGCATCGCCACGAAGAAGATCATCATCGTCCCATGGGCCGTGAAGATCTGGTTGTAGTGGTCAGGCGTCAGGTAGCCCGGCGCGTTCATCGCCAGCGCCTGCTGCGAGCGCATCAAAATGGCGTCGGAGAAGCCGCGCAGCAACATCACCATCGCCAGCATGATGTACATCACGCCGATCTTCTTGTGATCGACGCTGGAGAGCCATTCCTTCCAGATGTACGGGAAATAGCCCTTGACGAGTATCCAGATCAGGATCGCCGAGATCGCGGTCGCGACCACCACCGAGGTGACCATCACGATCGGCTCGTGGAAGGGAACTGCCTCCAGGCTCAGCTTTCCGAGCAGGTTCATTGCTTGATCTCCGGCTTGCCCGCGATGCCCTCGCGCGCCAGCTCTGGCCCGGGTCCGGACTTGAGCTGCTGAGAGACGATCTGCTTGAAGAGATCGCGGTCGACACTGCCATAGGTGGACGGCGGAAGGTTGATGCTTTGCTCGGCGAGCGCGGTGTAGCCGGCTGCATCGAGCGTAGGGCCGTGGTCACGCGTCGTATTGATCCAGCGGGCGAAATCTTCGCTCGCCAGCGCCTTCACCTCGAAGTGCATGTCCGAAAAGCCTTCGCCGCTGTAGTGCCCCGACATGCCGCGGAAAATGCCCGGCGCGTCGGCCTGCAGATAGAGCTCGGTCTGCATGCCGTTCATCGTGTAGATCATGCTGCCCAGCTGCGGCACGAAGAACGTATTCATCACCGACGACGAGGTCAGCGTGAAGTGCAAGGGCCGGCCGGCCGGTACCGTGAGCTGGTTGATGCTCGCGACGCGCTGCTCGGGATAGATGAACAACCACTTCCAGTCGAGCGAGACCACCTGGATCTCGATGGCGGGTTCGTTCGAAGCGATCGGCTGCGCGGGATCGAGCTGATGTGCCCCGATCCAGATGACGCCGCCGAGCAGGACGATGGTCATCGTCGGAATCGCCCACACGATCATCTCGATGCGACCGGAGAACTCCCAGTCGGGCAAGTAGGTCGCCTTCTTGTTGCCAGCGCGATACCACCAAGCGAACGCGACGGTCGCCAGGATGGTGGGGACGACGATCGCCAGCATGACCGCCAGCGAATCGACCAGGATGATCATGTCGGCGTGCGCGATCGGACCCTTCGGATTCAGCAACGCCGGCTGGCACGCCGTGAGCAACAGAGGCGCCACGGGTACGAGCCAGCGCAGCGATCTGACTGCTGTCGACCAGAAGCTATTACCGAATAATTGAGGTCTGTTCATAACGCGTCGGATGATGCTCCAAAACCCTCGGATTTTTCTTGCGACCACGAGCAAATTTATCAATCGCGGCGTTAGATTTTCCATCGTCGGATCGTCACCGCCGCAGGAAGCGCTGCAGTCGCTCGGTCTTCGGCGTCGCGAACACTTCCCTCGGGTCGCCCTCTTCGGCGATCTCGCCCTCGTGCAGGAACAGCACCCGATTCGAAACCTCGCGCGCGAAGCTCATCTCGTGCGTGACGACGATCATCGTGCGGCCTTCCGCGGCCAGCGTCCTCAGCACGGCGAGCACCTCGCCGACGAGTTCGGGGTCGAGCGCGGACGTGGGCTCGTCGAACAAAATCACCTGCGGCTCCATCGACAGCGCCCGTGCAATGGCGACGCGCTGTTGCTGACCGCCGGACAGGAAGGCCGGGTAGCGGTCCTCGACATCCGCCAGGCCGACCTTGTCGAGGTCGCGGCGCGCGCGTGCGACGGCCTCGTCCTTCGACAGCTTCAACACGTGCATCGGCGCCTCGACGACATTCTCGAGGGCGGTCATGTGCGACCAGAGATTAAAGCTCTGGAAGACCATCGCCACTCTCGAACGAACCCGCTGCAGCTGCTTCGCGTCGGCCGCACGCAGCATACCGTCCTTCGCCATCGTCAGCGCCAGCGACTCGCCGGCGACTTCGATCGTCCCCGCATTCGGGCGCTCCAAAAGGTTGATGCAGCGAAGCAGCGTGCTCTTGCCCGACCCCGACGAGCCGATGACGCTGATCACGTCGCCGGTCTGCGCCTCGAGCGAGACCCCGCGCAGCACCGCGTGATTGTCATAACACTTGTGCAGGCCGCGCACCCGCAGCCGGGCGGGCATCGTGCTCACGGACTGAGCAGGTTGCCGGTGCGGAAGGAAACCGTGCCCGCGACATGGGCGATCGAGTCGCCCGGAGCGGCATAGCGGCGCAGGCCGCGCGCATAGAGACAGCCGCCGTAGCGCGCGACGACCGGCGTCACGGTGCCGGCGACGGGGTCGACGATTTCGGCGACGGCTTCACCGGCGTCGATCTGGTCGCCGGGCCCCTTGAGGTAGGCGACGACGCCGGCATGTGGGGCACGCAGGTCTTCGGAGGCGGCCAGCGGTGTCGGCTGTCGACGCAGCGCAGGCAGCTCCGGTGCCTGACCGACTGCCGCGATCAGGCCGCGATGCACGAAAAAGTCCACCAGCGCGCGTGCGTCCTTCGCGGCCAGTTCGTGATTCACGTCGAGCTGCCCGCGCAGCTCGACCGTGACGGCCATGCACGCCATCGGGATGGCCGGTCGGCTCACACCGCGCTCGCGTTCGAGGCGCTCGTCGAGCTGCCACCAGACGCCGCTCAGATGCTCGTCGAACGAGGCGCCGCCGCTGTTCTTCGCGAGCAGCGCGGTCTCGACGCCGAGCAGGCGCGCCAGCGGTTCGCATTGCGCCCAGTAGGGCTCTTCGCAATACAGGTGCAGCACGGCTTCGAGATCGCAGTGAAGATCGAGAACCACGTCGGCGTCGCAGGCGAGCGACGACAGCGTCCTGCGCAGGCAGGCGAGTTCGGTCGACGGCACGAGGCCATCGATATGCGCACGCATCGCGGCACGGATGGTCGCGCGATTCGCATCGGCATCGGGGCCGAGGCTCGCTTCGATCGCCGGCGTGATGGTCGCGAGATAGTCCGGATAGCCACGATTGAAGTTCTCGCCCGAAGCGGCTTCGAAGCGGCCGATGCGACCGTGCAGCAGTCCCTGCGCGAGTCCGATCGGATTGGCGACCGGCACCAGCACGATCTCGCCGCGCATCCGGCCGGCGGCTTCGACGACATCGAGCAGTTTCACGAGGTGATGCATCACCAGCATCCCGGGCAGCTCGTCCGCATGCAGGCTGGCCTGCACATAAGCTTTCTCGCCGACACCGGCCGCCCCGTAGTGGAAGCTCGTCACCGTGCGGCGCATGCCGATCTGCGTCGGCTCGAGAGCATGATCGATGCGCTTCATGCGGGATGGGCCTCGTCCGGGGCTGCGGGGGCGAGGGCGGTGATGCGGTCGGATCGACGCAGATGCGCGAGAGCGCGCGTCTCGATCCAGCGCAACGCCAGGACGAGCACGAAAGTGAGCACGAGATAGATCATGGCTGCCGCGATGTACGCCTCGAAGGGAAGATAGGTGCTCGCATAGACGCTGTTGGCGGCGCCGGTGATGTCGACGATGCCGGGGACCACGCTCGCGACCGAAGTCGCATGCAGCATCAGGATCACCTCGTTGCCGTAGCCCGGCAATGCGCGACGTAATGCCGACGGCAGCACGATGCGGGACAGGAGTGTCGCATGGCCCATGCCGAGGCTCTGCGCGGCCTCGACCTCGCCGTGCGGGGTCTCGCGGATGGCGCCCGCGACCAGTTCGATGGTGTACGCGGTGGTGTTCAGGCCGAACGCGACGAGCGTGCAGAACAGCGGCGCCTTGAACCACATCCACGGCCAGATCGCGTCCCAGCGCGCCTGAACCCAGTCGAGCTGCGCAACTCCGTAGTAGATCAGGTAGACCTGCACCAGCAACGGCGTGCCGCGGAACACGAAGGTGAAGGCCGCCACCGACATCGACAGCACGCGCCATCGGGACGTGCGCGCCACCGCGAGCGGGATCGACAACGTCACGCCGACCAGCAGCGCGATCGCGAGGAGTTCGAGCGTGACGCCGACGCCACTCGCGTAGAGCCTCAGCGTGTCGGGTTGCAACAGGGTCTCGAAGTCCATCAGGTTGCCCGGCGGACGCCGCGATGGTGGCGATGCTCGATGGCACGCAGTGCGAGCAGCGAAATCGAGGTGATCGCCAGGTAGATCGCTGCCGCGACAACGAAGTAGAAGAACGCGGCGCGGCTCGCGGCGCCGGCCTGCTTGGCGCGATACATCAGGTCCGTCAGGCCGATCACCGAGACCAGCGCCGTCGACTTCACGAGCACCAGCCAGTTGTTGGTGAAGCCGGGCAGCGCGTGCCGGATCATCTGCGGCAACACGATGCGCACGAGCACCTGCGCGCGCGACAGACCGCAGGCCAGCGCGGCTTCGCTCTGCCCGACCGGAATGGAGAGCATCGCGCCGCGGAAAGTCTCGGCGAAGTAGGCGCCGTAGATGAAGCCGATCGTGATGGTGCCGGCGACGAAGGGATCGACGTCGATCGAGCCGGTCTCGCCGCCCCAACCCAGCCGTTGCACGACGGCGTTGAGCGCGATCTGGCCGCCGTAGAAAATCAACAGCATCAGCACCAGGTCCGGCACGCCGCGGATCAGCGTCGCGTAGGCGGTGGCGATGCCGCGCGGCAGAGGGTGCGACGACAGCCGGGCCGCGGCGGCGACGATGCCGAGCAGGGTCGAGAGGATCAGGGCGCCGACCGCGACCGACAGCGTCAGGCCGACGCCCTCGAGCACGTAGGGCAGGTAGGACGTGTTCAACGCGGCGCGCGCCGAAGGGTCAGCGTTGCCTTACTTGCCGTAGATGTCGAAATCGAAATACTTCGCGGCGATCTGCTTCCACGTGCCGTTGGCGCGAATCGTCTTCAGGGCTGTGTTGAAACGGTCGCGCAGTTCGGTGTCCTCCTTGCGGATTGCGATGCCGGCGCCCTTGCCGAAATAGCGCTCGTCGGTCAGCTCGGGCCCGACGAACGCGTAGCCCTTGCCTTCGGGCGTGTCGAGGAAGCCGCCCTTGCCGTCGAACTTGTCGACCACCACGGCATCGATGCGGCCCGACTTCAGATCCAGATACTCCTGCTGCGACGAGTCGAACGAAACGACGGTGGCGCCGGCCTTCGCGAGTTCGCCCTTCGCGTAGGTCTCCTGCACGGTCGCCTTCGCCGCGCCGACGCGCTTCCCCTTCAAGCTGGCCGGCGAGCCGTCGATGCCGCTGCCTACCTTGGCGATGATCAGCGTCGGGGTCTCGTAGTACTTGTCGGTGAAGTCGACGGCCTTGCGGCGCTCGGCCGTCATCGACATCGACGAGATGATCGCGTCGAACTTGTTGGCGCGCAGCCCGGGGATGATTCCTTCCCAGCTGCTCTCGACGAAGCTGCACTTCGCCTTGATCTCTACGCACAGCGCCTTCGCGATGTCGACGTCGAAGCCGGTCAGCTGCCCGTCGGGCGTCTTGAACGTGAACGGCTTGTAGGTCGCGTCGACGCCGATGCGAACCGCGCTCCAGTCACGGGCCTGCGCCGCGCCTGCGACCGCCATCAGGGCGAAGCACGAGGCGGCCAGGCACAGGGCCGGACGGGCGAGGAGGGCGCGCGGGATTCGCATGGGGAGGTCCGTGAGAGGGAATGCGGGCGATGGTACCAACGCCCGCGCACCGGCCCAAGCGCGGGCGCGACATGGCGCGGAACGGGATCGTCCTTCTCGCGCAGCCTCAGGCCGAGGCCCAGTGCCTGCGGTAGTCGCTGCCGGGATCGTAGCGATCGGCCTGCCCGCGCGTGTCGAAGCGTCGCAACGGTCGCGGGTCGTTGCCGACGCCCGCGATGTACTGCCAGTTGCCGTAGTTGCTGGCCGTGCTGTAGTCGAGCAGGTGATGCTCGAACCATGCCGCGCCCCAGCGCCAGTCGAGCCCGAGGTCGTGGATCAGGAAGCTGGCCGCGTTCTGACGCGCGCGATTGGAGAGGAAACCAGTCGCCGCCAGTTCGTGCATCGCGGCGTCGACCAGCGCGTCGCCGGTGCGCCCTTCGCGCCAGCGCGCGAAGTCTTCGGCATCGTGGCGCCACGGCCGTGCCACGTCGCGCAGACCGCTTTGCAGGAATAGGCGCGCGCCGTGATGCTGGGCGGTCCACTCGAAGAAGTCCCGCCACAGCAGCTCGAACCCGACCCAGTAGGTGGAGTCGTTGGCACCGTGCTCTCTTTCATAACGCGCGACCGTGTCGTGCACCCGACGCACGCTCAGGCTGCCTTGCGAGAGCCACGGCGACAGGCGGGTGATGTCGTCGCGCGCCAGCATGCCGTTGCGCGTCTCCTTGTAGCGCGCGACCGCCTGCGTGCCGAAGACGTAGTCGTCCAGGCGCGCGTGCGCGGCCGCCTCGCCGCCGACGTGAACGAAGGTTGCGCGCGGATCGTCGTCCAGTTCCGCGGTCGGCTCGACGACCGGCCACGTCTCGGCGTCCAGGCTGCAAGGAGGCAGCGCAGGCGCCGCTGCTTGCGGTTGTGCCGGTTGCACCGAACGCTCGACCGCCTTGCGGAAGTCGGTGAACACACGCGGCAGCCGCGCGCCGGTGAAGGTCGCGGCAGGATCTTCGATCAGCGTGCGCTGCGCGACGCCTCGCCAAGCGATCCGCTGAGCCTCCAGCGCCGCGACGACGCCGATTTCTTCGCGCGCTTCCTCAGTCCCGCAGCCCAAGCTGAAGCGCAACTGCGTCGCGCCGACCCGTGCGGCGAACGGCGCCAGGTCGACGTCCGGCGAACCGCGCAGCACGAACAACCGGCTGCTGCGTTCGCACAGGTCGCGTGCCAGCGCGTCGAGTCCCTGGTGCAGGAAACGCTCGCGCAGTGGACTGCGGCGCCGGAACGGGAGGTCGACACCATCCAGGCGAGCCGCCTGGTCGCCGCCGGCGATGCCGCGCTGACCCAGACAAAGCACGGGGATCAGCCGGTCGAATTCGCCGATGCCGTCCAGGCAGCGCTGATCGTCGAGACGCAGGTCGTCGCGAATCCACCAGACGAGGCATCGGTCGGTCATGAAGGATCGATTCGAGGTGACCGGACGAGCCCCGATGGCCATTCCGGGCGTGCCGGTCGACCCGCATGGGAATCGATTGCGCGGCGCACCCCTCTGTGATTTAATCCGGCCCCTCGGACGCCAGTGGACGGATTGCGCGGCGTCGCGGAGAGCATTGATGGACAACGGCTTTTCGGGGTTGCGGGGCCGGATCGGGCTACATTTTCAGCCCCTGGACTCGTCCCGACCCGCCACTTGTTTTTCATGACACTGCCGTTCATCAAGCGGGAGTTCCGAGTTTGGGATCAATCGAGCGCGCGTTCTTTTATGGGCACGCGCCTAGCGAAGCATAGAGGAAAGTATGGGAGCCAAGATCGCCACTGCCAAGACCGTCGCCGAGAAGCCCGCCGTGAAACGCGCTCCGACGGCGAAGAAGATCGCTCCGACCGTCGAGATGGACGAACCGGCAGCGCCGGTCGTTGCCGCACCGCCGGCCCGCGTCTCCTCGGCGCCTCGCTCCACCGGCAAGGTGATGTCCGAAGCGGAGATCCTCGCGGCTCCCGAGAAGGACTACATGAACTCGTCGCAACTCCAGTTCTTCAAGGTGCGCCTGCAGACGATGGAGCAGGACATCCTGCGCAACGCCGGTGAGACCACCGAGCATCTGCGCGAGTCGATCATCGTCCCCGATCCCGCCGATCGCGCCACAATCGAGGAAGAGCACGCCCTCGAACTGCGCACGCGCGACCGCGAACGCAAGCTGCTCAAGAAGATTCAGCAGTCGATCGTCCGCATCGACTCGGGCGACTACGGCTACTGCGAAGAGACCGGCGACCCGATCGGTGTGCCGCGCCTGCTGGCCCGCCCGACGGCCACGCTGTCGCTCGAAGCGCAGGAACGTCGCGAGATGAAGCAGAAGATGTTCGGCGAGTGATCGCCGTTCACCCTTGAAGAAAGCGGCGCACGGCGCCGCTTTTTTTGCCTCAGAAGAACTTCGTCGCGCCGACGAAGAAGCCGCGTCGCGGTCCGTACTGCGGCGCGCCGACGCCAATGCCGCTGCCGTCGCGCAACTGGTAGGCGCGATCGAACAGGTTGATCACCGCGACCCGCCCTTCGATCTTGCCGAGCAGACCGGTCGTGATGGTCTGCGCCGCGCTCAGGTTGACCTGCAGGTACGACGGCAGGTGCTCGGAATTCGCGAAGCCGTTGCGCAGGCCGCTGCCGAACAGCAGGTCGGCCCCCAGCCGCGTGCCACCCCACTGATAGGAAGCGCCGGCCGACGCCGTGAGCTTCTGGTCGTGGTCGACGTGCACCCAGTGGTCGGCGATGTACGCGAGCTCGTCGGGACCGAAATTGAACTGGCCGGTGACGATGTTGCGGGCCTCGGCCTTCGACAGCGCGACGTTGCCGTACATCGACAGGTTGTTCGCCTTGTAGCTCGCCGAGAACTCGACGCCACGCACCCGACCCTCGCCGTAGTTGAAGGCCGAATAGATCAACGCGTTGCCGAACTGTCCCTCGTCCTGCAGGTTGCGGACCTTGCGATAGAAACCGTCGACGCCGACCGTGACCGCGGGCGTGAGCTGATGCGAGAGCCCGATGTCGAAGTAGTTCGACCGCTCGCTCTTGACCGACGTGTCGGCGTCCGATGGCAACGCGTTGGTTGTTCCGATGAACTTCGCGACCGACGTCGTATCGATCTTCTCGGTCGGCGGTGGCGTGAAGTAGCGCGAGTAGCCGAAGTGCAGCCGCGTGTCGTGCGTCAGGTCGTAGACGAGGCCGAAGCGCGGGCTGAGCTGCTTCTCGTTGACCACGGCCGAGGTGTGGTCGAAGCGGGCGCCGTAGTTAACGGTCAATGCCTGCGTCGGCCGCCATTCGTCCTGCAGGTAGACGCCGTAGGTAACGCCGGCGAGATTCGATTTGTCGTCGATAACGAACGGTGTCGTGCTGGTCTGGTTGCCGTCGGCATCGGCCGCGAAGACGGTCGACGACGTATCGGCCGAGAAGCGCTCGCGTTGCGCGTACACGCCCGACCGCAGCGTGTGCTGTTCACCAAGCCGCAGGCTGAAGTCGCCCTGCAGACCGAACGCTTCGTTCTTGCGCAGAACCTGCGCGCCGACGCCGTTATAGAGCAGGTCGCCCAGCGGGTCGGGCTGATAGGCGACGTCGGTGTAGCGATGGAACACCGAAAGCTGATAGTCGACGCGGTCGCTCGGACTCGCCTGGTAGGTCGCGATCTGGAACGCGTTCTTCTCGTTCTGCTTCGCGTCGAACTTCGACGAGTCGAGCGATGGATTGCCGTCGATCGAGAAGCTCGGCTGCTCGCCGGACACGTTGGGAATCTGGAACTTGTTGTTCGACGTGCCGACGATGACGCTCACCCGGCTGTTCTCGTCGATCACGCGCGACAGATACGCGAAACTCTTCTGCTGTCTGGTCGTGTCGTGGATCGCGTCGCGACTGCTGGTCGGATTCTCGATGCCGATGTCGTTGCGCAGGAAAGAGGCGGTGATGAAGTAGCTCCATCCGCCCGTCGTCCCCGAGTACTCGCCGCTGGTTTCGCCGTGCCCGCGCGAGCCGCCGAGCACGCTGATGTCGCCACCGTTCTCGAAGCCGGTGCCGCGCGTGCGGATGTCGACGATACCGGCGGTTCGATAGCCGTACTGCGCCGGCAGGGCGCCGGTGAGGATGTTGATCTGGTCGGCGAAGCGCGTATCGAGCGACTGGCCGAAGCCCGAGATCGCCTCGGGGATCACAACGCCGTTGATGCGGTACTGCAGGTTCGAGTGGTCGCCGCGGACATGCAACTGGCCGTAGCTGTCCTGCACGACGCCAGGCGCCTGGAGGATCACCTGGTTGAGCGGCGTGGCGGTGCCGAACGGCAGCGCCTGTATGTCGCTCTTGTCGAAACGGTAGGTCGTGCTTCCGGTCTCTGGCGACAGACCGTTGCGGGCGTCGTCGAGTCGTTTGCCGGTGACCTGCACGGCGTCGAGCTTCTCGACCGATGCTGCGGGGGCTGATGGCCTCGACGCCTGCGCCAGACCGGGCAGTGGCGGCGGCGGCGGAGCGACCGATCCGGGTTCATCGGCGTGGGTATTGGTGCAATACAAGGCGGCAATGGCAATGACCAAAGCCTGCCGTTTCGGCAATTTCATGGGTTCTCCTGAGCGGGGGACGGTTCCGTCTCGCGATGCGACAGAACGACGCGATGGATCAGGAGAGAGCGGGCGGAGCGCGACTTCGGTAACTGGCGAAGAACGCCAGGTCGAGAGGGGAAACGGGAGCCGAGGCGATGCGCTCGGGCGTCGACGGGACCGGCTCGAGCGTCGGGACGGTGCCGTTGACCGCGTGGTCGAGATGCGCGATCGCGAGACACTTCGCGCAGACCAGTTCCTGCGGGTCGGTAGACTCCTGAAGCTGCGACAGCTTTGCGACGCTGTGGCCGAGCAGGTGCAGGCCCGCCTGATGCTGGGAAAAAACCAGCAACGCAGCCAGCAGGAGTCGAAACGCGGGGGATCGGAACAGCACCAGCGTAGTCTGCCGCAAACGGCCAACGCACCGCAACTTCATAGGAGCGTCGCGGCTCCGGCCGCGCGCGAGGCCCATGCTAGACTCGAATTTCATCACGAAGCAGTGGCCGCTTCGCGCGTGGGAACGAGGTTCAGCAGCGGAGCGGGTGTGGCATTTTCGGGATTATTCGGCAAGAAAAAAATCAAGGAACCGGAGACGCGCGAACGCTCGTCGCGCGAGCCTGCGCGGTCCGAGCAGGGACAGCGGAGCGGCGACGGCTCGGACGCGGGCAGCCAGGTCCGACGCGGCCCCTCCACCAAGTCACCCCCCACTCTTTCGCCGCGCGATGTCGCGCGCGCCACGGCCGAGAAGATCGACCTGATCGAGTCGCAGATCGAGTCCGAGATCATGCAGTCGCGCAGCGACCACATGGCGGCCCGGCGACAGGAGTCGCCCCGCAACCTGGATCAGGATCGCTCGCGCAACAAAACCGGCATCGGCAACACCACGATCGGCACGTCGACCGACCTGATGCTCGGCGACTCGCATCTGGCCCATTCGATGGTCCTCGCGGATACCGGCAATCCGGTGCTCGAAGAGGCGGCCATCCTGTATGCGAACGGTCAGGACTTCCCGGCCGTTGCGGTGCTCGCGGGCGCTGTCGGCAGCGACCGGAGCCCGGACACATGGCTGATGCTCCTCGAGCTCTATCAGTTGCTCGGCAAGCGGACCGAATTCGAGAACCTCGCCATCGATTTTGCCGTGCGCTTCGAGACGTCCGCGCCGGCATGGTCGGACGAACAGGCGCGCAAGGCGCGCACACCCGCCGCACCGCCGGCGCAGCGCGCGGCCATCGTCTTTAAGGGCGCGCTCGATGCGCGCATCGTTCCGCAACTCGAACAGCTCAAGAAGCTGGCGCAACGCAACCCGGTGCTGCACCTCGAGTTCGAGCAGGTCGATTCGGTCGATGCTTCCGGTGCCGACCTGATCCTGCGGGTCTTCGCCGCCTTCCAGAAGTCGAACCACGAAGTGGCGATCAGCGGCGCGAGCCAGCTCGCCGAACGTCTGCGGGCCGCTATCGAAGTCGGTCGCCGCGATGCGTCCAACGCGGTCTGGATGCTGCTGCTGGAAATCTATCGCATCCTCGGTCGCCAGGCCGCGTTCGAGGAGACCAGCATCGACTACTGCGTGACCTTCGAGGTCTCGCCGCCGTCATGGGAACCGGCATCACCGAAGTACCTGATCGAGGATCAGCCGGCTGCCCCGGCACCCACCGAGACGCCGAGCGCCGGCGACGAAGTCCCGCTCGGATCCGACGCGGTCGCGCTGTCGGGCGAGCTGGTCGGCAAGAGCGACAGTGACCTGCAGCGCCTGACCCAGTTCGCCACCAAGCACGACCGCATCGTCGTCGACTGCGCGCGCCTGGTTCGGGTCGACTTCACGGCGGCCGGACTGCTGCTCAACTGGGCGGTGGGGATGCGCGGTTCGCGCAAAGAGATCGAGTTCGTCAACGTCGGCCACCTCGTCGCCGCCTTGTTCGTCGTCATGGGCCTCCACGAAGTGGTCCCGATCGAGCGCCGCAAGGTGTGATGTCCTGCGGTCGCCAGACCGCAAGCTTGAATTGCCCCGCGCTGCCCCGACTTCGAACAGACCATT
Source organism: Betaproteobacteria bacterium (assembly GCA_025356395.1). Classification (GTDB taxonomy): domain Bacteria; phylum Pseudomonadota; class Gammaproteobacteria; order Burkholderiales; family Burkholderiaceae_D; genus CAHJXF01. The sequence continues at coordinate 77,384 of JANXTA010000040.1, forward strand.
CTTCCGGAGCAGTTCATGGAGCAATTCCACGGCACCACCATCGTGGCCGTTCGGCGCGGCAACCGCGTCGCACTCGGCGGTGACGGCCAGGTCACTCTCGGCAACATCGTCGTCAAGGGCACCGCGCAGAAGGTGCGCCGTCTCTACCAGGGCAAGATCCTCACCGGCTTCGCGGGCAGCACCGCGGACGCGTTTTCGCTGCTCGACCGCTTCGAGGCCAAGCTCGAGAAGCATCAGGGCAACCTGCAGCGCGCGGCCGTCGAGCTCGCCAAGGATTGGCGGACCGACCGCGTCCTGCGTCGACTCGAGGCGATGCTGATCGTCGCCGACCGCGAGCACACCTATCAGATCACCGGCAACGGCGACGTTCTCGAGCCCGAAGGCGGCGTCACGGCCATCGGATCGGGCGGCGTCTATGCGCTGTCGGCCGCGCAGGCCCTCGTCGACAACACGGAACTGGAGCCCGGCGACATCGTCAAGAAGGCACTGACGATCGCGGCGAATCTGTGCATCTACACGAATCACTCACACGTCATCGAGACGCTCGAATAATGTTCGATTACCAAGCCCCTACGGAACCGCGCATGCCTGTCCAATCACTGACTCCCGCCGAGATCGTGGCCGAACTCGACAAGCACATCGTCGGCCAGAAGAACGCGAAGCACGCGGTCGCGGTCGCCTTGCGCAATCGCTGGAGACGGCAGCAGGTCGCCGAGCCGCTGCGCCACGAGATCACGCCGAAGAACATCCTGATGATCGGACCGACCGGCGTCGGCAAGACCGAGATCGCGCGTCGTCTCGCGCGCCTGGCCGAAGCGCCGTTCGTGAAGGTCGAGGCGACCAAGTTCACCGAGGTCGGCTATGTCGGCCGCGATGTCGACACGATCATCCGCGACCTCGTCGAGACCGCGGTCAAGCAGACGCGCGAAGCCGCGACGAAGAAGGTCCGCGAACGCGCCGAGGATGCCGTCGAGGAACGCCTGCTCGATGCCTTGCTGCCGCCGCCGCGCGACTTCGGCTTCACGCCGCCGCCCGCGACGCCCGACCCGGAGCACAGCAGCGACAGCAACACGCGTCAGAAATTTCGCAAGAAGCTGCGTGAGGGCGAGCTCGACGACAAGGAGATCGAGATCGAGATCGCCACGCCGCAATCGAGCATGGAGATCATGGCGCCCCCGGGCATGGAAGAGATGACCGAGCAGATCCGCGGCATGTTCCAGAACCTCAACTCGAACAAGGGTCGCAAGACCCGCAAGCTCAAGGTTGCCGAGGCGAAGAAGCTGCTGATCGAGGAGGAGGCAGCTAAGCTCGTTAACGAGGAAGAGCTCAAGCTCGAGGCGGTTCGCAACGTGGAGCAGAACGGCATCGTGTTCCTCGACGAGATCGACAAGATCGCGTCGCGCCAGGAATACGGTGGCGCCGACGTGTCGCGTCAGGGCGTGCAGCGCGACCTGCTGCCGCTGGTCGAAGGCACGACCGTGTCGACCAAGTACGGAATGATCAAGACCGATCACATCCTGTTCATCGCGTCGGGTGCGTTCCACCTCGCGAAGCCCAGCGACCTGATCCCCGAGTTGCAGGGCCGCTTCCCGATCCGCGTCGAGCTCGAGTCGCTGTCGATCGACGACTTCGAACGCATCCTGACGCAGACCGATGCGGCGCTGACGAAGCAGTACCTGGCGCTGCTCGCGACCGAGGACGTGACGCTGGACTTCACGCCGGAAGGCATCCGTCGGCTCGCGGAAGTGGCCTTCTCGGTCAATGAGCGCACAGAGAACATCGGTGCGCGTCGGCTCTACACGGTGATGGAGCGGCTGCTGGAGGAGTTGTCGTTCGAGGCCACCACGCTCGCCGGGCAGACGGTGCGGATCGACGCGGCCTATGTCGACATGCGCCTCGGCGAACTGTCGAAGAGCGAGGACCTCGCACGCTACGTGCTGTAGATCAGTGGACGCCGGACGCGAGCCTGCCCAGGTACTCGAGTCCGGCGATTGCCCGGCTGCCGAACCACGACAGCATCTCGCCATCGACCAGTCGCACGCGCGGTGCCACGCCTTCGAGCGCTGCGACATGCGTCTCGGTAAAGGCGTAGGGCTCGGAGGACAGCAGGACGAGATCCGCCCTGCCCGCGAGACGATCCAGCTCGATCGCCGGATAGCGTGGCGACGACTTAGTCCCGGTGTCGAGCATGTCGCGGATCTCGATCTGCTCCCAGCCCACGACGGCCAGCAGCGCGGCGATGTAGGTGTCGCGCGCCACCGTCATCCACGGGTCTTTCCAGATCAGGTACAGCACGCGCCGTGACGGCCAGTTACCGATCTCGCGCGCCTGGAGAAGCGCGCTCCACGCCGCCTCGAAGCGCGCGCAGAGTCGGTCAGCCTCACGCTCGGCCGCGAAGACATGCGCGAGCAGCCGATACAGCCCGAGGTTGTCGCGTGGTTTCTGCGGATGCGTGACGATGACGTGCGGCACGAACTGCTGCAGCGCCTCGACGGTAGGCTTCTCGTTCTCGTCGATGTCGACGACCAGATGCGTCGGCGCGAGCTTGCGGATCTTCTCGATGTTGACGGTCTTCGTGCCACCGACCTTGGCGATGCGCTCGACCTCGTCGGCCGGATGGATGCAATAGCCGGTGCGACCGACGATCGCATGACCGAGCCCGAGGTCGCACAGCAGTTCGGTCAGCGACGGCACCAGCGAGACGATGCGCAGCTTGGAGCGATCGTCGCAACGACGATGCAGCGTGCCGCGCACGTCGGCCAGCGTCATCGTCGCTCGTCGCCCATCGGCTTTCGCGCGCGTCCGGCGAGCGCGGCGTCGAGCAGCCGGTCGGGCAACACGCGCAGCAGCCATGCGAGCCAGCCCATCTGCCACGGGATCACGGCGAAGCTGCGGCCCGCGTCGATCACGCGCACGGCCTGGTCGGCGAAGCGGTCGACATTCATCAGGAACGGCATCGGGTATGGATTGCCGACCGTCATCGGCGTGTCGATAAAGCCCGGTGCGACGATCACCACGCGGATGCCGCTGCCACGCAGTTCGATGCGCAGGCTCTCGGCGTACGCGATCACCGCGGCCTTCGACGCGCTGTACGTGCCGGCCCCGGGAAGGCCGCGGATGCCGGCCACGCTCGCGATCACGACGAGCCGGTAGCCGCCGGCGCGCGGCTTCGCCTTCATCGCCGCGATGAACGGGCCGAAGGTGGCGACCGTCGCGATCAGGTTGGTCTCGATGACGCGGCGGAACGCCGCGAGGTTGCTCGCGATCTCGGTGCTCGTGCCGACCGAGATGCCGGCGTTGGCAATGACGATGTCCGGAAGACCGGACGCATCGATGGTGGTCTTCGCGACTTCGGCGAGTGCGGCCGCATCGGTGACATCGGCCACGAGACAGCGATGCAGGTCGGGAGATACGAGCGACTGCTGCAACGTGTCGAGCACATCGAGGCGCCGCGACACCAGTACGCAGGCGTCACCGCGACCGGCATACGAGCGCGCGAGCGCGGCGCCGATGCCGCTCGACGCGCCGGTGATGAAGACCTTCACTGGCGCCGCGCGGGAGGCTTACTTCCCGGCGATGACGCGGGCAAGGAAGATGTCGGCGTTGCCGATCGAACGCGCGTCGACGTTGATCAGATACTTGCCACCGATGCCCAGCATCGGCACGCCCGTGACGCCGTAGGCCACCGCGATCTGGTTCGCGCGGCTCACCTTGGTGGTCACGGAAAACGAGTTGTAGGTGTCGATGAATTTCTTGCGATCCATCCCGTTCTTGGCCGCCCAGTCTCCCAGCGATTCGGCATCGGCAGTGGGCTTGATGACGGAGTCGCGATGGATCGCGTCGAACACCTTGCGCCGCATCTCCTTCTCGACGCCCAGCGTTTCGAGCGTGTAGTAGAGCTTCTGGAAGGCGATGTGCGACGGCAGGAACGCGAACGGGATGTACTGCGTACTGACCTTGGCGTCGTTGCGCTTGGCCCAGTCGGCCATCACGGGCTCGAAGTCATTGCAATGCGGACACCAGTAACCGAAGAACTCGATGACTTCGGTCTTGCCGGCCGGCGCCGTGGTCGGCTGCGCAGGTTTGACGACGGTGTAGTTGACGCCTTCGCGCAGCTCGCCCGACTGCGCGTAGGCAGTGACGGCGACCAGGGACGCGACGGCGTACAGAACTGAGCGGAAGAACGACAGGCGGCGCGGGCTTGAGATCGAAGGGGTCATGCGGCATCCAAGGAAGATTGAGGTAGCGATTTCGTCATCAACGCGCGAACCGACCGTTGCGAGGACAACCCGCCGGTCGCCGAGTTCTGGACTTGCGCGCTGTTCGCTCGCGCGGAACCATCATTTGCCCGGCGCGACCAGCGTCGCCTCGACGCCGTTCTCGATCAGACGCTGCCGCGCCCGGTTGAGTTCGTCGATGCGGGCGTAAGGGCCGAGCCTGACGCGAAAGATCTTCGCGCCGTCGCGTTCGGCCGGCTGCACGCGCGATTCGAAGCCCAGCAACGCGAGTCGGCCCCGCATGCTCTCGGCATCGTCCGCATTGCTGAAAGCACCCGCCTGCAGCGTGGTGATGCCGGTCGCCGGGGTCGATTGATCGACGATGGGCGCCTTGCCGTCAGCGCCGGGCGCGAGGTTGGGTGGCGGCGGGGCGATGACCGTCGGCTCACCTGCCGACGGCTGAAGCGCCGGCGCAGCGTCCTTCACGTACAGGCTCTTGTTGGGGTCGGGCAGTTTGGCGCCTTCGGGCTCGTTGGTGACGGCCGCTCGCGGCGGCTTGCTGACGAACGGGACGGTCGCCTTCGTCACGAAGAGCGCGACGCCGGCCGCGATAGCGAGACCGATGACGATCCCGATGATCAGGCCGACGGCAGTGTTGCCTCGTTGGTCGATCAGTCGGGGCAATGCGATGCAACGGGACATGCGGTGAATCTCCTCCGGGGTGCCGGCCTGGATCTACATCTTCTGGGGCGCCGCGACACCAACGAGCGCGAGGCCGTTGGCGATGACCTGTCGCGTGGCCGCGAGCAGCGCGGCGCGGGCGTCGCGCAGGGCGAGATCGTCGACCAGGAAGCGCTCAGCATTGTAATAGCTGTGCAGATCGGCAGCGCAGTCCTTGAGGTAGAACGCAAGCTGGTGCGGCGCCATCTCGGCAGCCGCGGAAGCGAGCAGCTCGGGGTACTCGGCCAGGCGCTGCATCAGGGCCGTTTCGCGCGGCGCGACCAGCAGCGACAGGTCGGCGGACGCCAGCGACGGCAGCTTGGTTTCCCAGTCGGCACCGCCCCAGGCCGCGAGCACCGAGCAGATCCGCGCATGCGCGTACTGCACGTAGTAAACCGGGTTCTCGTCGGAGCGCGCGAGCGCGAGGTCGATGTCGAAGGTGAACTCGGTATCGGCCTTACGCGTGATGAAGAAGAAGCGCACGGCATCGCGACCGCGCACGTTGGGCTCGTCCTCGCCGCCGCTCATCTGGATCAGGTCGCGCAGCGTGACATAACGGCCGTCGCGCTTGCTGATCTTGACCTCTTCGCCGCCGCGCATCACGCGGACCATCTTGTGCAGCACGTAGTCGGGGAAGATCGCTGGCAGGCCGAGATGCTGAGCGTCGGAGACGGCCCGCAAGCCCGCACGCACCCGCGCCACCGTGCCGTGGTGATCGCCGCCCTGCACGTTGACGACCTTGCGATAGCCGCGCTCCCACTTCGCGAGGTGGTACGCGATGTCGGGTACGAAATAGGTGTAGGTGCCGTCGGTCTTCCGCATCACACGGTCCTTGTCGTCGCCGATATCCGGATATGACGTGGTCGCGAGCCAAAGGGCGCCATCGCTCTCGTAGGTCTTGCCGGCCGCGATCAATGCCTCGACCGTGCGTTCGACTCGGCCGTCGGTGTACAGCGACGACTCGAGGTAATAGTTGTCGAAGGTGATACCGAAGGCCTTGAGGTCGAGGTCCTGCTCACGACGCAGGTAGGCCACCGCAAAGCGACGGATGTTCTCGAGATCCTCGATGTCGCCCGACCCCTTGACGTCGCCCACCGAGCCGCGCGCGAGGAAGTCGGTCGCGATCTCGGCGATGTAGTCGCCGTTGTAGGCCGGGTCGGGCCAGCCTTCGCCGCCGGGCACGAGGCCACGGCCGCGCGCCTGCACCGACGTCGCGAGCGTGGCGATCTGCACGCCCGCGTCGTTGTAGTAGTACTCGCGCGTCACCGCGTGACCCTGCGACGCGAACAGCGCCGACATCACGTCGCCGAGTGCGCCCTGCCGGCCATGACCCACGTGTAGCGGACCGGTCGGATTGGCGCTGACGAACTCGATCATGACCTTCAGCGGCGTCTCGCTGACTGCGCGACCGTAGCGCTCGTCCTGCGCGAATATCGCCGGCACGACGGCCTGGTGCAGCTTCGCCGACAGGAAGAGATTGATGAAGCCCGGGCCCGCGATCTCAGCGCGTTCGATGAGGCCGTCGCGATCCGCGTGCAGCGCGTCGACGATGGCCTGCGCGATCACGCGCGGGTTCTGCTTCAGGCGCTTTGCGATCTGCATCGCGACGTTGCAAGCGAGGTCGCCGTGCGCTGCGACCTTGGGACGCTCAAGCGCGACGACCGGCACGACGTCGGTCCCCGCGACGAGAGGCGCGACCGCGTCGGAGATGCGCTGGATGATCGCGTGCTTCTGTTCAGGGAGCATGGTGGGAACCTCGGCGCGTCCGCGTTCGTCGTCGAACGGCAGCGCGCCGCATCAGTTTCGGTCTTGAGTGAGGGGTCGAATTATACGGTCGCCATCGTAGGCCGATCAGGCCGTGAACCCGCTTCGCCGGCGATGCTGGCAGCCTCCACCACAGGCGGGGCCGCGACCTCGGTCGTGACTACTTCCGGCGTGCCCGAGGGTGCGCCGCGTCGTAGACCTCGGCGAGGCGCTTGAAGTCGAGACTCGTGTAGACCTGCGTCGACGCGATGCTGCTGTGGCCGAGCAGTTCCTGGACCGCACGCAGATCGCCGCTGGCCTGCAGCAGATGCGACGCGAACGAGTGGCGCAGCACGTGCGGATGCAGGTTGGCCGGGATACCGGCGCGCTGGGCATGCGCCTTCAGCCGCTGCTGGATCGAACGACCCGACAGCCGCTCGCCACGCGTCGACAGGAAGAGCGGATGCGGGTCCGCCTTCAGCCAGGTGCCGCGGATCGCCAGCCACCGCCCAATCGCCTCGACCGCCTTCGCGCCGACCGGGACCGTGCGGCGCTTGTTGCCCTTGCCGGTCACGGTTACTTCGCCCGACGCGAGATCGATCCATCCGCTCGACACGTGCAGCGCGTCCTTCGCGTAAGCAACGTCGAGCGCGACCAATTCGGAGAGGCGCAGCCCCGACGAATAGAACAGCTCGTAGACCGCCGCATCGCGCTGCGCGATGCCGTCCGCAGACTCGCCGTCATCGCTCGTGGTTGCATCGAGCAGCTGCATGGTCAGCGGCTCGGACAGCGCCTTCGGCAACCGCTTGGGCAGGCGCGGCGGACGCACGTCGGCCACCGGATTGCCGGTGCCGTCCTCGTATTGCGCGAGCCAGGTGAAGTAGCCGCGCCATGCGGACAGCGCGCGGGCGATCGACCGCGGCGCGAGACCGCGGGCATGCAGCCGCGCGGCGTAACGCCGGATGTGCGCGTCGCGCAGCGACTCGATGCGAAGGTCGGGCGACTCGATCGCCGCCAGTTCCTGCAGCACCATCAACTCGCGGCGATACGACGACAGCGTGTGCGGAGACAATTTGCGCTGGGTCTCGAGGCTGGCGAGATAGCGTTCGACGGACGGCGCCAGGGCCGTCGACGGCTCGGTGTCGGACGCAGTCTTCAACGCAGCAGGCGCGTCAGCGCCGCACTCGAGTTCTCGCCGATGCGAGCGAGGAAGTCGATGCCCATGCCGTCGTGGAAGCGACGCGGGTCGGCGGAGCCCAGCGCCAGCAGCCCGAACGGCGCCGGAGCGGCCCCGCGATGCAGGGGGATCAGCGCGACCGAACGCACGTCCGATACCGCTTCCTCGGTGGCTCCATCGGCGGCGACGCCGTCGGTCGTCACAACTTCCAGCGGGCTGTTCGCCGGTCGATGAAACAACGGCAGGCACAGCGCGGCAAGTCCGCTCGGCGTGCCGCAATACGGCTGCTGAAGGCCCTCGACATATGCGATCAACTGGGGCGTCGCGTCAGCCGTCCGCGACTCGGCGGCGTACTCGTCCGTGGCCTCCCAGAGTGCGAGAGCGACATGCGGGACCGAGAAGATCTCCTCGAGTGAGCCGGTCAACGTCTCGGGCAGCAGGCGCGGCGCACGCTGCAGCAGCAACATGCGCGTCCAGCGGGCGAGGCGCTCGGAGATCGCGTCGTTCTCCTGGCCATAGCGCATCAACTCAGCGACCTTGAGTTCGAGCGTGCGGTTCTTCTCGCGCAGCGTGAGCATCTGGCGCTCGGCAAGCGGGATGGCGCGGCCGCCATGCGGATGCGGGACGGTCAGCGTCGCGAACAGCGTCGCGTGGTCGTCGAAGAATTCGGGGTGCTGCTGCAGGTAGTCGGCGACGTCCTGTGCGTTCATGAATGATGAGCTTCGAGGTTGGAAAGTTGATCGAGTTCGGGGACCAGCACTTCGCCCTCGAACACCGCGACGGCCGGACCGCGTAGTGTGACGCTGGCGCCCGGACCGTCCCAACCGATGACGAGCGTGCCGCCGCGCGCATGCACGGTCACCGGCGAATCGACGAGATTGCGGCGGATGGCCGACACGACCGCGGCACAGGCACCGGTGCCGCAGGCCAGCGTCTCGCCGCTGCCGCGCTCGTGGACGCGAAGGCGGAGGGTGCGACGATCGATGATCTGCATGAAGCCGGCGTTGACTCGCGCCGGGAAGCGCTGGTGGTGTTCGATGCGTGGGCCCTGGGACGCGACCCGCGCGTGATCGACGTTGTCGACGATCGTGACGGCGTGCGGATTGCCCATCGACACGACCCCGACCTCGACGACGGTGCCTTCGACGGTCAGTGGCCACAGCGACTCGTCGCCGACACTTCGCGCAAACAGGCCAGACGCATCGAAGGGAATCTCGCCCGCCTCGAAGCGCGGTGAGCCCATGTCGACCGTGACGTCGCCATCGCTCTCGATGCGCGGCGTGATGAGACCCGACAACGTTTCGACGCGGATTGAAGCCGCGTCGCTCAGGTGCTTGTCGCGCACGTAGCGAGCGAAGGCGCGAGCCCCGTTGCCGCATTGCTCGACCTCGCCACCGTCGGCGTTGTAGATGCGATAGGAGAAGTCCGCAGCCGCCCGATCCGCAGGCGGACCGACGATCAGGATCTGGTCGGCACCGACGCCGAGGCGACGGTCGGCGAGCCAGCGCCATTGCTCCGGCGCGAGCGCAATCGGCGCACGGGTGGCGTCGAGCACGACGAAGTCGTTGCCGGCGCCCTGCATTTTGGTGAAGGGTAAACGCATGGGACCGGATTATCGTCGATCGTGGGTGGCGGGGTAACGCGGGCGCGCGCTGGAGAGCGCTTCCGTGCGCGTCACCCAACGCCTTCGTCTCCTTCGCGAATGAGCGATTGACGCAGATGCGACCGGCGCCCTACGGTCGTTGCGTTGGTGAGATCGTTCTCCTTGATCTAGGCTTGGATATTTGGCTGTGCATCGTTTGCTCACTTTAAATATTATTGAGCTACTGCGAGTGATCGTTCGAATAATATTTTAGGCAACTGCGTTATAAGGCTTTGCTTGAAATTTAAATCTATTGAAGCTGCTCACGGACATAGTCCAGCTCTTGGCTTCTCCGGGGATGTTCGTTGGTTGTCTGTTTGGCGTCGCGCTGGCGTTCGCGATTCACTGGTTCCTTCCTACCGTTGACCTCGCGGTGTTCTACGCGCTGCTGATTGTGGGTTTCGGCGTCGTGGGACTTGTGTTGGAGGAGGGCGTACCGTCCAAAAAGGTGAGAGGCAAATGAGTGTGATGATCCGCGCATGTCAAACCCGACGTTCCAGCGGACCGCTTCGCGGCGGCTGAACCGAACCGTCATACAAAGATGGCGAGTATCACTGAACTTGTCGCTGTCGCTGCTGCGCGTCGTCAGCGCCGCTGGCGGTGTACTGGGAGCACTGGCGGCGTATCGATCCGCTGGGTCCGCGCGGCAAACGCAACAGGCTGCGGCAGCGGCTGAGCGACGTAACGCGCTTCGCACACTCTGCCTCAGCCCGAGCGACATCATTATTGAGGTGCGTCGAATTGAAGCGCAAGCAAATATCGCGAACTCGTCATATCAAAGCCTCTTTATATTCGCGGGTTCCAGCGGAAACTCAAGCGAAGGACAGCACCTTCATTAGATCGAAGAAAAGATAGCGGCGGAAAGAGAGTGAAGGCTAAGCACGCAAGTCTTTTTGCTTCACCGAATGGCATTATAAACTCTGCGCCGATGGCCGAGATAAATCGGATTCAAAAGAATTTAATGATCTCACTGATTAAAGTGCGCGCCGTTCACAAGGATTTGGAAAGTGAGTACGCTTCTGGTCAAGTTGAACTTGAAGTTACCCGCAAAGAAGTCATGCGTTCGCTACGCCATGGCGCCCTGCGGCTGAGCTAAATCGTTGGATGTCTTGGCGCGGACCTCGCAGGACCCGTGTGCTGTATGACAGGTTTGGTTTTCGTCAAGATGTCGGGTAGATCGCATGAGCACAAATTGGGAGGTTCCGGAGGCCGAGGTTCTGAAACTGGCGCCTTCGGATCGGTCGCATTTACTCGACCGCCTCGTTGCGAGCCTTGACTCGGATCCCGACATTGGAAGAGCGTGGGAACTCGAGACGAATGTGAGGGAGGACGCATTGGCGACGGGGTCGGCCGTCGAGGTCGCTAGGCCGGAGGCCTTGCATCGATTGCGGGCACGGATTGCTGGGTTAGCTATTCGCTTCAACCAAGCGCTGAGCAAGACTTGGCTGATGCAGTAGATTTTTTATGTCGAGCACGCCGGCGCCCTGGTCGCACACCGGTTCCTGCTCGAGTTCGAGCGCGTCGCCCAACTCCTGGTCGAATATCCCGTGCTTGGTACGCCCGTCGCAAAGGGGCGTCGCACATTCCCGATGCAAGTATTTCCATACTCGGTGGTCTATCGAGAAGTCGGGCTGGGCATCCGCGTGATCATCGTCAGGCACCAGCATCGGCGGCCTGGATTCGGAAACGCGAGGCGATGAATGGCGGTCCGGGATCTCTCACTCATTAAAACGCAACCGCACTCTTTAAAATCCATCAATGACTTACCAGCGCATCTATTCCTCAGAATCGACGATGCCGATGCAATCGGACGATCTGGAGGAGCTTCTCGAGCACGCTCGCAACAAAAACGCGATCCACGGCATTTCAGGTGCGCTGGTCTACACCGACGGGATGTTTCTCCAGACCCTCGAAGGTGCAAAAGTGAAGTTGCAGACGCTCATGGCCAGCATCGTCAATGACGTCCGCCATCAGGCCGCGACCATCCTGCGCGAGGGCGAGATTCCGTCCGCTCAATGCGGAGGCTGGGGGATGGCTTACGTCGGCGCGACACCGGAGCAGGCTGCGAGATGGGCTGGGATTCGCGGTGATGCCGAAAGCCATGAAGCCGCGAAAGACGGTAGCGAAAATCTCCGTTGCACGACGCAGTTCGCGCAGGACCTGCTCGCCTGGCTGGCGCCTGCGAAGCCAGGCGGACTCGCACAGAAACAAGCCCTGGAAGGCGATCCCGGTCTCACCTGACCGCCTCACCGATAGAACTTCTCATCCCCCACCGGCCTTGTCTTGAAGCGCTTGTGCGTCCACAGGTATTGCGCGGGCATCTCCATCACGCGCTCCTCGATGAAGGCATTCATGCGACGGGCGGCGCGGGCGAGGGTCGCGGGTGAGTCGTCGTCGCGATCCGGGAAAGCCTCCCACGCCGGATAGAAGCGCGCCTCGTAGCCGTCGGGCGTCATGCGCGTCACGCACGGCACGACCCTGGCGTGCGTGATGCGGGCGAGGCGCGCGGGGGCGGTGATGGTGGCCGCGTTGATACCGAAGAACGGCACGAAAGCCGCGTCGCGCGCCCCGAAGTCCATGTCGGGCAGGTAGTAGAACGACAGGCCGCGCCGCATCGCGCGCACCGCGGGTCGCATGCCGTCCTGGCGCGACAGCAGGATCGGCTTGTTGAAGCGGCTGCGCGCCGCGAGGATGGTTTCATCGAGTACCTTGTTCTTCTGATGCGAGTACATCGAGATCGCGTGCATCAGCATCGAGAAGCGGATGCCGCCGGCATCGAGCCCGACGAAGTGCGGCGCCAGCACGATCACCGGCCCGGCAGCCGCGGCCTCCTCAAAATGATGCAGGTCGACCCAGCGGATGGCGCCTTCGATCCGCTTGCGGTTGCCCCACCACACTAGTCCGCGATCGAGCAGCGCCTGCGCGAAGGCGCGGAAGTGCGCGCGTGCGAGCTTGCGACGCTCGCGCTCCGACATCTTTGGGAAGCAGGCCCTGAGGTTGATGCGGGCCACGCGCCGCCGCTGGGCCGCGACGCCGTAGAGCAGCATGCCGAGCGCGGCGCCGAGCGCGCGCGTGAGCGGCAACGGCAGCAGGCCGAACGCGCGCAGGACGCGAAGCCAGAAGCGGGTCATGGGGCGGCGTCCGGCGAGGGTTCGGCCGACTGCGGCGTCTTGTAGCGGTTGTAGCCCCACAGATACTGCTCGGGGTTGCCGCGAATTAGATGCTCCAGCGCCTCGTTGATGCGGGTGGCCGCGAGCACCGCGTCGTCGGGCAGGGGCTCTTCGATCACCGAGAAGTGGACCGCCCAGCCCTTTCCGGCCGCGAGCCGCTCACCGTGTGCGAGCAGCAATGCTGCACCGGTCAGGCGCTGCAGGCGGGCCGGCAGGATCATCGTGTACGCGTGCTTGCCGAAGAAGCGGGCCCACACCCCTTCGCCCTTGCTCGGGACCTGGTCGGGCAGCATGCCGATGGCTTCGCCACGACGCAGTGCCCGGACCAGCAGCCGCACACCGGACAGGTCCGCCGGCGCCAGCGACAGGTTCTCGCGCGCCCGTCGACCCTCGATCAGCGGCGCGAGCCAGGCCTTGCGGGGTCGGCGATAGAGCACGGTCAGCGGCGCGCCGGCCGCACGATTGTTGGCGTAGAACTGCGCGGTCACTTCGAAGCACCCAAGATGCGGCGTGAGGAACACGATGCCCTTGCCGGCTGCACGCGCGGCTTCGACATGCGCCCAACCGGTGGCCCTGGTCAGGGCCAGCACCTCGGCCTGAGGGCGCATCCAGACGTGCGCGAGTTCGAGGACGCCTCGCCCGGCCTGCCCCGCGGCACGCGCCACGAGGGCGGCGTCGGTCCGCGCCGGATAACCGGCCTGCGCGAGATTGTCGATCAGGTGGCGTCGATAGCTCGGCGAGACCGACGCGACGAAACGTCCGAGCCGGCCGCCGACCCTCTGCAACAGTCCGAGCGGCAACAGCGAGAGGAGGCGGAGGAGGGTCGTGAGCACTGGCGGAGCCCGCGATGTCGGCCCTGGTTTGAAGCGTCGCGCGAATGGCCAAAAAGGCGCGGTATCATACGGCCACTCGAGCGCACCGACTACGCGGGACTCCGAATCCGGACCACCTGTTGTTGCGCGGACCCGCCCTTTTAATGACAACTTGCGGGGCGGTCCGGTCCGAAGCCATCAGGCTCCCGACTTTCCGGTGTCGCTAAAGCGTCGTCGATCCCACTGCATTTCCTGTGACCGGCTACCCGACGCGACGGCGACGAGTGCCCGTTTGTTTCGTCCAGGAGAACTGCATGTCTTCCGATTTCCTCTTCACTTCCGAGTCGGTCTCGGAAGGCCATCCCGACAAGGTCGCCGACCAGATCTCCGACGCCGTCCTCGACGCGATCTTCGCGCAGGACCCGCGCTCGCGCGTCGCCGCCGAAACGTTGTGCAACACCGGTCTCGTGGTGCTCGCCGGCGAGATCACGACCAACGCCCACGTCGACTACATCCAGGTCGCGCGCGACACCATCAAGCGCATCGGTTACGACAACACCGACTACGGCATCGACTACAAGGGCTGCGCGGTGATGGTCTGCTACGACAAGCAGAGCAACGACATCGCACAGGGCGTCGACCAAGCGAGCGACGACCACCTCAACACGGGCGCCGGCGATCAGGGCCTGATGTTCGGCTACGCCTGCGACGAGACGCCCGAACTGATGCCGGCGCCCATCTACTACGCGCACCGCCTCGTCGAACGCCAGGCGATGTTGCGGAAAGACGGCCGCCTGCCGTTCCTGCGGCCCGACGCCAAGAGCCAGGTGACGATGCGCTACGTCGACGGCAAGCCGCACAGCATCGACACGGTGGTCCTGTCCACCCAACACGACCCGGACCAGAGCGAGAGCAAGACCAAGATGAAGGCGTCGTTCAACGAAGCCGTCATCGAAGAGATTATCAAGCCAGTCCTGCCGAAGGAATGGCTGAAGGACACCAAGTTCCTGATCAACCCGACCGGTCGTTTCGTGATCGGCGGTCCGCAGGGCGACTGCGGGCTGACGGGCCGCAAGATCATCGTCGACACCTACGGCGGTGCCTGCCCGCACGGCGGCGGCGCGTTTTCCGGCAAGGACCCCTCGAAGGTCGACCGCTCGGCCGCCTATGCCGCGCGCTACGTCGCGAAGAACGTCGTAGCGGCGGGTCTCGCGCGCCAGTGCCAGATCCAGGTCGCGTACGCGATCGGCGTCGCCAAGCCGATGAACATCACGGTCTACACCGAAGGCACCGGCGTGATGGCCGACGAGGACCTGGCGAAGCTGGTCGCGAGCATGTTCGACCTGCGCCCCAAGGGCATCATCCAGATGCTCGACCTGCTGCGTCCGATCTACGAGAAGACCGCGGCCTACGGCCACTTCGGTCGCGAAGAGCCGGAGTTCAGCTGGGAAGCGACCGACAAGGCGATGGCCCTGCGCGACGCGGCCGGACTGCGCGCGAAGGGATGACGATCGCGGCATGACCGACGTGCTGACGACGGCATGGGAAGCGTTGCAGCTTCCCGCGGCGTCGCTCACGCGTCTCTCGATCGTCGGCCACGGCGCGTTGCCGTCGGCCTTCGCAGTCACCGAGTTCGCGGCCGGGTCGGTCGGCGCTGCCGCACTGGCATTGTCGGAACTGATCGCGGCCGGCACCGGCACTGCGCCTTTCGTGCGCGTCGATCGACGTCTCGCGTCGCTCTGGTTCGGCTCTTCGATCCAGCCGATCGGCTGGGAAGTCCCACCTCCGTGGGATGCCATCGCCGGCGACTACCGCTCGTCAGACGGCTGGATCCGGCTTCACACCAACGCGCCGATGCATCGCGCGGCAGCCGTGCGGGTCCTCGATTGCCCTGAAGAGCGGTCCGCAGTGGCCGCAGCCGTGTCGAGGTGGTCCGCCGACGATCTCGAAGCGTCCGTCGTCGCGGCCGGCGGATGCGCGGCGGCGATGAGAACGGTCGCGGCCTGGAACGACCACCCGCAGGGCACAGCAGTTTCTGGCGAGCCGCTGATCGACGTGGCTCGCTTCTCCTGTGCGCCAACGCTGTGGCGGCCCTCTGCGGCACGTCCGCTCGACGGGCTGAAAATCCTCGACCTGACCCGCGTGCTGGCCGGACCCGTGGCCACCCGCTTCCTCGCCGGCTACGGCGCCGACGTCCTGCGCATCGATCCGCCCGGCTGGGACGAACCCGCCGTCGCGCCCGACGTGACCCTCGGCAAGCGCTGTGCGCGACTGGATCTCGAGCAGTCCGACGACCGACGACGCTTCGAGTCCCTGCTCGCCGAAGCCGACGTCCTCGTGCACGGCTATCGCCCGGGCGCGCTCGACGGCCTCGGGTACGACGCCGCGACTCGACGAGGCCTGCGTCCGGACCTGATCGACGTCTCGCTCGACGCCTACGGATGGGCCGGCCCCTGGCACGACCGACGCGGATTCGACAGCCTCGTCCAGATGAGCGCCGGCATCGCCGACGCCGGCATGCGATGGAAGCGCGCGGACCAGCCGACGCCGCTGCCGGTCCAGGCGCTGGATCATGCGGCCGGCTATCTGATCGCGGCGGCGGCCATCGCCGGGGTCGTGCGACGCCTGTTGAACGAGGAGGCATCCACGTCCCGGCTCTCGCTGGCGCGGACTGCAGAGGCGTTGATCGATGCCGGCCCTCCTCGCGCGGACGGTCCGCCCTGGTCCGCGCGCACCGACGCCGATCTGTCGCAAGCCGTCGAAGCCACGCACTGGGGTCCGGCACGACGGGTCGCGCCTCCGGTCGTCATCGACGGGGCGGCGATGGCCTGGAACCACGCCGCCTCACGACTGGGTTCGGCCGACGCCCGCTGGACATCGGCTTGATCGCCTCCGACGCGCTGCGCAGCGAGCTGATCTTCCTGCCAGCCGACAGCAGCCTGACGCGCTTCGATGGCGGCTTCGTGTTGATGACGCCGTCCAACCCGACCTACTGGTGGGGCAACAGCCTGCGTTTCGATCACGCACCGCGGGCCGCCGACTTCGAACCGTGGATGCGCGCCTTCGAGACCCGCGTGCATGCCGTCCAGCCGACGTCGTCGCATCGCACTTTCGGCTGGGACAGCGACCAGCGGGGCGCCGTCGATCGCTTCGTCGACGCGGGATTCGAGTACTTCGAGATCATCGGCCTCGTGCTTGACCGCGCCGATGCTTTCCGTGCGCCGCACTGCGATGATGCGATCCGCCCGTCGCGTATCGCCGGCGACGACTGGCTAGGGTTGCTCGCGCTGCTGGTCGAGACGCGCGACCCGAAACACGACGAGGCCGGCTATCGCACGTTTGCCGAACGCCAGATCGCCGGCTGGCGAGACCTTGAAGCCGCGGGTCAGGGATGCTGGTTCGCCGTCGTCGTCGACGGTGACATCGCGTCGGCGCTGGGGGTGTTCGTCGAGCACCAGCGCGGCGCCGACGGTCGCCGCATCGGCCGCTTCCAGCAGGTCGTCACGCACCCGTCGATGCGCCGGCGAGGATTGTGCGGAATCCTCGTCGAGTACGCCTCGCGCCACGCCTTCACGCATTTCGATGCGGACTCGTTACGCATTTCTGCGGACGAGAACGACATCGCACGCCGGGTCTACCAAGACTGCGGCTACCGCATCGTAGATCGGCACCGTGGGCTCGAACGCGGCAGTTAGCGCCCGCTCTCACGCTTGTTGTGGTTGCGCCGTCGCGACGTTCGGACCTCATCGGCCCCGCGCTGGCGCGATGCGCGTGGGAAAATGCGCGGCTTGATCGAAGCCCGATCGCGCATCACCCCCGCCGTATGAAAATCGCCCTCGTCGTCATCCTCCTGCTGTTCGCCTTCAGCGGCGCCTTCGTGCATCTGCGCGGACGCGTGCGGCACAAGGCCGGCCGGCAGGTGTTCGACCACTCGACCTTCACCGCGCCGATCAACCTCTTCATGTACGCGTTCTCGGGCGTGCCGACCACGCCTTACCTCGAACCGTCGACCTTCCCGCATCTCAAGAAGCTGACCGACAACTGGCAGGTGATCCGCGACGAGGGCGTCGCATTGATGCAGCTCAAGAAGATCAAGGCCGCCGACTCGCACAACGATGCCGGCTTCAACTCGTTCTTCAAGACGGGCTGGAAGCGCTTCTATCTCAAGTGGTACGACGACGCGCACCCGTCCGCGATGACGCTGTGCCCGCGCACCACCGCGTTGCTGAAGGACATCCCCGAGGTCAAGGCCGCGATGTTCGCGGAACTACCCGACGGCGCGAAGCTCGGCAAGCATCGTGACCCGTACGCCGGGTCGTTGCGCTTCCACCTCGGCCTCGCGACGCCCAACGACGACCGCTGCTTCATCGATGTGGACGGGCAGCGCTACAGCTGGCGCGACGGTCAGGGCGTCGTGTTCGACGAGACCTTCATCCACTACGCCGAGAACCGCAGCGGCGAGAACCGCCTGATTTTGTTCTGCGACATCGAGCGGCCGATGAAGACGCGCTGGGCCCAGGGGCTCAACCACTGGCTCGGCAAGAACGTAGTGGCGGCGGGCGCCTCGCCCAACGATGCCGGCGACAAGACCGGCTTCATCAACAAGATCTTCATCGTGTCGCACGTCGCGGGGCAATATCGACGCCGCTTCAAGCGCTGGAACCCGACCGTCTATCGGGCCACCAAGGTCCTGCTGCTGATCGGTGTCGTCGCAGGTTTCGTGGTGCTCTGATCGGCCTGGCCGAATCGGCGGTTGACGATGGCGAACATGTACAGGTAATGTACATGTCGCCCCCGCCCTCCGGAGTCGCGAACATGTTGACCGCCGTCGAACGCATCGTCGTGCAAGCCACCGCCGTCGAGAAGAAGTCCATCGCCGCGAAGGCCAAGCGCCTCGGGCTGCCCATCTCCGAACTGATGCGACGCGGTGCCAGCGCCTACGAAGCGCGCAACTCCGACGAGGAACTCGGCGCCATGGCCGACGCGGCCACGGCCGCCGCCGAACGCGCGGGTGCGGCCATCGACGACGCGCTCGCCTTCGTCGAAGCCAGCAACCAGCGCATCGCGGCCCTCGAAGCCCAAGCTGCGAAAACCGCGACGAAGCTCGCCCGCAAGACCGCCTGATGGGGGTGACCGAACGCGTTTGGGGCGCGTTCACGGCCATCATCAAGCTCGAAGACAAGGTCAGTCGCCAAGCCGATGCGATGCGTGCGCAGCAAGTGAAAATCGAAGACCTCACGGGCCGCATCATCCGGCTCGAGGCCCAGCTCGAACTGCTGACCGGCGCCGCGCTGGTCAGGCAAATCCGCAATCGCTGAGCCGACGCCTCGCAGTCCGACCATGCGCTTCGAAGCACGCTCGAAGGACGGCGGAGGCGCGGCCGCCAAGCGCCACGCGAGCGTCGACGATCTGCCGCGCGCCGAGACCATCATCGACGCGCGTACGCCCGCCGAGTTCGCGCTCGATCACATCCCCGGCGCCATCAACTGCCCCGTGCTGTCCGACGACGAGCGCCGTATCGTCGGCACGCTCTACAGGCAGCAGGGACCGTTCGAGGCGCGGCGCGTCGGCGGAGGCATGGTCGCGGCCAACCTCGCCCAACACCTCGCGACGTCGATGGCGGACCGGCCCGCCGGCTGGAAGCCGGTCGTCTATTGCTGGCGCGGCGGCCTGCGCAGCGGGTCGATGGTGCAGTGGCTGCGGCTAGTCGGCTGGGATGCGCGGCAACTGAGCGGCGGCTACAAGCAGTACCGCAAGCACGTCATCCAGGTCATCGACACGCTTTCGCCGCAGCTGCAGCTGCGGGTGCTGTGCGGCCCGACCGGCAGCGCCAAGACGCGCGTTCTGCAGGCCCTGGGCGACGCCGGCCAGCAGACTCTCGACCTCGAGGACTGCGCGAACCACAAGGGTTCGGTCCTCGGTGGCGTGCCGGGCGTCGAGCAGCCGTCGCAGAAGGGCTTCGAGACCCGCATCGCGACGACGCTCGAACGTTTCGACGTCACGCGGCCGGTCTACGTGGAGGCCGAGAGCCGAAAGATCGGCCGGCTCGCGTTACCCACGCCCCTGCTGGAGCGCATGCGCGAGAGTCCGTGCGTCGAGATCGTGGCCGGCGTCGATGCGCGTCTCGACTACCTTCTGCACGACTACGCCTATCTCGGAGACGACGGCGCGGCACTTGCAGCGCGCTTCGACCTGCTGCACGGGCTGCAGTCGAACGAGACCATCGCGCGCTGGAAGCAATGGGCCGTCGATCACGATCTTGCCGCGCTGTTCGGCGAGTTGATGGTCATGCACTACGACCCGCTCTATGCCCGTTCGCAGAACGGCAACTTCCTGCGCCTGTGCGAGGCCGTACGCATCGACGTCGGGCGCCTGGCGCCCGACGACATGCCGCAGATCGCCACGCGGATCATGGCGGCAGCCGCGGACTGAAGGCCCGAGCGATGTCGTCGTCGAACAGTGATGACGTACGGCCCGGCAAGGTGACCTCGTTCCCGCTCAACGTGCAGCTCGAGGACGACGAGGTCGTGTTCTTCTCGTGGATCGAATACGAATCGCGCGCGCATCGCGATACGGTGAACGAGGCCGTGATGAAGGACCCGCGGCTCGCCCCGATGATGGATGCGGCGTAACGTCCCTTCGATGGCAAGCGGATGCTCTTTGGCAGGTTCGAGGTGATGGTCGATCTCTGAATTCGCGACAACGATCGGATTTTCGCTCGCCTCGCTCGAAGTCGATTCTTGCCCCTCGTTCAAATTCAGCGCCGTGCCGAATATCGTTAGAGATCGTGCGGCGTACCATCTATATATGAACGTTGCCCGCAAACTCGAAATCCTCGCCGACGCAGCCAAGTACGACGCGTCGTGCGCGTCTTCGGGCGCCGAAAAACGCAACTCGCTCGGCGGCAAAGGTATCGGCTCCACCGAAGGCATGGGCATCTGCCACAGCTACGCGCCCGATGGTCGTTGCGTGTCGTTGCTGAAGATCCTTCTGACCAACTTCTGCACCTACGACTGCCTGTACTGCGTCAATCGCGTCTCGTCGAACGTGCCGCGTGCGCGCTTCACCGTCGACGAGGTCGTGGCCCTCACCATCGACTTCTACAAGCGCAACTACATCGAAGGCCTGTTCCTGTCGTCGGGGATCATCCAGACGCCCGACTACACGATGGAGCAGGTCGTCGCGGTCGCGCGGAAGCTGCGCAACGAACACGACTTCCGCGGCTACATCCACCTCAAGACCATCCCCGATGCGAGCGATGCATTGCTCGCCGAAGCAGGCCGGTACGCCGACCGCCTGTCAATCAACATCGAGCTGCCGTCGGTCGAAGGGATGAAGGCGCTGGCCCCGGAGAAGGACGCGCGGGCGATCCGCATCTCGATGGGCCGGCTGCGCGAGAAAATCGATGCGGCCAAGGGCGAGCGCGCCGATGCATCGCGCGTCGCGCAGGCGCAGATGAAGCCGCTAGTGAAGCCGCAGCGCTTCTCGACCAGCGGCCAGAGCACGCAGATGATCGTGGGTGCCGACGCGAGCGACGACACCCGCATCCTCGCGGTCAGCGCCAACCTCTACGGCTCGTATCGATTGAAGCGGGTGTACTACTCGGCCTTCAGTCCGATCCCCGACGCGAGCGGCTCGTTACCGCTGAAGGCACCGCCGCTGGTGCGCGAGCATCGGCTCTACCAGGCCGACTGGCTGATGCGCTTCTATGGCTTCGCTTCGGACGAGATCGTCCAGCGCGCCGACGGCATGCTCGACCTCGACGTGGACCCCAAGCTCGGCTGGGCGCTCGCGCATCGTGAGCGCTTCCCGATGGACATCAACCGCGCATCGCGCGAGGACCTGCTGCGCGTGCCGGGACTCGGGGCGAAGACCGTCGAGCGCCTGATCGCGTCGCGCCGACATCGACGCATCCATCGTGCCGACCTCACGCGGCTGCGGGTCGCGATGGCGAAGGTGCTGCCGTTCGTGACGCTGGCCGACCACGTGCCGAAGACGGACCAACTCGATGCCGAGCAGCTCAAGCCGCAGCTCGTGCGCGCGGTGGCCCGTGAGAGCGGACAGCTCGCGCTGTTCGCCTGATCGCCGTCGCTCGATGCGTTCGATCGTCCTTGCGGACCAGACCGACTTCGCCGGATGGCGGGCGGCAGCGCGTCGCCTGGCGCTTGACGACGTCGCACCGGAGGACGTGAGCTGGTCGGTGGGCAGTGCGGACACGCTGTTTGCGGACGAGTCGCCCGATGAGGCCATCGACACGAAGGCCGCTTTCACGGTGCCGCGCTCGTTCGTCGAACGATGCGCGGCCGCCATCCTGCATCGCGATACCGATCGCTTCGGCTTCCTCTATCGGGTGCTGTGGCGGCTGCGGCGCGAACCGGAGCTGATCGAGATCGCGGTCGACCCGGACATCGTCCGCCTCGAGGCGATGGTCAAGGCGATCCGTCGCGACCTGCACAAGATGAAGGCCTATGTGCGCTTCCGTGAAGTCAAGGTGCCCGAGTCCGCCGGCAGTCGCCCTCGCCCATCGCAGGTCGAGCGCGCGCTGCGCGACGGCGATCACTTCAACGTGCTGGCGCCCTGGTTCGTCGCCTGGTTCGAGCCGTCGCACTACATCGTCGAGGCCGTGGCGCCGTTCTTCACGCGGCGCTTCACCGCGATGCGCTGGGCGATCCTGACGCCGGACCGCAGCGCGTCGTGGGACGGCGCGAAGCTGAGCTTTGGACCCGGCGCGCACCGCAGCGATGCGCCGGACGGCGACGTGCTCGAGGACCTGTGGCGCAGCTATTACGCGAACATCTTCAACCCCGCGCGGCTCAAGCTGGCCACGATGCAGGGGCAGATGCCGAAGAAGTACTGGAAGAACCTGCCGGAGGCCGAACTGATCGCGCCGCTGGCCGCGTCGGCGCGCCGACGGATGGACACGATGATCGAGGCGGACGCGTCGCAGGCACCGGCGCGGACCGAGCGCGTGATGCAGGCCGCGGGACATCGATCACTGGCCGAAGCTTCGACCGAGGACACCACGATGATTCCCGATTTGACGAACCTCGATCTCGCAGCCCTCGCCCATGCCGCGCGCGACTGTCGCGCGTGTCCGCTGTGGGAGCCGGCGACGCAGACGGTCTTCGGCGAAGGGGCGGTCGACGCGAGCATCGTCGTGGTGGGCGAACAGCCGGGCGACCAGGAAGACCTCGCGGGCAAACCCTTCGTCGGCCCGGCGGGCCAGCTCTTCAACCGCGCGCTGGGAGAAGCCGGCATCGATCGCAGCACGCTATACGTGACCAATGCGGTCAAGCACTTCAAGTTCATCGTGCGCGGCAAGCGACGCCTGCATCAGTCGCCGAAAGTCACCGAGATCCGCGCCTGCCATCCATGGGTCGAGGCCGAGATCGGACGATTGCAGCCTCGTCTCGTGATCGCGATGGGCGCGTCGGCCGCGCAGAGCGTGTTCGGTCGCGCGACGCCGGTCGAGAAGAGCCGGCGGCAGTTCTTCGAGCAGGCGATCGGTGGACATCGCACGCGGGTCGTGGTGACCGTGCATCCGTCTTACCTGCTGCGACTGCCCGACGAGGAGGCGCGGGCCGCCGCCTATGCGGCGTTCGTCGAGGACCTGCGCATCGCGCACGACTCGATCTGATTCAGCGCCGTGCCGACGGCGTCGGCAAGGTCATCGCATCGAGTGCGGCAGGACCCACCCGCCTGAGTGCCATCGCCAGCGTCTCGCTGCTGCAGCGCGACTCGCCGGTCAGCCACGCGGTGACGGGGGTCAGCAGCATCTCCGCGAGCTGGATCGCGGCGAGGCGCGACGGCATGATCAGCGGACCGCGCTTCCAGCCGCCGCCTGTGTCGAGGATCCGTTCGACCTGGTCGGTCAGCACGACGACAATCCGGCGACGGATCGGATCCTGCAGGATGATCCGCGCCAGCGCGCGGTTGGCCCAGAAGTGATCGAGCAGCCCGATCAGTCGCACGGTGTTCTCGGTCGTGAGCGAGCTGGCGAGGATCGAAAAAGGGCCTGCGATGCTGGCCGCGAGCAGCACGTCCTTGCCCGCGAAGTGCGCGTAGAACGCGGACCGGCTGACGCCCGAGCGCGCCACGATGTCGGCCACGGTGATGTCGTCGTAGCGGGCCTCCTGCACCAGCTCGAAGAAGGCATCGAGGACGGCTTTTCGCGTTCGTTCGACGCGGCGATCGACCGGGTCTTGGGGCATCGCACATCCTTCGAGACGATGGAATCGGACAACGAAGCGCGATTGTCCGGCATCTTCTCGATCGCCCTCGTTATCGTGGTCTCACCCTCACGACGACGAGAAGCCCATGCACGGTGCATCGATCCCCGCAGGACTACACCCCGCGCCGAAGCGCGCGACCGTGGCCGGCATCCTGCTGCTGGTCACGACGCTGCTCGAGGTCCTGGCGATGGCCCATCACCCGACCGTCGCCACCGCCGACATCGATCACGCGGTGCGGCGCATCGGCGAGCTGTCGCAACTGTCGGGCCTGGTCCACGGCGCTTTGATGGCGCTGATGCTGCTGACGCTGTACGGCCTGTCGGAGTTCGCGATGCGACGCGGCCCCGCGCGACCGCTGATCCGTGCCGGGGCCATCGCCTACGGCGCGGGCACGATCGTGATGCTCGGCGCCGCGCTGATCAGCGGCTTCGTGATCGGCGACGCCGTTTCGCTGCTGCCGCACGACACGGCGGTCGACCTGCAGATCAATCGCCAGGTGCTGATCCTCTGCGGCATCCTCAACCAGGCCTGCGCCAACTGTGCCGTCGTCGCGATGTCGGTCGGTATCGGTCTCTGGTCCGTCGACCTGCTGCGCGATCGCGGAACGGCACGCCTGATCGGAGTGCTCGGATGCATCGTCGGCGCCGTGCCGGTGGCGGCACTGCTGAGCGGCGTCATGCGCCTCGACGTCCACGGCATGCGCACCGTCGTGCTGGTCCAGGCGACGTGGACCGTGGCGATCGCCGCCTGGCTCATGCTCGTGGATCGATGAAGGTCGCGACACGCCATGCGACACAATGTCGCGATGTCGCTTCGCACCGTCACCGCCACACGCTATGTCACGCCCCTGCGCGAAGGCGGCTCGCTGCCAGCCGTCATCGAGGCCGACGATGACGGCCTCTACGTCCTCAAGTTTCGCGGCGCGGGCCAGGGCACGAAGGCGCTGATCGCGGAGCTGGTCGGCGGCGAGCTCGCACGTGCCACGGGACTTCCGATCCCCGAGATCGTCTTCGTCCGCCTCGATGCCGAACTCGGACGCAGCGAGCCCGATGCCGAGATCCAGGACCTGATCCGTGCGAGTGCCGGCATCAACCTGGCGCTCGACTACCTGCCAGGCTCGGTGACCTTCGATCCGCTGGTCGAGCGGATCGATGACGACCTCGCGTCGGCACTCGTCTGGTTCGACGCCTTCATCACCAACGTCGACCGCACCGCGCGCAACGCCAACCTGCTGATGTGGCATCGCCGGCTGTGGCTGATCGATCACGGCGCGGCGCTGTACTTCCACCACAACTGGTCGACCTGGCTCGACAGCAGTCGCAAGCCCTTCCCGTTGATCAGGGACCACGTCCTGCTGCCGTTCGCGAGCGAACTCGAAGCCGCGGATGCACGCATGAGCGCTGCGATCACGCCGGACGTCGTCGGCCGCATCGTGTCGCTGATTCCGGACGACTGGCTGATCGACGACCCGCTGTTCGTGGATGCGCAGGCGCAACGTCAGGCCTACGGGCAGTACCTGACCGAGCGGCTGCAGACGCCTCGCCTCTTCTTCGAGGAGGCCGTTCGTGCCCACAACACGCGCTGACCCGCACACCTACGACTACGCGATCGTTCGCGTGGTCCCGCGCGTCGAGCGCGGCGAGTTCGTCAATGTCGGCGTGATCGTGTGCTGCGCGCGGCAGGGCTACCTCGAGGCGCGCATCGAGGTCGACGACGCGCGTCTCTTGGCGATCGACCCGACCGCCGACCTCGCGGCGATCCGAGTCAACCTGTCGACCATTCCCACGATCTGCGCGGGCGGCCCGGCATCCGGACCGATCGGCAAGCTGTCGATCCGCGAACGCTTCGACTGGCTGGTCGCCCCGCGCAGCACGATCATCCAGACCGCCGCGGTGCACATGGGCCGCTGCGACCAGCTCGACCACGCGCTCGAGCACCTGCTCGACCGGATGGTCCGGACGGTAGGCGCAGTCGATTTGTCGCAGACCGCCGCACTACGCTAGACTCCGGCCTCCGCGTCAAGGAGCGTTGCGACAGACCGTGTTCCGGTCTTGCCAGGCTTGACGCATCGCCGGTCCTCTTCCGGCGATGGCAACGGCGCTCACGACTTCATTCGAAAGAAAGGAGCTCGTGATGAGCGCCGTACTGAAACCCACTAGTTTTACCGACTTCAAGGTCGCCGATCTGACACTTGCCGCCTGGGGCCGCAAGGAACTCATGATCGCCGAGACCGAAATGCCCGGCCTCCTGTCGATCCGCAACGAATTCGCACAATCGCAGCCCCTCGCAGGCGCCCGTATCACCGGGTCGCTGCACATGACCATCCAGACCGGCGTGCTGATCGAGACGCTGCAGGCGCTCGGCGCCGAAGTCCGCTGGGCTTCGTGCAACATTTATTCGACCCAGGACCATGCAGCCGCAGCCATCGCGCTCAACGGCTTCAAGGGCGAGGGCACGCCGGTCTTCGCGGTCAAGGGCGAGTCGCTCGCCGAGTACTGGGACTACACCCATCGCATCTTCGAGTGGACCGATGGCGGCTACACGAACATGATCCTCGACGACGGCGGCGACGCCACGCTGCTGCTGCATCTCGGCGCCCGAGCCGAAAAGGACGCTTCGCTGATCTCTAGTCCGGCGAGCGAAGAAGAGACCGAGCTGTACGCATCGATCAAGGCCAAGCT
Organism: Betaproteobacteria bacterium; assembly: GCA_025356395.1. Classification (GTDB taxonomy): domain Bacteria; phylum Pseudomonadota; class Gammaproteobacteria; order Burkholderiales; family Burkholderiaceae_D; genus CAHJXF01. The sequence goes on from JANXTA010000040.1 coordinate 103,778, forward strand.
GGCCATCGATCCGACCTGGTACTCGGTGCGGCTCGCCGCGGTCAAGGGCGTGACCGAAGAGACCACGACCGGCGTCCATCGTCTGTACGAGATGCATGCGAAGGGCGCGCTCAAGTTTCCGGCGATCAACGTCAACGACTCGGTCACCAAGTCCAAGTTCGACAACCTCTACGGCTGCCGCGAGTCGCTGGTCGACGCTATCAAGCGCGCCACCGACGTCATGATCGCCGGCAAGGTTGCCCTGGTGTGCGGCTACGGCGACGTGGGCAAGGGCAGCGCCCAGGCCTTGCGCGCTCTGTCGGCCCAGGTGTGGGTCACCGAGATCGATCCGATCTGCGCGTTGCAGGCCGCGATGGAAGGCTATCGCGTCGTGACGATGGACTACGCCGCCGACAAGGCCGACATCTTCGTCAGCGCGACCGGCAACTACCACATCATCACGCACGACCACATGGCCAAGATGAAGGACCAGGCCATCGTCTGCAACATCGGCCACTTCGACAACGAGATCGACGTCGTCTCGCTCGAGCAATACAAATGGGATGAGATCAAGCCGCAGGTCGACCACATCGTGTTCCCCGACGGCAAGAAGATCATCCTGCTGGCCAAGGGCCGCCTCGTGAACCTGGGCTGCGGCACGGGCCACCCGAGCTTCGTGATGAGCTCGTCGTTCGCCAACCAGACCATCGCGCAGATCGAGCTGTGGACGCGCAACGCCGACTACCCGGTCGGCGTGTACGTGTTGCCGAAGCACCTCGACGAGAAGGTCGCACGACTGCATCTGGCCAAGCTGGGCGCGATGCTGACCGAACTCACGCCGGTGCAGGCCGGCTACATCGGCGTCGAGACCGAAGGCCCGTACAAAAAGGACACGTATCGGTACTGATCGATGTCATCCCGGCGCAGGCCGGGACCTAATGATGATTGGGCCCCGGCCTTCGCCGGGGTGACATCCCCTCTACGAACGACAATTTCATGCGCCTCATCCTCGTCTGGCTGATCAACGCAGTCGCGTTGCTCGCCGTGCCTTACCTGATCCCGTCGATCTCGGTTGACAGCTTCACGACGGCATTGATCGCGGCGCTGGTGCTCGGCCTCATCAACACGATCATCCGGCCGATCCTCGTGATCCTGACCCTGCCGGCAACCCTGCTCACGCTCGGTCTCTTCATCTTCGTCATCAACGGACTGCTGTTTTGGTTCGTCGGCGACATCCTCCACGGCTTCCGTGTCGGCGGCTTCTGGGCCGGCGTCTTCGGCTCCATCGTCTACAGCGTGATCTCCTGGCTGCTGTCGGCCATCCTGCTCCGTGACGACTAGCGCCTCGCAGATGTCTGCATCACCCAACATCAGTTTCGAATTCTTCCCGCCCCGCACGTCCGAGGGCGTCGAGAAGCTTCGCGTCGTGCGTCGCGAGCTGGGGCAATTCGCGCCCGAGTTCTACTCGGTCACCTTCGGCGCCGGCGGCTCGACCCGCGAGGGCACGCTGGCGGCCATCACCGAGATGCACGGCGAGAGCGTCGCGGCCGCCCCGCACCTGTCGTGCGTCGGCGCCTCGCGCAGCGAGATGCGCGAGGCCGTGCAGCACTACCGCGATCTCGGCGTGCGCAGGATGGTGGCGCTGCGCGGCGACCTGCCGTCTGGGACGGGCGCGCTGGCGCGCGGCGACTTCCGTCATGCGCGCGACCTGGTCGAGTTCGTCCGGACCGAGACCGGCGACTGGTTCACGATCGAGGTCGCGGCCTATCCCGAGATCCACCCCCAGGCCAAGTCGCCGGCCGACGACCTGGCGAACTTCGCCGCGAAGTTCGCGGCGGGCGCCGATTCGGCGATCACGCAGTACTTCTACAACGCCGACGCCTACTTCCGCTTCGTCGACGAGGCCCGTGCGGCCGGCGTCGACGCGCCGATCGTGCCGGGCATCATGCCGATCACCAACTACACGCAGCTCGCCCGCTTCTCGGACGGCTGCGGCGCCGAGATCCCGCGCTGGATCCGCGTCAAGCTGGCGTCGTTCGGCGACGACAACGCATCGATCCGCGCATTCGGTCTGGACGTCGTGGCGGGCCTCTGCGAGCGGCTGCTTGCCGGCGGCGCACCGGGGCTGCACTTCTACACGCTCAACCAGTCCGGTCCGTCGACGACGCTCTGCAATCGGCTCGGGATGTTGCGGCCGACCTGACCGGATTGCACGAAACGCGGTCAAGATTTCGACCGCGCGGCCGAATCCATTGACGAGACGCATCGACCCATAGTCGAATTGCCGCTGTTTCACGACGCTGTCCGTCGGTTAGTCCACACGCCACGAGCGCTATTCTTGGCCGCGTGATGCTCCACCCGCTGGGACGTCGCTCCTGCACCATCCCGATCCGCACTGTCTCCAGGTCCTCCCATGCTACGCAATAGCATCCAGATTCCGGTCACGCAGGTCCGCGTCGGCATGTACGTCGCCGAACTCGACCGGTCGTGGCGGGATACGCCTTTCCTGCTGCAGGGCTTCCGCATCGCCGACGACGACGAGATCGAAACGCTCAAGAAGACGTGCGCGCAGGTCACGATCGACCCGACCCACTCGGCTCCGGGCTCGTACGAACATCTCTCCGACCTGCACGTCGTCACGAAGAAGTTCGAGGCGCTCGCCTGGTTGCAACGACTTCGCAGTCGCTTCGGCAAGTTCGAGGAGGCCTCGTCGGAGATCGCCAAAGAACGCGAAGCGGCCGGGCTGATCCCGAAGAACGTGGTCCCGAACCTCTACGGCGACATGAAGCCGATCGAGGCAGAGATCAAGCACGCCGAAGAGGTCTACCAGAGCACGGACGCGACGCTCGAACTGATCACCCGGCAGGTCGCCGATGGGGAGAAAGTCAACCTGGACCGGCTCGGCGAAGCGGTCGAGAACATGGTCGAGAGCGCCATCGCGAATCCCGACGCGCTGTTGTGGGTGGCCCGCATCCGCGCCGAGGACGCGGCAACCTATGCGCACGGCGTCAAGGTCGCCATCTACTTGCTGCAGCTCGGCCGACACCTCGGCTTCCCGCCGGAGCAGCTCGCCAATCTGGGGGCGATCGGCCTGTTGCTCGACCTCGGCAAGATCAAGGTCGATCGCGATCTGTTGCTCAAGCAGGGCAAGCTGACGTCGTCCGAATTCATGCGCGTCAAGATGCACGTCGAACTGGGTTTGAAGACCCTCGACGAGTCCGGCAATGTCGCCTCGGACGTGCGCGAAGGCATCGCCCAGCATCACGAACGCCTCGACGGGAGCGGCTATCCGAATGGTCTGGCCGGCCCGATGATCTCGATCTACGGCCGGATGGCCGCGGTGGCCGATTCATTCGCGGCACTGACCTCGATGCGACCCTACGCGCCGCCGCTGCCGGCCTACGACGCGCTCAAGGTCCTCTATGCGCAGGTCGGCACGCATTACCACGCGCCGCTGGTCGAGCAGTTCGTGCAGGCGATCGGCGTGTTCCCGGCGGGCTCGCTGGTCGAGCTGACATCCGGCGAGGTCGCGACCGTCCTCGCGCACAACCGCGTGCGGCGTCTCGAACCCCGGGTGCTGGTTCTCACCGACACCGAGAAGAAATCCATCCACGAACCGTTGCCGCTCGATCTGCTGCTGCAACCCAAGGCGGCTGACGGCAGCGACATCAAGATTGTCCGCGGGCTGCCGACCGGCGCCTACGGACTCGATCTCCGGCAGTTCTACTTCAAATGAATTTCTGGTCGCGCGATCGGACCGCTGCCGTGGCGGCGTCGTCGCCACTCGTCCTGCCGGCAGCAGCCGTCGCGCCGGCGGTCGAGGGCGTCGACGAGCCGGCCTCGGCCTACCAATGCGATGCGGAAGCGCTGCTGCCCTATCTCGACGGGCTGATCCGACAGAGAAGGTCGGGCGCAAGCGCCACGACGACCGGGAGCGCGGGGCTCGCCGTGTTCTTCATCGAGCTACGGCGAAGCGATCGGACGCAGGCGCTCGCGCGGCTCGATTCGGCGCGTATCGCCATGTCGACCGTCTGCAGCCGCCTGGCCGAGATCCTGCGTCCCGGTGATCGCTTCGCGCTGAACGGGGTCGACGAAATCCTTCTGGTGCTTCCCGAAGTGGACAGCACGGGACGGGCACTGCTGGTCGCCAGTCGACTCATTCACGGCCTCAAGGAGCCGATGCACGAACTGGCGACGCACAGTCGCGTCCGGCCGTCGATCGGTTGCGCGCTTTTTCCGGCGCATGGCGACGACCCCGAGGAAATCATCGCGGCTGCCGACCGCGCGTCGCGGGCCGCGCGCACGTCCGACGAGGGCTACCGGATCGCGGTGCGCGGCGAGCGCATGACGGAAGCGGCCAGCCTGTCGGCCGACCTCGAGCAGGCGTTGAAGGGCAATCAGCTGCAGGTCTGGCTGCAGCCCCAACTGAACCTGCGGACCGGCCTGTTCGACGCCGCCGAGGCGCTGATCCGCTGGCCGCGCGCCGACGGACTTCCTCCGGTGTCGCCGATCACCGCCGTCGAACTCGCCGAGGCGCACGGTCTGATGCCGGAGCTGACGCTGTTCGTCCTCAACACCGTGCTGCGTCAGTCGGCCCAGTTCAGGCATCGCGGGCTCGACCTGCGGATCGCGATCAACCTGTCCGCCTCGATGCTCACCGACGCCAACCTGCCGCTGACCGTCCAGCAGGCGCTCGACCTGTGGGACGTGCCGGCCGACCGGCTGACCCTCGAAGTGACCGAAAACACCCTGATGCAGGACGTCGAACGGTCGCTGACGATCCTGCACGAGCTCAAGCAGCTCGGCACGCATCTGTCGCTCGACGACTTCGGGACCGGCTATTCGTCCTTCGCCTACCTGCGACGCATGCCGCTCGACGAGCTCAAGATCGACCAGCTGTTCGTTCGCAACCTCAGCGTGCTGAACGACGGGTCCGTCAATCCGTCGCGCGAGGGCGACCTGCGAATCGTGCGATCGATCATCGACATCGCCCACAACTTCGACCTGCACACGGTCGCCGAAGGCGTCGAGGACGCGGCGACGCTGGACCTGTTGAAGGGTCTGGGCTGCGACGTGATCCAAGGTTACTTCACGGGTCGGCCGATGCCGATTCCCAAGGTCGAAGGCTGGTGGCGCGAACGTCAGCCCTGAGCGCTGCGCACCGGCTTCATCGGAGGCATTCTTCGGTCACGATGTAGTCGAGCGGAACGTCGTGCGGCCCGGGTTCGAAGTACTCGGCGCGCATGACTTCGTAGGCGATGCCGATGGTCTTGCAGCGTCGCGCCGCGAGCGTCCGGTCGTAGTACCCGCCGCCATAACCGAGCCGATGCAGCACGCCGTCTGGACCGGTCGAGAAGCCCAGACATGGCACGAGCAGCAACTCGACATAGACGGCGTTGCCCGACGTGGGCACCGGGACGCCGAGGAAGCCCGGCGCCATTGCCGATTGCGGCTTCCAGTGCACGAAGGTGAGGGGCCGCTGCACGCGATCGACCAGCGGCAGTCCGATGCGATGACCGCCCTTGGTGAGCTCGTGAAACAGCGGACGGATGTCGGGCTCGTTGCGGATCGGCCAGTAGCCGCCGATCCTCCACGGCAGCCGGCTGCTGCGCAGCATGTCGCGAACGAGCGGCCGCAGCTGATCGGTGATCTTGCGGTCCATCTCGGCTCTGACCGCATCGGACATCTCGTCGCGGAGCACCAGCAGACGCTTGCGTTCGGTATCGCGCGAACAGCCAGCAGCGCACTCGGCCGCCTCGCCGGCAAGCTCAGGCGACCCTCCGATGTCAGGGCTTTGCGAGGACGAAACGATCATGGCCCCAATGCTAAGCTAAGTCGCTTGATGCGTCATGACGTCGAGCACGGCGCGCCAACGAATCCCTGTGTTCCACCGCACAGAACTCTCAAAGCCCCGATGACGAAACACCGGTCATCGCCTTGTCGTCCCCCAGCGTTCTCGCGCGTTAAGCCCTGATGCCCTTTTTCGCCGCGCCCCGTACCGAGCCCTCAGGCCCTCTCATCACGAGGGTCGCGCGGATCGGCACCGTCGTCTGTGCCGCCGCCTTGCTGATCGCCACGAACGCCGGAGCGGCCAAGCCAGTGCGCCCGGTCGATGCGACGGCTGCGGCAGTCCGCGTCGACAACCCCGACGACGCGTTCCTCGCGGCGCGCGACGCCTTCCGCAGTGGCGACGTCGCACACGGCGCAGTCTTCGCACAGCGCGCGGATGCGCTCGACGCCCGCTATCCGCTGTCGTCGTATCTCGAGTACTGGGCGCTGTCGCGCCAGATCCGCGACTACGGCGATGCCCTGACCGCCGCCGCTCCCGACGACGCGATCCGCAGCTTCATGACGCGCAATCCCGGCAGCGTCGTGGCCGATCTCGCAAGACGCGACTGGCTGGTCGCACTCGGCAAGCGTGGCGAATGGGCGACCTTCGAGGCCGAGATGCCGAAGTTCGCGCTCAACGACGACGCGCAGGTCACCTGCTTCCAGTTGACGGCGCGGGCGCTGCGCCAGATCCGCGGCGCCACCAACCGCTCGGAAGCGTCGGCCGACGCGGACGGCGCAGCGGACCCCGCGATCAGCGAGCTGCTGCGCCTGTCGCGCAACGCACTCGCGCAGCCGCGCGAATACACCAACGACGTCGGCGCCTGCGCCACACTCGGCCGCGTGCTGGTCGCCGAGAAGCGTCTGACGCAACAGGACATCTGGGGCTGGATGCGGCTCGGGTCCGATGCCAACAACGCGACGGCCGTCCGACGCTACGCGCTGCTGCTCAGCGACGCCGAGCGTGGCGGCGACAGCGCGCGCTTCTACCGACAACTCGACAGCGTGCTCGACAAGCCGGCGCTGTGGCTCGCGAAGACCAGCGAGGGCGGCGAGAGCGGCGCGCTGCGCTACAAGCGCGAGCTCGCGGTGATGGCCTTCGCCCGCATCGTCCGCGCCGATCCCCAGATGGGCGCGGCCAGCGTGCAGCGCCAACCGGCCGACATCCTCACGTCGCAGGAAGTCGCGTATCTCAACGCGCAGCTGGCGGCCGCGACGGCGAAGAAGCAGTTGCCCGAGTCGGTCGAGTGGTCGAGGAAATCGCTCGCGGCCGAAGGCCTGTCCGAGGACATCCTGGGCTGGCAGGTGCGCGGCGCGCTGCGTGCGGAAGACTGGAAGATGGTCCAGGTACTGATCGAGAAAATGCCGCCGGAGATGCGGCGGGCGCAAGCCTTCGAAGGGACCTGGGCCTACTGGCTCGGCCGCGCCTACAAGGCGCAGAAAAAGAACGAGGCCGCGCAGACCCAGTTCAGGCAGGTCGCCGATCAGTTCGGCTTCTACGGGCAACTGGCGACGGAGGAACTCGGGCAGAAGGTCACGCTGCCGACGCGCGCACAGCCCGCCAACGCGACCGAGGTCGCCGCGGCGAAGGAATTGCCCGGCTTCCAGCGGGCCATGTACTTCTATCGACTCGACCTGCGGCGCGAAGGCAACCTCGAATGGAACTTCGCGTTGCGCGGCATGAGCGACCGCGAGCTGCTAGCGGCCGCCGAGTGGGCCAACCGCAACCAGTTGCTGGACCGCGCCGTGAACACGGCGGACCGCACGCGCAACGAACACGATTTCGCCTACCGCTTCCTGATGCCCTTCCAGGCGCAGATGCAGGAGAAGGCGACCGCGGTGGGCCTCGACCTCGACTGGGTCTACGGCCTGATCCGCCAGGAGTCGCGTTTCGTGCAGGTCGCCAAGTCATCGGTGGGTGCGTCGGGCTTGATGCAGCTCATGCCGTCGACCGCCAAGTACGTCGCCAAGAAGATCGGCCTGGACGGTTACCGGGCCGACGGCGTCAACGACCTCGACACCAACCTCACGCTCGGCACGAGCTACATGCGGATGATCCTCGACGACCTCGACAACCTGCCGGTGCTCGCGACCGCGGCCTACAACGCCGGTCCGGGACGGCCGCGCGCATGGCGTTCGACGCTGACCAAGCCGGTGGAGGGCGCGATCTTCGCGGAGACCATCCCGTTCAACGAGACGCGCGACTACGTCAAGAAGGTGATGAGCAACGCCACCTATTACGCGGTGCTGATCAGCGGCAACCCGCAGTCACTCAAGGCCCGCATGGGATTCGTCGCGCAGCGCGGATACACGCCGTCCGAGCTGCCCTGATCGGCGCCTGCCCTAAAATACCCGGGCGTCCCGGCATCGTGATTGCAACATCGGAAACCCATGCGACATCAAAACATCCTGGTCATCGGCGGTAGCGGTTTCATCGGCGGCCACGTGGTGGCCGCGCTGGCCCGGGATGGACGACGCATCACCGTTCCCACGCGCAGGCGCGAGGCCGGCAAGCGCCTGATCCTGCTGCCGACGGTCGAGGTGGTCGCGGCCGACATCCGCGACGACGCGACGCTCGCCCGACTCGTCGCCGGCAAGGATGCCGTGATCAACCTGGTCGGCATCCTGCACGGCGATTCGAAGGCCTTCGAAGCCGCGCACGTCGACCTGCCGCGACGGATCGTGGCGGCCTGCATCGCGGCCGGCGTGCCCCGCCTGCTGCACATGAGCGCGCTCGGCGCCAGTGCGCAGGGCGCGTCAATGTATCTGCGCTCGAAGGCGGGCGGCGAGGCCGTCGTCGAACAGGCAGGAGATGCCGCACAGCCGGCATTGGCGGTCACGATCTTCCGCCCCTCGGTGGTGTTCGGCCGCGACGACCGCTTCCTCAACCTGTTCGCGACGATGCAGCGCTGGTTGCCGCTGATCCCGCTGGCCAAGGCCGACGCGCAGTTCCAGCCGGTGTCGGTACTCGACGTCGCCGACGCGTTCGCAGTCACGCTCGACGACGACGAGTCGTTCTCGCGCACCTACGAACTCACCGGGCCGCGCATCTACACGCTGGCCGAACTGGTGCGGATCGCCGGGTCGTATCGGCCCGGCGCCGTCGGCCGGCCGCGCGCGATCCTCCCGCTGCCCGACGCGCTGGGGCGCCTGCAGGCCGCGTTCCTCGAGTTCGCGCCGGGCCCGACGCTGATGTCGCGCGACAACTTCGACTCGATGAAGACCGCCAACATCGCCACCGGCAGCTACGCGGGCCTGGCGGATCTCGACATCGTGCCGACGCCGCTCGAACAGGACGCCTCGGTCTACTTGGCCGGCAAGAGTCGTCGCTCGCACCTCGATCATCTCCGGCACGACGCCCATCCCTGACGCGATGCTCACGCTCGTCATCGGCAACAAGAACTACTCGTCGTGGTCGCTGCGGCCCTGGCTGCTGCTGACCGAGGCGGGCATCCCGTTCGAGGAAGTCCGCGTGTCGCTGTTCACGCCGACTTTCCATGCCGAGATCGGGCAGTACGGCGCGGCAGGCCGGGTCCCCATCCTGATCGACCGCGCGGATGACGACAGTGAGCTGAAGGTCTGGGACACGATGGCCATTGCCGAATACGTGGCCGAGCGCTTTCCCGATCGCCGGCTCTGGCCCGTCGACGTGGCGGCGCGTGCGCGGGCACGATCGATCTGTGCCGAGATGCATGCGGGCTTCAGCGCGTTGCGCACGGCGTTGCCGATGAACGTCTCGGCCAGCCTGCCGGGATGCGGCTGGAGCGTCGCCGTTCTGGACGACATGGATCGCCTGGTCACGCTCTGGCGCGAAGCGCTAGACCTGCACGGCGGTCCGATGCTGTTCGGCCCCTTCACGATCGCCGACGCTTTCTTCGCGCCGGTGATCTCGCGCCTGTCGACCTACGACGTCGCGCTGCCCGCGGACATCGCGGCCTATCGCGACCGCGTGCTGGCGCTGGATGGCATGCGGTCCTGGTCCGCCGCCGCGGCCGCCGAGACCGAATTCCTGGTCGAGGACGAGCCCTACCGGCGCTCCCGCTGAACACCTTGCGTCGCTTGGCGCACGCATGAAAACCTACATCGTCGGCGGCGCTGTACGCGACCGGTTGCTGGGGCTGCCTGGCAGCGACCGCGATTACGTCGTGATCGGCGCGACGGTCGACGAGATGCTGGCGGCCGGCTTCAAACCGGTGGGCCGCGATTTCCCGGTGTTCCTGCACCCGGTGACCCACGAGGAATACGCGCTGGCCCGCACCGAACGCAAGGTCGCGCCGGGTTACACGGGGTTCGTCTTCCACGCGGACCCGTCGGTGACGCTCGAAGCCGATCTCGAGCGGCGCGACCTGACGATCAATGCGATGGCCGAGGACGAAGCCGGATCGACGCTGGTCGATCCGTTCGGCGGCCGGCGCGATCTCGCGCTTCGGCTTTTCCGGCACATCGGTCCCGCGTTCGTCGAGGACCCCGTCCGCCTCTTGCGGGTCGCGCGTTTCGCCGCCCGCTTCACCGACTTCACCGTCGCTCCCGAAACCGTGGCGCTGATGCGACGGATGACGGAGGCCGGGGAGATCGACGCGCTGGTGTCCGAGCGCGTGTGGCAGGAGGTATCGCACGGACTGATGGAAAAGATGCCTTCGCGCATGATCGCCGTGCTGCGTGACACCGGGGCATTCACCCGCCTATTTCCTGAAATCGCCCTCACTTTCGACGCGCACCCGGAACATACGAAGCGGGCACTCGCTTCTCTGGACCGCGCTGCCGACAGCGGAAGTCCTCTCGACGTTCGCTTCGCCGTCCTGCTACTGTCGATCGCAGGAGCCGACGCCGAGCGTGCCATCGGCGCGCTCTGCACGCGCTTCGCAGTCCCCAAGGCGGCCCGCGAGCTGGCGTGGCTTGCGGCGCGCGAGCGCGACTCGTTGGTGGCCGGTTTCGAAGTGGGCGCGTCGGCAACGTCGATCGATCGCATCGCCGAATCGATGGAAAGAGGCGATGCGTTCCGTCGCAAGGCGCGCTTCGTGCAGGCCCTCGACGCGATCGCGTGGACGCTCGAAGACGCGGGCGAACGGTCGCGCTTCGTAGCCAGGCTGTCGCGTGCGGTCGACGCGGCCGCCGCCATCGATGGCGGCCTGATCGCGCGCGCGGTCGATCACGATCCGTCACGAATCGCCGAGCGCCTGCGGGCGGCCCGAAAGACGGCTGTCGTCGCGGCTCTGGCGAGTCCCTGACCCGTCGCACCGGCGCCCGGGTCACCAGCGTGTCATGTGGTCCGGGAATAGTCTCGGACTCCGTCGGAAAAGCGAATCAGAACTTTCCGTGGCGAGACGACTCGTAGTTGCCCCGCAAGTGACGTGCCGTGATCGGTGCGCCGCTTTTGTTGCGACAAATGACCGTTGCCGCGGCTGCCTGAAACACCAGTGATGGGAAGATTCTTCACCCTCGATTCGTAGCCACCCCTTCTCCAGGGCTCGTCCACCGACGAGCAGGCTCTTCACGGTTCGTGAAATCGGTGCAATCAACGAAAGGATGCAATTGAACAAGAAACTATTGGCCGCGTCGGTCGGCGCGCTCTTCGCGAGCGTCGCGCAGGCACAGACCAGCGTCACCCTGTACGGTATCGCCGACGGCGACATCCGAGTCGACCACACCTCCATCGGGACCCTGAAGTCGGTCGGTAGCGGCGGCGAATCGGGCTCGCGCTGGGGTATCCGCGGTACCGAAGACCTGGGTGGCGGCCTTCGCGCGATGTTCATCTTCGAACAAGGCATCGACCTGAGCGACAACAGCTCGCCGCAGGGCAACGTGGGCGGCACCACGCCGAACTCGCCGGTGTCGTCGAGCGGATCGCGGCTGTTCAGCCGTACCGCCGTCGTCGGCATCGGCAGCGCCGCTGCGGGCGAACTGCGCGTCGGCCGCGCCTACACCCCGCTGTATATCGCGTGGAGCGCCATCGACCCGATGGGCGGTGGTCTGGTCGGCCAGGCACAGAATTACGCGGTGGGCAACGTGACCCGCTTCGACAACGGCATCTACTACGACACGCCCAAGTTCTACGGCTTCCAGGTGACCGCGGCCTATCGCCTCGGCGAGTCCAGCACCAACAGCGTCGCCAGCGGTTCAACCAAGAACGGCGGCAACGCCGGGAACGCGGTGTTGACCTACGCAGCCGGACCCGTCCTGGCTTCGTACAGTTTCCTGAGCACGAAGAACGCGCTGGACAACAACACCACGCGCAGCCAGTTCGCCGGCGCGGTGTACGACCTCAAGGTCGTCAAGCTCCACGGGCTGTTCTTCGACACGAAGAACGGCACCACCACCCGCCTGCGCAGCTACGGCCTGGGCGTGACGGTGCCGATCCAGTCGTTCAACCTGTTCGCACAAGTTGCTCGCATCGACAACCGCTACAGCCAGAACAACAGCACGCTGAGCGGCGACGACGCAACCTTCTTCGGTCTCGGCGCCAACTACTCGTTCTCGAAGCGCACCGACATCTACACGTCGTGGGGCAAGTTCAAGAACAAGAACAACGCGGTCAACGTGTTGACCGACGCCAGCAACGCCGGACTCTTCACGACCACGGGCGCACTCGCCAACATCACGCCGGGCTTCGATCCGTACTCGGCGCAGATCGGCATCCGCCACAAGTTCTGATCGCACCACGCAAGGGGTCTTACTACGCAGTTGGCCCAAGGTTTGTGACAGAGCACATACGGCATATTTTAGGTTTTCAGGGGTGTTTTTAGGAGCGCCCTTTTTTGATACAGGTCTTGCTTTTAGAAGGGAGCAACCCTGTCATGAAGCGCACCCCCCTCACCGCTCAAATGGATGGCCGGGAAGCGTGCAAGAACCGCAGGCGCTGTGGTTCGCGCCGCTGCCCTCAATGCCGACGTCGAGAGACTAAGCAGCGACCTTGATGCACTCGACCAGGCCATCGTGGCCTGGAACAGCCGACTCAACCCTGCTGCAATTGGAGTCATCCATGCATGGAAAGGGCGCTATGGAAAGCTTGGGTCCTTGCGTGCCGCCATCGTCGACTGAATCGCCCCGGGTTCCGTGGAGGCCAGTTGGTTTAAGTCATGCCGGCACAGCGACCTGCGCGGCGAGATGCCGGTAGTAGTTTGCCTCAGCTTCAGCGGGCGGGATGTAGCCGATGGGCTCCAGCAGCCGGTGATGGTTGAACCACGATACCCATCGAGCGTGGCGAGTTCCAGCGATTCCTGGGTCTTCCAGGGTACCCGGCGATGGATCAATTCGGCCTTGTAGAGCCTATTAATCGTTTCGGCCAGCGCGTTGTCGTAGCTGTCGCCTTTGCTGCCGACCGATGGCTCGACGCCCGCCTCGGCGAGTCGCTCGCTGTAGCGAATCGATACATATTGCGACCCACGATCCGAGTGAATCACCAAGCTGCTGTCGCGCTCGGGTTGACGCGCGTAGAGAGCCTGTTCCAACGCATCGAGGACGAAGTCGGTGCGCATCGAACTGCTTTGGCGCCAGCCCACGATGCGTCTGGCATACACGTCGATGACGAATGCCACCTATTGCCAGCCCTGCCAGGTGGAGACATACGTGAAGTCAGAGACCCAGAGCTGGTTCGGTCGCTCGGCCCGGAACTGCCGGTTGACCTTGTCCAGCGGACATGGCGCCTTGCTGTCGCTGATCGTGGTGCGCACGACCTTGCCGCGCATCACGCCACGCAGTCCGAGCCGACGCATCAATCGTTCGACCGTGCATCGAGCCGCCGGCGTCCCTTCCCGCGCCAGTTTCCGCCAGACCTTGTCGGCGCCGTAGACCTGCATGTTGGCCTGCCAGACCCGCTCGATCTGAGGTGCCAGGACTTCGTCGCGTCGAGCGCGTGCGCAGCGC
>JANXTA010000047.1 GCA_025356395.1 Betaproteobacteria bacterium
CCATCATCGACGGCTCGAACCGATCGGCGACATCCCGCCCGCCAAAGCCGAGGCCACTTACTATCGTCACATCACCGAGTCGCCGGCAACGGCATGACTCATACCAACGAGCCTCCGAGATTCCCGGGGCGGTTCAGGGCGTGCTTGTCACGTTCTCGAACGTCACCTGCGCGAACCTAGTATTCATGCACGCCGTCGTCAAAGCCTTCGCATCACGGCATCGCAGCAAGCCGGGCGAGGCTGGTTTCCGTTGAGGCACCGGTTCATCATCGAAAGGATGTGAGACATGTCGATCGCTGATCACCACCCGCTCGTCGAAGTCGGTCTTCTCGACCTGCGGCCGACGCAGATCACAGCGGGTTTTGCAGAAGTGGCTCAAAAGCGCACCGAGTGGGCTGGATTGAATAAGAAAGCACGGCGCATCCTCATCGAATCGCATTGCTTTCCCGCGGTTCTCGGGCCTCGCCAGCGCTTTTACATCGTCGATCATCACCACCTGGGTCTGGCGCTCCACAAAGAAGACGTCGAACGCGTTCGGGTGATGGTCCTAGCAGACCTCTCCTATCTGGAACGAGCGGTCTTCTGGCGCGTCATGGAAGAGCACAACTGGGCGCATCCTTTTGACGCCAGCGGCTCGCGTCGCGACTACGATGCGATCCCCACGAAACTCCAGCGTCTGGTCGACGATCCGTACCGCAGCCTCGCAGGGTTCCTCAGAAGCGCCGGGGGCTACTCAAAGGACACATCGCCGTTCGCGGAGTTTCTTTGGGCGGACTACCTGCGGCCGCACATCACGCTGCAGCAGATCGCGAAATCGATGGATGTCGCGGTCCGTGAAAGTCTCGGTCTGGCGAAGAGTCCGCTCGCGCGCTACCTGCCGGGATGGTCGGGGGTTTGGCCCGTTCCCAAAACGAAGTGACGGAATCGCCCGTCGAAACGGGGAAGACGACTTCCGTCTGGTTGGCGGACCTCGTCGCCGGCGTTTCGATGGCCGGACTCCTGCTCCCGGAAGGGGTGGCCTACTCGGGAATCGCCGGACTTCCACCACAGGCCGGCGTTCTCGGCCTCTTCGCCGGTCTGCTCGTCTATGGCTTGTTGGGCAAGTCGCGCTTCGCCATCGTCTCGGCGACGTCGTCGTCCGCCGCGGTTCTGGGAGCGACCACGCTTTCCATCGCAGGGACCGACTCGGCATTGCGTGCGGCATTGGCCGCGGGGCTCGTGATCGCAACCGGTATCGGGTTCCTTCTTGCCGGTGCAGCCCGCCTGGGGGCGATCTGCAGTTTCATCTCGAAGCCTGTTCTCCGCGGCTTTTCGTTCGGTCTCGCCATCACGATCGTCGTCAAGCAGTTGCCCAAAGTCACCGGGATCCATCCTTCCGCAAACGCGTTGTTCTTCTTCGTCGAGCAACTCCTTGCTGGCCTGTCCCATTGGAACTGGGTCGGCATCGCGATGGGAACGGGTGCGCTGGCGTCATTCAAGCTGCTGGCGCGTTGGCACAAGATTCCGGGGGCTTTGCTCGTCATCGCCGCCGGTATCGCGATCGGGCAATGGGTCGACATTCGCGCATACGGAGTTAGTCTCGTCGGTCCGATCAATCTGTCGATCGCGGCGCCCACCGTGCCTGACCTGTCCCGCAGCCAATGGCTCACCTTGAGCGAACTGGCACTTGCGATGGTCCTTCTGCTCTTCGCCGAAAGCTATGGCGCGATCCGCGGCATGGCCTTGAAACACGGCGACGCCATCTCGCCGAATCGCGATCTGTACGCCTTCGGCGTGGCCAACCTCGTGTCCGGACTCTTTCATGGCATGCCGATAGGCGCCGGGTTTTCTGCCACTTCGGCGAATGAAGCCGCGGGCGCGATGAGCGGCAAGTCGGCATGGATCGCCGCCGCCGTCGTGCTCGTCCTGGTCGGCCTGTTCCTCCCGCTCATCGAACTCACACCGGAACCCATCCTCGCAGCAGTCGTCATTCACGCAGTCGCGCATACGCTCACGCTGGATGTATTTCGCCCCTACTTCGTCTGGCGGCGCGATCGCGTGGTCGTCGTCACCTCGACATTGGCAGTCCTCTGTTTCGGTGTTCTCGATGGCTTGTTAGTCGGCATCGGGATCAGCCTGGCCATGACGTTGCGGGGGCTCTCTGAGCCACTGGTCAGCGAGCTCGGACGGATGGGCGAAGGCCACGACTTCCTGAGCCGTAGCGGACACGCCGACGTACTTTTGCTTCCCGGGCTGCTGATCGTGCGCCCCGAGGCGCCGCTGTTCTTCGCCAACGTCGAACGTGTGCTGGTCGACATCCGCGGCCGCATCGCGGCTGCCAAGCCCTACGGCGTCGTCCTCAGCATGGAAGAATCGGCCGACCTGGACGGCACGTCCGTTGAAGCGCTGGTGGACTTCGCGAACGAGCAGGCGGCTGAAGATGTTGCGCTGGTCCTCACGCGGTTGAAGGATCCGGTCTTCGCATTGATGCAGACATCGCTGGGTGCTTCCACCGTCACCCGATTGGAAGCTGGCAGCGTCGACGATGCAGTGACCTTGCTGGCGCATGAAATGGCCCTTAAGAAGTCTGTATTGGATTGATGGCAGACGGTTGGGAACTGTCAGTAATCTTGTGTGCTGAGCCATACACCGCCGAGCGGCAGGAGGACCCGTATGGCAAGCAAATCTGCAGCAGCATTTTCGCCAGAACTTCTCGATCAGCCTTTGTCCGGACGTGTTCCGACGACTGTGCTGGGATCGGGCGGTTTGATCGGAGGTCTCAAGAAAGTGTTAGCCGAGCGCATGCTTGGTGCCGAGATGGATGTCCATCTGCGCGCCGAGGCCGAATCTCGCTTGGCAATCATCGCAACGGCAGCAGTACCAAGACGGTACTCACGCCGGACGGTGCGTTCGAGCTGTCGATTCCACGGGATCGACCCGGCCGCTTCGACCCGGCGCTGATCGCCAAGTACCGGCGCCGCTTCCCGGGCTTCGACAAGAAGATCATCGCCTCGTACGCCTGGGGCATGAGCACCCGCGACATCCAGGCGCACGTCAGCGAGCTCTACGGCATCGAGGTCTCACCGAATCTCGTCTCGACGGTTACCGGACTCGGTGATCGACGAAGTGACGGCCTGGTAGGCCCGGCCACTCGAGGCGACCTATGCGGTCGTCTTCTTCGATGCCTTGCGCGTCGAGATCCGTGACGAGGGCTTGGTCCGCAACAAGGTGATGTACGTAGCCATCGGCATGCGTCAATCCGGGCACAAGGAGGTGCTCGGCCTGTGGATCGAGCAGACCGAAGGCGGCCAAGTTCTGGCTATGTGTGATGAACGTGCTCAAGAACCGCGGCACCAACGACATCCTGATGGCGATCGTCGACGGCTTGAAAGGCTTTTCGGGAGCGATCACAACCGTCTTCCCGGAGGCGATCGTGCAGACCTGCATCGTCCATCCGATCCGCTACTCGAAGCAGTTCGCATCGTGGAGGGAGCGCAAGCCTCTGGCGGTAGCGCTGCGGCCAATCTATTAGGCTTCGAGCGCGTGGGCGGCGCCTTGTACGCTTGACGATTTAGATGCCGGCCTGTTGAGAATGCAAGCATCCAGCGGTCGCCCGGATCTGGCGACGCAAATGGGAGGCTGTGATCCCGTTCTTTGCCCTCCCGCCCGATTTTCGGACCATCGTCTACATCACCAACGCGATCGAGAGACTCACCGCCTCATACGCAAGGCAACTCGCAACAAGGGGCGATTTCCCACCGATCAGGCCGCCACCAAACTCATCTGGCTGCCCTTTTGTGAATCATGGAAGGATGGAAGAAACCACCGATCGCATGGCACGCCGCCAAGGCGCAATTCACCATCCAGCTCGGTGAACGCTTCATGATCGATCGATGACTTCATCAACCCGGCTCACAGACAAGATTCCTGACACCCCCGGCAGTGCCATCATCGACGATGCGATCCGTGCTTCGAACTGCATCTGCACCATGGCCCGCCAAGGGCGGGCTGTTCTTCCTACGCGCTCCCTCACGCTCGTCCATCCGAGATAGATGCAGCAGCATGGTGAAGCGCGCATTGCGTTCCATACACGTACCGATCGCCGACTTCTCCTGTCGGGGGATTAGGTCCCCTTTCCAATGATCTGACGTCATGCATTACTCGATGAAAGCAGGGGGGTCGATCAATCAAGACTTCGGGTGAGACGAAGTGCTTGCCTTGCCCCCAGGCCCTCACTTGAGGCATTCGCAGCGGATTGCGGCTTCGTATCGCTGCGCTCAAGCATCCACGGCCCGCACCGCTTGCTGTACAGGCTACGCCCGATGTCGTCGTCGGGCCGCCACCCTCAGAGCAAGTGAAAGACGCCTTGCTAGTCTCGATCGTCGGATTCACGACGATCGCGGCCACCATGTTCACCATGCCAACCGTCGTGCGCATAGCCTCGGCGCTCATATCCGCGGTCCCATTGGTCACGCGGGCCGTAGTACCCCGGGTATGGGCGATAGGTAACCGGTGGGGCATAGTAGCGGGGTGCCGGACTATAGATAACTGCAGGAGGTCCGTAAAAAACTGCGGGCGGGGGAGATGAGTAATAGACGGGTGGCGGCTCGTAGTACACCGGTGGTGGCCCGTAAACGGGAACGTCCACTCCGAACGAAAACGAGACGTGCGCTTGGGCCGGCGTGACCGCAAGAAAGCTCCCCGCAGCGGCAAGAGAAATAGAAATCGTCTTGAACATCATCGTCGCCCTCAGTTGGAGTGCTTGCGCACGTCACGCCTCAACGCGCGAGGAATCAAACATGCCGACACCGACGAACTGAGCGCCCGACAGTCCTTTGTAACAGAACGCAAGCATTTTGGACGTTGAGTCCGCGGCCCGCGGGCCGTCAGCAGCACACTGGATGCATCCGGGCCTCACGGTCGACGGTGTAGCCCGCGCCGGATCTTCCGCATCCACCGCCTACTCTCTTACGAAGGGCGTGCCGAAGGTTCTGAACCGCTCCGGCTTTCCCGGCGGCTCCAGCCTTTGAGAGGATGGGGCCATGAACAAACAACGAGGTACTGCCCTGAAGTGATGGAGCGGGCCGTGCGGATGGTCTTCGAGCACGGGGCCGAGCACGCATCGCAGTAGGCCGCGATCGAGCCGATCTGCAAGGTGATGCAGATCGCCCCGTCGACTTACTGGCTGCATGCCCAGCGTCGTGATCAGCCTGAGCTGCGGCCGGCGCGTGCGCAACGCGACGAACGACTGGT
>JANXTA010000048.1 GCA_025356395.1 Betaproteobacteria bacterium
GATCTGCATGCCGGCCTCGGCCTGCTTCAAGAAACCAATGATCTGTTCTTCGCTGAATCTGCTCGTCTTCATGCCCGTCATTCTCCAGCGTGACGGACTTCACTTCCATTACGCTGGTACGGCAGGGAGGGAGCAGGTCAATTCCGGCCAGCTATCCGCAACTGATCGTGTCGCCCGACGGCACCAAGCCCGGAACCCGCCTGCTCTATCTGTCGGCACCTCGATCGCCGCCCCGGCCGTCAGTGGCACGGTCGCCTTGATGATGCAAGCCAACCCCGGCCTGACGCCGCCCCTAATCAAGGCGATCCTTCAGTACACCGCACAGCCCCTGGCGAATGCCAACCTCGTGGAGCAGGGCAGCGGACTGCTGAACGTGGATGGCGCCAGCAAGATCGCGAAGACCTTGCGGGCCGACATCGCGAGTGCCATTGATGCGAAGACCATTCGAGCCGGCGATTCGCTGCTGGCACCGTCATCGTTCGGCTTCAACACGATCTCTTTCCTGACCAGCGCCAATGGTCCCTGGAGCCGTCTCGCCTTCGCGGGTGGTACGCAGTTGCCGAGCGGCAGCGCGTTGTTGTCGACCTATCAGCCGCTGTTCGATCCGAAACTGAGGCGGGTCGGGCAGCGCGTCCGCACGACTACGCCGATCTTCTGGTCGGGTAACGGGATCGCCAGCAACACCTTTGTCAAGGGCTTCACGGAAGCGACCCCTATCGCGCAGGTCCTCGTGATCAACCGAGTGGTCTCCGCGACTGACCTGGCCGGTACATCGAGCCTCATCGGACAGACCGGTGTCTTCAGCCCGACCGCACGCATCGCGTCGTGGATCGACCTGGGTGGCGGCGTGCCGATGACCCGCGGCGTCATCGTCGGCAACGGCCTCATCCTGAGCGAGGGCCTGATCCTGAGCAAGACCGGTTCGTCTGCGACGGTGGTCCCGAACGATCGGGCGGTCGTCGGCGAGAACTGAAGCCTGCATCCCCATCGCCTGCAGGAACCCGCCGTGATCGACATGGCCGACTACAACCGCAACGCCCGCCTTTACTGGTGGACGATGTTCGTGACCGGCGTCTTCAGCGTCACCTATTCGGTGGGATCCATCATCGAAGGCGGTGCCTGGCTGGTCGCCCAAACGCTGATCGGCTTGACGGTGGTGGGCTTGACCGGTTTGTTCACCGTCAAGATCCCGGGCGCCAAGACGTCGATCGCCGAGGCTGAGATCTTCATCTTCCTGATGCTCCTGGTGTTCGGTCCCGCCGCGGCTTGCCTGGCCGCCGCGGTCGAAGGCGCGGTGGGTTCCTTCCGGACCTCCAAGCGCTGGACCAGTCGGCTGGGCGGTCCGGCCATGGCGGCGACCGCGATGCTGATCTGCGGCAAAGGCTTCGCGGTCGTGCGCGATCTGCTGAGCCACTCCGCGCAGACATCGATGCTGCTGCTGGTCCTCCTGTCCTTCGCTGCCGCCTATGCGGTGGTCCACTCGCATGTGATCCGGACCCTGATCGCGCTCAAGATCAGCGAGAAGATCAGCGCGATCGCGTCGGTCCGCAACGCGGGTTGGCTCGCCATCGCCTATGTCTGCTCGGCGGCGATCTCGGGGCTGATGTTCCTGAGCTTCAAGACCTTCGGCTGGACCGCGATCGTCGTGGGCGTGCCGATCATCGGCATGTTCCTGTCGACTCTGCACTTCTACTTCCGCCAGCGCTCGATTAAGCACGAGTCGATCGCCGCCGCGCAGCACCTCAAGGAAATGAAGGCGAGCGAGAGCCGCTTCCACAGCGCCTTCACGCATGCGGCGATCGGAATGGTGCTGGTATCGACGAGCGGCAGCCTGCTGCAGGTCAACGACTCGCTCTGCGCCATGCTCGACATGACGATCGAAGAGCTGGCCGGCCGCGATGTCAAGGTCTTTGCGCACTCCGAGGACTTCGGCCAGTTGCTGGCCGAGGTCCATCACCTCGTCCACGACGCCGCGGCGCCGACCCAGCTCGAGTTGAGGTTGCTGCACAAAAGTGGACGCGTGGTGTGGTGCGCGCTCAGCGTCTCGTTCTTCAGCGACTGGTCGCCGGGTTCCCGCTGCCTGATCTTCCAGATCCAGGACGTCACGGCCCGTCACACCGCCAAGTCGCAGCTGCATCACGTGGCCCATCACGACGCGCTGACCGCACTGCCGAACCGCGCGCATTTCAACGTTCACCTCAAGCGCGCGATCGACGCGTCCAACGAACCGCAGCCCTGGCAGTTCGCGGTGATGTATCTTGACTTCGATCGCTTCAAGGTCATCAACGACAGCCTCGGCCACAAGGCGGGAGACGTCTTGCTGACCACGGTCGCCGCGCGGTTGCAGGCATGCCTGCGAGGTCGCGACGTCATCGCGCGACTGGGTGGGGACGAGTTCGCCATCCTGCTCGAGAACCTGTGCACGCTGGACCTGGCCCTGGAACTTGCCGCACGCCTGCTTGCCTCCATCGCGCTTCCCGTCCAGCTCGGCTCGACGGAGGTCACCACGAGCGCGAGCATCGGCATCACGTTCAGCTCGATGGGATACGCCACCACCGAAGACGTGCTGCGCGATGCGGACATCGCGATGTACAAGGCCAAGGCGAACGGCAAGGCGCAGTACGCCGTCTTCGACACGACACTGCACGAGCAGGTGTCGGCGCAACTGCAGCTCGAGAGCGAATTGCGTCGGGCCATGATCCACGACCAGCTCGTCGTCTATTACCAGCCGCTGTTCAGCTTGCGCAACATGTACCTCCTCGGCTTCGAGGCGCTGGTGCGCTGGAACCATCCCGAGAAAGGGATGATCGACCCCGGCCGTTTCATTCCGATCGCCGAGGAAGCCGGATTGATCGTCGCCCTGGGCGAAGTGGTGTTCGACAAGACTTGCCAGCAACTCAAGGAATGGGAGGCACGGGCCGGTCCCGAAGAGGACTCGTCGCCGCTGACCATGAACATCAACGTGTCCGGCGTACAGCTCGCGCACTCCGGCTTCGTCGACTACATCGCGAACACCATGCTCCTGCGCAGCATTCGCCCCCAGCAGATCAACATCGAAGTGACCGAGAGCGTGCTGATGGATGCGGCGGGCGTCATCCCGGTGATGCAGCGCCTGGCCGACATGGGCATCAAGTTGTCCATCGACGACTTCGGGACCGGCTACTCGTCGCTGAGTTGTCTGCACAGCCTGCCGTTCGACACGCTCAAGATCGACCGCAGCTTCGTCGAGCGGATGACGGACGACGGCAAGGGGCACGAGATCGTCCGATCGATCGTGGCGCTGGCCCGTGCCCTCGGCAAGTCGCTGGTCGCGGAAGGGATCGAGACCGAAGCGCAACTCGCCAAGCTGCGCGAGCTGCAATGCGACGAAGGGCAGGGCTACTACTTTTCGAAGCCGCTCTCGTCGGCCGCGATCACGCCGCTGCTCGCCGTGTGGCAGTCCGCCATGAGAACGAAGCCCATCGCGAATGCCTGCGAGCAGGATGAACGCGTCCCATCCGAACTCGTCATCGCGGAATGAGCACGACTCAACGCCTCGCAGCAACCGGCTCCCCGATCGTCATCGCTTCACCGCGTCGCTCGGGACTGAAGCGGATCAGGATCGCGATGGCGACCGCGACGATGCCGACCACCAGTGCGAGCGCATAGCCGTAGGTGTTCCCCGGCGACTCGGCCAGCCTGGCCTGAAACGGTCCGTTGTACGACGCGAGGAAGTTGCCCGCCTGGTAGATGAAGCCGGGCAGTGTCGCCCGCACCGCACCGGGGACGATCTCGTTGAGGTGCACGGGGATCACGCCCCACGCGCCCTGCACCGCGAACTGCATCGTGAAGGCCCCCACGGCAAGCATCACCGGCGTCGCGCTGTAGGCCCACAAAGGGATCGCCGGCAGGGCCAGCAGTGCGCCGATGGTGATCGCGTTGACGCGGCCGATCTTCTCCGACGCGTAGCCGAACAGCAGGCCGCCGACGATGGCCCCGAGGTTGCCGACGATCGAGATCAGGCTGACCGTGTGCGTATCGAAGTGATGCTGTTTCTGCAGGAACGTGGGGTACAGGTCCTGCGTGCCGTGGCTGAACAGGTTGAAGAACATCATCAGCGCGATGGCGTACAGCGCGACTTTCCAGTTCGCGGCCAGTGTCGTGAAGAAGCCTGCCTTGGGTTGCGAGCGTGCCGCTTCGAACGCCGGTGATTCCGGAACGTGCGAGCGGATGAACAGCACGACCAGCGCCGGCACGATGCTGAACAGCAGCAGGGCACGCCAGCCGAATTCGTAGCCGAAGATCGTCTGTCCGTAGAAAACGCCGAACACGATCGACGCGAGCAGGTAGCCCACCGGATAGCCGCACTGGAGGATGCCCGACACGAGGCCGCGCGAGGCCGGCGGGATCGACTCCATCGCGAGCGACGAGCCCAGCCCCCATTCGCCGCCCATGGCGATCCCGAACAACGCACGAAGGATGAGAAAGATGGCGAGCGTGGGCGCGAAGGCCGCCATCGTGCCGAGCACCGAGAAGCACACGATGTCGATCATCAGCAGTGGCTTGCGACCGTAGCGATCGGCCAGCCGGCCAAAGACGAAGGCGCCGATGAAGCGCATCGCGAGCGTGAGGAAGATGGCGTAGGCGACGTCGGGGACGCGGACCTGGAAGGTCGCCGCGATCGCGGGGAGCGTGAAGACGAGGATGAAGAAGTCGAACGCGTCGAGCGTCCATCCGAGGAAGGCCGCGATGACGACCTTGCGTTGCTGAACGTTGAGGTTCATGGGTTCCTTCGATGATCGGACCGACGTCCTCGATGCCGACCGCCACCCAATGACGGGTGACCGCTTCACGATGCTTCACCTGCCTGTGCGACAAGGGATCGGTCCGAACGGCTCATCGATGTGAGCTTTCGTGACGCACTTGGCCAGCGCGGTGTTGCGCGATACTTTGGCGCTCCGCCGGACGGCCTTCGTCGCCCGGACCTTCAGGACGATCGATTCCCATGCGCCCTCCCGTCGCTTCCGCAGTCGTTCTTCTCCTCGCGCTCGGCGCTATCGGCGTCGAGGCCCGCGAACTCGCGCCGGCGGTCGCCGCGCAAGTCGCCCAGGCGAGCTTCCGCGACTACCTCGAGTTGCTGGCGCTCCCCAACGACGCGATCGTGCCCGACGATGTCCGCAAGAACGCCGACTGGCTCGAGGCAGCGTTCCAGAAGCGCGGTTTCAAGACCGAGCAGTTCGCCAACGACGGCAAGCCGATGCTGTTCGCCGAACTGCCCGGCGCCGATGCCCGACGCAAGACGGTGCTGTTCTACATGCACCTCGACGGTCAGCCCGTGATTGCCTCGCAATGGCAGCAGAAGAGTCCCTGGGTGCCGGTACTGAAGCGACGCGGCGCGAACGGGGAGTGGCAGGAGGTCGACACCGCGCAACTCTTCAGCGGGGCGATCGATCCGGAACTTCGCGTCTTCGGGCGATCGTCGGCGGACGACAAGGCGCCGATCATGATGTTCCTCGCCGCCATCGACGCGTTGAAGGCGAGCGGCGCGGCCGCCGCGATCAACGTCGAGGTATTGCTCGACAGCGAGGAGGAGAAGGGCTCGCCGTCCATCGGCAAGATCATGCGTGCGTATCTCGATCGGCTGCACTGCGATGCCATCGTCATCCACGACGGTCCGATGCATGCGACCAATCGTCCGACGCTGGTATTCGGCAATCGCGGCGCCGCGAGTGCGCGGCTAACGGTCTACGGTGCCAAGGTGTCGCTGCACAGCGGTCACTACGGCAACTACTCGCCCAATCCCGCGCAGCGCCTCGCCAGCCTGCTGGCGTCGATGAAGGACGACACGGGGCGCGTCACGGTGCCCGGCTACTACGACCACGTCAGGCTCGGGGCCGCCGAACGAAAGATCATGGCCGCCGTGCCGGACGACGAAGCTGCGCTGCAGAAGCGGATCGGCATCGCGAAGGCGGACCGCGTCGGCGCCAACTACCAGGAGGCCATGCAGTACCCGTCGCTCAACGTGCGCGGGATGGCATCGGCCGCGGTGGGCGACAAGGTGGCGAACATCGTCCCCGATCAGGCCCTTGCCGAACTCGACCTGCGCACGACGCCGGACTCGGACGCGAAGTATCTCGGCAAGCTGATCGAGGACCACATCCGCAAGCAGGGCTATCACCTGGTACCCGGCTTGCCGACCGACGACGACCGGGCGCGCTTCGACAAGCTCGCCACGTTCACCTACGCGACCGAAGGCGCCGACGCGGCGGGTACGCCGATCGATTCGGCCGTGGGCCAGTGGGCCTATGGCGCGATGACCGAGGCCTTCGGTGCGAAGCCGGAGCCGGTCAGGATCCGCATGATGGGCGGCACGGTCCCGACGGCCGAGATCGTCGAGGCACTGCAGGTGCCGTTCGCGATCGTTCCGCTGGTCAACGCCGACAACAACCAGCACGCCAGCAACGAGAACATGCGGTTGGGCAACTACGTCGACGGCATCCGTACCATCTACGGCCTGTTGACCCGTCCGTTCGAGTGACGCGGTCGAGGCATCAGGTCGCTCCCGATCGTTCCAGTTCGCGCAGGTCGCGGCCGCGCGTCTCGGCGCAGTAGCGCCACACCAGCACGAGCGACACGACTACCGGCAGCAGGATCAGCAGGGCCGCCATGAACAGCGGCGGCACCAGTCCCAGCAGGCTCAGCAGCTGGGCGATCAGCCCGCCACCCTTGGTGCACGTGGCGATCCACCCGGTGGCGCGCGCACGGATGCGTAGCGGATAGCTCTCCGCCGCGTACGGCACCAGCGTGGCGATGATGCCGTTGATGCCGTTGATGCCGATGATGCCGATGATCATCAGCGCGATCGGCCACACCGGGTTGCTGCTGCCGGGCGGTGCGAGTGCGAGCCGGACGAGACCGAGCAGGCCCGCGCCCGTGATCACGATCAACGCGAGCAGGGCGCCCTTGCTGCCCCAGCGGCTGTAGGCCAGGGCGGCGACGAAGACGGTGGGGATCGCGATCAGCGCCGACGACGCGAGCAGCCCGCTCGACACCGTCATGTGGTAGCCCCGCTCGATCAGGTGGGGGCATCCACAGCAGCAGCCCGAAGTTGATCAGTCCCTACGACAGCGCCGCGATGCTCAAGGCCCAGGTACTGCCGACGATGTCGCGCGTGTCGGCGACATTGCGATGGTCCACGGGATCGCCCTTTGCCGCTTCCTCGCGCACGACCGCGCCGAAGGCGCGTAGCGTCGCGTCCGCCTAGGCGATCCTGCCCATCGCGAGGAGAAACTTCGGCGACTCGGGGATGAAGGCGTTGAGTGCGATCAGCAGCAGTCCGGTCGGCAGATTCATGAAGCACAGGATCCGCCAGCTCAACAAGGGCTCGAGCCACGCCGCGCAGCCGCTCGCGGCTAGGTAGCCACCGATCGCCCCGAGGCCACCGACCAGCACCATGACCCAGCCACGATGCACTGATGGCATGGTCTCCGCGAGTAGCGCGTAGGTCACCGGCAGCATGCCGCCGGTGGCTGCGCCCATCATGAAACACATGCCCACGTTCCACCAGAACGACGGCATCGCGCCGCAGATCGACGTGCCCACGAACATCACGGCCGACACCAGGATGGAGGACCGGCGGACATACACGTCGGCGAGCAGACCCCAAACGACCGAACCGACGACCGTCCAGCACAGGGCTGCGAACGGCGGGCACCACGAAGCCCAGGCTCGCCGGCTTCATCACGTCGATCACCCAGGGCCGCGCTGAGCACGATCATCAGGCGCCAGTGCGCGGCGGTCAGCGGGGGCGTCCTCCGCCGCGGTGTACGCGAGGTGCCGTGCCGTCGCGACCTGCGGCGTGCGGGGCAGCAGTCCGTAGCAGGCGAGCCCGATGCCGACGACGATCATCCTCATGCCCGCGATCATCCCGGTGCCCATCGGCATTTGCACCAGATGGAAGCCCATGTCGTGGCCCATCCAGAACATGGAGACGTGCAGCAGGACGCCCGCGGTGACCGCGACGCAGCCGGGGGCGAAGAACCAGAAATGGGGGGCAGGTTGTGCGGAAAAACGCAGGGATCATCGGGTCGGATGGCGGCGGCGAAAGGTGTCGCAGCGTATCGCGTACTTGTCCGAATTCCGTGCCGCGCGTCGCACCGATGCGCACTTGCGCAGCAATGGGAAACGACAGAGCGTGGCGCGCTCGCATCGAACGCGGAAGATCGCGTGGGTGCCGCTTCCTCACGGTCGATGCGCTGGGTATATTCCATCTCCGCGGCGGGTAGGACGCTGCGATCTGCCGCAACCCCTGATGGATGGACAGTGTCCGACCAAGCCCTCAATCGCTGGATCATCGACAGCGCCCTGGATTTCGCGATCATCGCTACCGATCGCAATGGCTGGGTCACGACCTGGAATCTGGGGGCACGGCAGCTGCTCGGCTGGACGGAAGAGGAGATGCTCGGCCAGCCGCTCGATCGCATCTGTACGAACGAGGATCGTGCGGCCGGTTGCCTGGCCATCGAGATGCGATCCGCACTCGACACGGGGAGTGGCGAGGACGAACGTCGCTACGTGCGCGAGAGCGGCGAGACGTTCTGGGCCAACACCCGCATCACCGTGCTGCGGGACGGCGCCGGCGCAGCGGTCGGCTTCGTCAAGATGATGCGCGATCGAACCGAAGACCGCCTCGCGACCGAGACCCTGCGCGGCAGCCAGACCAACATTCGCTTGCTGCTCGATTCGATGGTCGAGGGTTTCTACGCGGTGGACCGCGAAGGCGTGACCACGATCTGCAATGCCGCGTTCGTGCGGATGATGGGCTTCGCGAGCGAAGAGGACGCGCTGGGCCGCAAGTTGCACGACGTCATCCATGCGCGCCACGCCGATGGGTCGCCCTACGACGTGACCGATTGTCCGATCTATCGCTGCGCCCTGCTCGGCACGCCAGCGCATGTCAGGGATGAGCTCTTTTTCCCGGTCGACGGCAGCCCGCCGCTGCCGGTCGAGTACTGGGCCTTCCCGATCCGCAGCGGTGGTGAGTTGCAGGGGGCGATCTGCACGTTCCTGGCGGTGAGCGAGGACTATCGCGCCGCCGAACGCCTGCAACTCGCGCTGTCGGCCGGGACGATCGTCGGCACCTGGGTCTGGGACGTGCCCGGCGACAAGTTCGTGGCCGACGACCTGTTCGCGCGATCGTTCGGGTTGTCGCCGGAACTCTGTCGCACGGGACTGCCGCTGAACCAGGTCGTGGCGTCCATCCATGACGACGACCGAGTTCGCGTCGGCGATGCGATCAACGAGGCACTGCGGCTGGGAGGCCCCTACCGCTGCGAGTACCGCGTTCTCCAGCATGATGGCGTGCGCCGGTGGGTCGAGGCGACCGGTCGGGTCGAGCTCGATGGCGAGGGGAGGGCGCTGCGTTTTCCCGGCGTGCTCCTCGACATCAGTGCGAGACGCGCGGCCGAGGCCGAACGCGACCGCGTGGTCGAATTGCTCAAGTCGTTCACCGCGGCCGTTCCCGGTGTGGTGTTCGCCAAGGATCTCGCGGGCCGATTGCTGGTGGGCAACAACGGCACTACCCAGCTGATCGGCAAGCCGCCGGCGTTCTATGTCGGCAAGACCGACATCGAATTCCTCGACGACAAGGCCCAGGCAGCCCGCGTGATGGCGACCGATCGTCGGATCATGGAAAGCGGCGTGGCCGAACAGGTCGAGGAAGAGGTGCGGCTGGCGAATGGAGTCGCCGCGACCTGGCTGTCGACCAAGGCGCCACTGTTCAACGACGCTGGCGACATCATCGGGCTGGTGGGGTCGGCGATCGACGTGACGACCAGGAAGAACGCCGAATCCGAAGTCCGCGAGTTGAATCGAACGCTCGAGCAACGTGTCGCCGAGGCCATCGCCCAACGCGAAGAGGTGCAGGAAGCGTTGCGGCAATCACAAAAGATGGAGGCCGTCGGCCAGCTGACCGGCGGTCTCGCGCACGACTTCAACAACCTGCTCACCGGCATCATGGGCAACCTCGAACTGCTGCGGGCCCGCATCGCTCGCGGCCGGATCGAGGATCTCGATCGCTTCATCCTCGCCGCGCAGGGAGCCGGCCGTCGCGCGGCATCACTGACGCAGCGGCTGCTCGTTTTCTCACGCCGACAGACGCTCGATCCGAGGCCGGCCGACATCAACCGATTGATCGCCGGCCTCGAGGACATGCTGCGTCGCTCGGTGGGCCCCGCGAACACCATCGAGGTCGTGGGTGCAGCAGGCCTCTGGACTGCGAACATCGATGCGGGACAACTCGAAAACGCATTGCTGAACCTTTGCATCAACGCCCGCGATGCGATGCCGCACGGCGGGCGCATCACCGTCGAGACGGCCAACAAATGGCTCGACGATGGCGCCGCGAAAGAGCGCGATCTCGTGCCGGGCCAGTACTTGTCCGTGTGCCTGACGGATACCGGTATTGGCATGTCGAGCCAGATCATCGATCGCGCGTTCGAGCCCTTCTTCACCACCAAGCCGATCGGCCAGGGGACCGGCCTCGGCCTGTCGATGGTCTATGGATTCGCGCGCCAGTCCGGTGGCCAGGTCCGCATCTATTCGGAGCTGGGCAGCGGCACGACCATCTGTATCTACCTGCCCCGGTATCACGGCGATGCCGAGGACATCGAACTGGAACAGGTCGCCAAGGCTTCGGAAGGCGCGAGCGGACAGACCGTCCTCGTCGTCGACGACGAAGCAACCATCCGCCACCTGATCGACGAAGCGCTGGACGAACGCGGCTTCACCGTGCTCGGCGCGGGCGACGGCGCCGCGGGCATCAAGATCCTTCAATCGGGCGCCAAGATCGAGCTGCTGATCACCGACGTCGGCCTGCCGAACGGCATGAACGGACGTCAGTTGGCGGACGCGGCGCGAGCCATCAGGCCCAACCTTAAGGTGCTCTTCATCACCGGCTACGCCGAGAACGCCGCCGTTGGAAACGGCCATCTCGAGCCGGGCATGGAGCTGCTCACCAAGCCCTTCACGCTGGACGCTCTGGTGTTCAAGGTCTCGGACATGATGAAGGCGACTTCCTGACGCGCGCTCCGGCGCATCGGGAAGTGCAGCGAGTCGACGCGATGTGATCGATGTCGATCCCTGGGATGTTCTGGAAAGTTTGACAGCGGCCTCGGATTCGCGCCGATGACCGCCGCGCCCGGCGTGAATCAGCCTTCTCACTTCTGAACGTGGAGGCGCGCATGCAAAAAGAGTTGATGGAATGGAAACCGGCGGACACGACCATCGTGTCGATCGCCGAAGCGTGGGAACTCGACTACTGGACCCGGCGGTTCCAGGTCAACGGCGGCCGACTGCGTCGGGCACTGGCGTTGATCGGCACGTATCCGCGTGACCTGGCCGCATATTTTTCCGGCAACGGTCGCCAGATCTCTTGGGTCCTGGTGCGTGGGTCGGTCTGGATGAGGTGAGACGCGGACGTCCTGGCATCGCGTTCGACTTTCGGCCATTTGGCCACACCGGACTACAGCCGCAGGATGGTGGGAACCGGGCGATGCAGCCGCCGACTTGGCTGGCGCCGAATCGCACCAGCCAAGTCGGCCTTGCGGTCATCGGGGTCCAGCAGGGAGTGCCAGCGCGTGCTGCAGTCCGCGCAGCGAAAATCGATGTTCCACGCGTGGTCGTCGGTCCGGGTCGGTATCCCGACACGTTGCAGGGCCGGGTGTGATTCGACCAGGGGGACTCCAGTCACCAATGCGTCGCAGGCTTCGCACATGAAAACTCTGCTTGTTGGTCGGCCGTCCCGAAACGTATCGACCTTTTGTAAGACGCTAGCGAAGAGATGTGAGTTGCTATGCACGGTGCCGTACATTGGTCTGATGATCCAGCCGAAAGCCGATGACCAGTGCCCGCCCGCGCGATCGCGTCCTTGCGCCGCATCCGATTTTGCGGTCGACGCACGGCGGTGCGTTTCAACCGAGCGCGAGTTGCTCGGCAGCTGCGTCGTCCAACCCGTTGCCGGCTTCGTGCGATCGTGCGAACGCTGCCGCACCGAGTCTTCGCTTCAACCGTTGAGTCAACGTGTTCAACGACCGGGTGATGTACGCACCCGATCCGGTCGCGCGACCGGACGCCAGCGATGCGGCGTGCCAGCCGACCACGCGCGCCGCCGCCTCGTCGCGATCCTCGTGGGTCGCGAGCCACGCGAGCGCGACGTGCGCCATCCAGCGGCTATCCGTCCCTTCGAGGATCGGCAAGGTCTCGGCCAGTGCGCGTCGCGCGCGCTCCACCTGTCCCTGCTCGGCCACCATCGTGGTCCACAGCGCGAGGATGATCGGCTTCTGACGCAGTCGGCCGCGCGCCCTGATTTCGTCGATCGCATCCTGGCCGATCGCGATGGCCGTGTCGGCATGACCCATGTCCTGCTCGGCCAGCATCAGTCCCTGTGCGGCGATCCAGCCTTCCGACACCGCACCGAGGGCCTGGCACAGCGCGAGCTCGCTGCGGCAGTAGGACAGGTAGGCCACCGCGTCGCCCGCCAGTCGGCGGTCGTAGCCGCGTCCGCCGCGCAGATAGCGGCGCAGCACATCGCTCCACGTCGGTTGTTCTAGAGCGGCCATGCGCTCGAGGATGGCCGAGCGGTCGAACACGACCTGGCCGCGCACCGCCGACTGGAAGCCGGCGTAGATCGCGAAGTAGGTCCGTGCGAAGTCGCCCTGCGCCGCCAACCCGACGGCCGCACGCTCCGCGTGCAGGATGCCTTCGTGTGGCGGATAGGCATGGCCATACAGAGACAGGGCGGCCACGGCGAGATCGATGCGTGCCGACATCGGTCCGGCGTCATCGGCGGCAAGACGCAGGCGCGCCCGATCGCACCAGGCCCGCCCTTCGGCCGCGAGTCCGACGCGGCACCACAACAAGGTGGAATAGGCGACGAGTGACACCAGCGCATCGCCGTCGATCTGTTCGTCCGCGTGGCGCAAGGCCGTGCGCAGGTTGTCGATCTCGATGCCGTGCTGCTCGCTCCAGGCCAGCGCCGGTTCGTCAAGCGCGCCTTCGTCGGCCGCGGCCCAGAAGGCGATCAGCGATGCCGCATGCCGGTCACGGATCGGCGCGTCCTCGCCGGCTTCGACCAGACGTTCGAGCGCGAACGTTCGCAGGCTCTCCAGCATTCGGAAGCGCGGCATGCCGTCGACCGCGACGGTCTCGATCAGCGACTTGTCGAACAGGGCTTCGAGTGCATCGAGGACCTGCCACGCGTCGACCGCGTCGTCCGCGCACACCGACTGCGCCCCGACCAGCGAGAAGCCGCCGTTGAAGACGCCGAGACGTCGGAAGACGCGTTGCTGCGTCTCGTCGAGCAAGCTATGGCTCCAGTCGATCGCGTTGCGCAGCGTGCGTTGCCGTGGCGCCGCCGTGCGCGAACCGCCGGTCAGCAACGACAGACGGGCGTCGTGTTCGTCGCCGAGCAGGAGATCGGTGATGCCGTGGACGCCGAGCAGCGGCACGCGCGCGGCGGCCAGCTCCAGCGCGAGCGGCATGCCGTCGAGCGCGCGGCAGATGGCCGCCACGGCCCGCTGCT
The DNA here is from genome assembly GCA_025356395.1 of Betaproteobacteria bacterium. Classification (GTDB taxonomy): domain Bacteria; phylum Pseudomonadota; class Gammaproteobacteria; order Burkholderiales; family Burkholderiaceae_D; genus CAHJXF01. The sequence continues at coordinate 13,559 of JANXTA010000048.1, forward strand.
GTTGCGGCGCGAGCGCGAAGCCCTGCAGGCGTGCGGACACGCGCTGCACGAACAGCTGCACGGCGCCGCTCGCCATCAGGCGGTCTTCGTCGAGGTCGTCGCCGAGCGCGGGCAACGCCAGCGGGGCCAGACGATAGACCTGCTCATCGCTCGTGCGCAGCGGCTCCTGGCTGGTCACCACGAGATGCAGTGAACGGGTTGCCGCGAGCAGTCCCGCGACCACCTCCGCCAGCGGGTGCAGCACGTGCTCGGCGTTGTCGAGGACCAGAAGCAGGAAGAGCGGATTGAGCGCGATCGCCAGCGACTGGATGCTTCTGCCGGCGGTCGCATCGAGACGCAGCGCCTGCGCGATCGACGTGCACAGCATCGCGACGTCGGTCGCGTCGGCAGCCATCGATGCGAGCTCGACGAACCACACGCCGTCCCGCATCGCGGTCCGCCGCGCCGCGCAAAGCGCGAGCGCCATCCGCGTCTTGCCCACGCCCGACGGACCGCAGATCGTCACGAGCCGATGGTGGCGATGCAGGGCCGCGATGGACGCCAGCGCCTCGGCACGGCCGATCGGGTCGGGCAGGGAGTCGGGCACGTTGCCGAGCATCCATGTCGTCGGACGTTCGGGGTTGAACGACGATGCGGGAGGAGCCGCTGTCTCCCCCGGTCCCGCATGCAGCGAACCGACGAAGCGATAGCCGCGCCGCGGCACCGTCTCGACCCATCGCGGCTGCCGGGCGTCGTCCCCGAGGGCGCTGCGGAGTTCTCCGACGGTCGACTTGATCACGCCTTCGGTGATGAAGCGCCGGCCCCACACGGTGTCGAGCAGCTCGTCCTTCGTGACGAGCTCATTCGGCCGTCGTGCGAGCGCCGCGAGCAGATCGAAGGCCTTGGGTCGCAAGACCACCGGCAAGCCGTCGCACGTCAACCGCGATTCGGCGATGTCGAGTCGATACGCGCCGAAATGCAGGACCGCGCTCGATGCCGTCGTCATGGCGAGCGGTCGGCCCGAAGCAGGACCGATCCAGGACCGTTTCGTGACGACCCGGAGGCACGCGTCCGGCAACACTCGCTCATCGCTTGTCCACCCAGCCCGACCATGACGGCTCCATCCCCGATGACTTCCGCCAGCCTGTATGCCTTGAGGCTGATCACCGATCCGTCGGATCGCGATCGCCTCGTCGGCCGTCTCGAGCACGTCCTCAGCGGGCGCCTGCACGACTTCGACGACGGTGCGGCGCTCGTGGGATGCCTGGTCCGCGAGCAAAGACAAGGCTACAGCATCGAATCCGGCGAACCCGATTTGCCCGTCGCACCCTGAACTCATCTGCGCCTGTTCTCGATCCATTCACGGAAGCACACCATGACCACCCACCGATGTCCTTCGACGCTCGCGCCCGGGCGCGTTACCTTCCATGCCGTACTGATCGCGATCGCGATCGCCGTCGCCGTGGCCACGACGACGATCTGTGCGATGCCGCTTATGGCTCAGGCCGCTGACAACACGACGATGCAGCGCCTCGCGACCAGCGATGGTGCGAACCGCTCCGGCTTTCCCGGCGGCTCCAGCCTTTGAGAGGATGGGGCCATGAACAAACAACGAGGTACTGCCCTGAAGTGATGGAGCGGGCCGTGCGGATGGTCTTCGAGCACGGGGTCGAGCACGCATCGCAGTAGGCCGCGATCGAGCCGATCTGCAAGGTGATGCAGATCGCCCCGTCGACTTACTGGCTGCATGCCCAGCGTCGTGATCAGCCTGAGCTGCGGCCGGCGCGTGCGCAACGCGACGAACGACTGGT
>JANXTA010000057.1 GCA_025356395.1 Betaproteobacteria bacterium
TGTTCTCCGGCGACTCGTGCGCCGCGGAGTAGTGGTGCGTCGTGATGACGCCCACCGCGCTGCTGCCGAGCGCGTCGATCACGCCGTCGTCGGTCATGTCGCCCGTGGCGATCAGCTTGATGCCGGCCGCCGCCAGGCCGCGCTCGGCATAGGCCTTCATGAAGCCAACCGCCGACTCGCCGGCCGGCACGAACACGAACACGGCATCGGGCTTGGTGTCCTTGATACGCTGGACGAAGGGGCCGTAGTCGGGGTTGGTCAGCGGCATGCGGACCTCGCCGACGATCTGGCCGCCCTGCGCCGTGAAGCTCTTCTTGAACGCGCCTTCCGCATCGAAGCCGGGGCCGTAGTCCGCGACCGCGGTGTAGACCTTGCGGATGCCGTTCTTGAACGCCCAGTCGCCGAGCGGCGCGGTGACCTGCGGCAACGTCATCGACACGCGCGTCAGGTACGGCGACTTGGTCGTGATGATCGAGGTCGCTGCGTTCATGATGATCGTGGGCTTCTTCGCCTCGGTCGAGATCGGGGCAACGGCCAGCGCGTTCGGCGTCAGGCCGAAGCCCGCGATGAAGTCGACGTTGTCCTTGACCACCAGTTCCTGGGCCAGCCGCTTCGAGACATCTGGCGCGGGACCGCCGACGTCCTTGATGATCAGCTCGATCTTCTTGCCGGCGACGGTGTCGCCGTGTTCCTTCATGTAGGCCTTGGCGCCGGTCGTCATCTGCTGGCCGAAGTCGGCGAACGCGCCGGTCATCTCGGCGATGATGCCGACCTTGATGGTGTCGGCCGCGAAGGCGTGGAACGGCAACGCCGTCACTAGAGCGGCGGCGATCAGCGCGGTACGTCGTTGGAATCGAATCATCGAGGTCTCCTCTGGAATTGTTCGTGGTACTCGTCGAAGCCGGCGCCACAGTACAAGCGCGACTCGGCGCGTGACATAGGCGCTGCTACCGATACGGCTCAAATCGCGAAGAACACCGTCTCGCTCTCGGGCGCGCCCTGCAGCGTCAGCGTCCAGCGATAACCAAGCGGTGCTTCGAGCCTCGCCACGAGTGTCTCGCGGCGCGCCTCGGGCACGGCCCGCAGCACGAAGTCCTCGGCATTCGCTGCGGCCTCGTCGGCGAAGTACAGGCGCGTCGACAGGTGCTTCAGGAGGCCACGCGCGAAGAACGCGACGATCAGGTGGGGCGCCTGCAACGAGCCGTCGGGCGCGGGCACGCGGCCTGGCTTGACGGTCGTGAAGCGGAAGCGACCTTCGTGCTCGGTCGGCAGCCGACCGAAGCCGGATGCGGAGCGCGCCGACTCGGCCAGCCCCGAACGCAGGTCGTGCGGATGCGCGTAGTGGCCTGCCGCATCGGCCTGCCAGATCTCGATCATGCCGTCGGCCAGCGGTTTGCCGTCGCCATCGATCACCTGCCCCTCGACCGTGATGCGGTCCGGCTGGTCGGTGCGTCCGTCGAACTCGATGTCCGCGCAGTTGCGCGGCGCGAGTCCGATATGCAGATAGGGTCCGACGGTCTGCGAGGTGGTCGTGTGCAGCGTCATCAGGCTTCCATCGGCGTCTGGTCGCGACCGCGCAGCACGATGTCGAAGCGATACCCGAGTGCGTGCTCCTCTTCGGTGGAGTCCCAGTCGAAGGCTGCGACGAGGCGTTCGCGCGCGTCCCGATCGGCCGTGCTGTTGAAGATCGGATCGAAGGCCATCAATGGATCGCCGGGGAAATACATCTGCGTCACGAGCCGCTGCGCATACGCATTCCCGAACAGCGAGAAATGGATGTGCGCGGGCCGCCACGCGTTGCGATGATTGCGCCACGGATACGCACCCGGCCGGATCGTCGTGAAGCGATAGCGACCTTCGTCGTCGGTGACGGTCGCACCGAGTCCGCTGAAGTGCGGGTCGAGCGGCGCGTCGTGCTGGTCGCCCGCGTGCACGTAGCGACCCGCCGCGTTGGCCTGCCAGATCTCGACCAGTGCATCGCGGATCGGCTTGCCGTCCTCGTCGAGCAGGCGACCGCCGACGATGATCCGTTCGCCCACCGCGGCACCGCCTCCAAACTGCGTCATGTCCTGATCGGCGGCTCGCAGCGCGGCCTTGCCGAAGCGCGGACCGGTGATCTCGGACAACGTGTGCGGCATCCCGATCAAGGGCTGCGACGGTGCGCGCTTGCGGGTCGAGCCGTAGGCATCGACCGCATGGGGCGGCTGCGTGTCGGGCGCATATGGCCGATAACCGACCGGCGTCGCGATCGCGCTCATGCGGATGCTCCCGGACGGACCAGGGGTAGGCCGGTCAGTCGCTCCAATTCCTCGAAGCCCAGCCCGTCGACCAGGTCGCGCGCCACGATGCCGGCGTCGGTGATGTCGAGCGTCGCGAGGTCGGTGTAGACCCGCTCGACGCAGCCAATGCCGGTGAGCGGATAGGTGCAGGTCTCGACGATCTTGCTGTGCCCGTCACGCGTCAGGTGTTCCATCATCACGAACACATGGCGCGCGCCGATCGCGAGGTCCATCGCGCCGCCCACGGCGGGGATCGCACCGGGCGCGCCGGTGTGCCAGTTGGCAAGGTCGCCGGTCCGCGAGACCTGGAAGCCACCCAGCACGCAGTAGTCGAGATGGCCGCCGCGCATCATCGCGAACGAGTCGGCGTGGTGGAAGTAGGCCGCGCCCGGCAGGATCGTGACCGGCTGCTTGCCGGCGTTGATGAGGTCCTCGTCCTCTTCGCCGGGTGCCGGCGCCGGGCCCATGCCGAGCAGGCCGTTCTCGCTGTGCAGGATGATCTCGCGACCGACGGGCAACGCGTTGCCGACCAGCGTCGGCAGGCCGATGCCGAGGTTGACGACCGCGCCGTCGGGGATGTCGGCCGCGACCCGCGCGGCAAGCTGCTGGCGATTGAGCTTCGTCCAGGTCGGGGAAACGTTCGTGTCGGGCATGTTCGATCTCCGGTCAGGCCGCGACGGCCAGTGGCAAGATCGTGATGCGCACCACGCGCTGCACGAAGATGCCCGGCGTGACGATGATCTCGGGATCGAGCCCACCGAGTTCGACGATCTCGTCGACTTGCACGACCGAGCACTTCGCGGCCATCGCCATCGCCGGACCGAAGTTGCGCGCGGTCTTGCGATACACCAAGTTACCCCAGCGATCCGCGACCCGCGCCTTGATCAGCGCGAAATCGGCGTGCAGCGCGGTCTCGAAGACCATCGGCTTGCCGTGGAACACGCGCGTCTCCTTGCCTTCGGCGAGCGGCGTGCCGTAGCCGGTCGGCGTGAAGAAGCCGCCGATACCGGCACCCGCCGCACGGATGCGCTCGGCCAGATTGCCCTGCGGCACCAGCTCGAGTTCGATGTCGCCGGCGCGATACAGCGCGTCGAAGACCTGCGAGTCGGTCTGTCGCGGGAACGAACAGACGATCTTCTTCACACGCCGGGCCTTGAGCAGCGCCGCGAGGCCGGTCTCGCCATTGCCGGCGTTGTTGTTGACGATCGTGAGGTCGCGCGCGCCCTGCGCGATCAGCGCGTCGATCAGGTGCGATGGCATGCCGGCCGTGCCGAAGCCACCGATCATCACGGTGGCGCCGTCGGGGACGTCCTTCAGGGCTTCTGCGGCAGAGGGGACGATCTTGTCGATCACGCGCGTGGTCTCCAGCGGTGGTCAAGGCCACCTCGTTCGAATCGCGTCACCGGTCCGGCGGAAGCTTGCCAGCGCATTCGGGACATGCTTAAATTGTTCGCAGATCGAACAAAGATTCGATCCATGAACAAAGAATAGCGACCGTCGGGAGGAGCGTCAAGCTGCGGTTTCCCTGATCGCTACCCTGGTAGAAATCGTTCGAACGCACGCTGCAATGCCAGACCGTCAAACGCGACAGCACACCGAATGCCTCGCAAGGCACTGACGAACCCCGTCGCGGCAGGCCCCGTCGCCGCAACCGCACAGATGGCACCCGGCGACAGCTTCGTGCAGGCCTTCGCACGCGGCCTGCGCGTCATCCAGGCGTTCGACGGCCGCGCCCGCGAGCTGACGCTGACCGAGGTGGCCGATGCCGCCGGACTGACGCGCGCCGGGGCACGCCGCATCCTCTTGACCCTGGAACACCTCGGCTACGTGAAGCTCGACGGACGCGCCTTCAGCCTGACGGCCCGCATCCTCTCGCTCGGCTATCCCTACCTGACGTCGTTGCCGTTCTGGAACTTTGCCGAGCCGGTGATGGAAGGGCTCGTGCAGCAGTTGCACGAGAGCTGCTCCGCGGCCGTGCTGGACGGCAGCGAGATCGTCTATGTGCTGCGCATCCCGACGCAGAAGATCATGGCCATCAACCTGTCGATCGGCAGCCGACTGCCCGCGTACTGCACCTCGATGGGCCGGGTGCTGCTGGCCGGCCTCGATCCCGTCGAGGCGCACGGCGTGCTGAAGCGTTCCGCGCTGCAGGCGCTGACCTCACGCACGGAAACCCGCATCACGCGTCTCCGGGCGCTCGTCGACGACACACGCGGCAAGGGCTGGACGCTGGTCGACCAGGAACTCGAAGAGGGGCTGATCTCGATCGCGGTGCCCATCGTCGGCGCCAGCGGACGGACGATCGCCGCAATGAACATCAGCGGTCAGGCCAACCGCACGCCGGCCGCCGAGATGAAGCGTCGCTTCCTGGTGCCGCTGCAGACGGCTGCGCGGCGCATCTCGGCACTGATGACCGCGCACGGCAAGGGTTGAACGCGGCGTCCATCGCGCGCAAGCGATGGCTCGCGGAAGTCGGGCGCCACGCGGTCACAATGCGCGTCTCCGTCACTCCGCCATCGGCACCCATCGCATGAAGATCAGGACACTCCGTCGCTTCTATATCGCGCGTCCGCGCCTGGTCTACGCCTTCGTGCTCGGCGTCGTCGCGGCCCTCGCGTTGCCGATGCCCGAAGGCGACGGGCTCACGCACACGCTGGTGGGCTGGAACGTGGCGACGTGGTTCTATCTCGCGGTGATCTGGATCATGATGATCCGCGCCGACGAGGAAGACGTGCGGGACTTCGCCGCGCGCCAGGACGAGAGCGCGTATGTGGTGCTCTCCGCGGTCTCGCTGGCCGCCGTGATGAGCCTGGCCGCGATCGTGCTCGAACTTGCGACCGCCAAGGCCGGTGCGATCCATCATCCCTTCCACATCGCGCTGACCGCGGCGACGGTGATCGGTTCGTGGTTTCTCATCCCCACCGTCTTCGGGCTTCACTACGCGCATTTCTATTACCTCACCGACACGGTGAAGGCGCCGCCACTGATCTTTCCCGAGAAAGGCCTGAAACCCGACTACTGGGACTTCATGTACTTCTCGTTCACGATCGCGGTGGCCTCGCAGACGGCCGAGATCGCGCCGGGTAACCGATCGATGCGCAAGGCCGTGCTGGCGCAGGCCGTGCTGTCGTTCTTCTTCAACGCCAGCATCCTGGCGTTGTCGATCAACATCGGGGCGAGCCTGGTCGCGAGCTGAAGCGATCCAGCGGATAGCTAGGGGAACACCCGCCCCGCATGCGCACCTTGAAGCAAGGTCGCGATGCCCTCGGCGAACGCTGATTGCGCAGCGGGAGTGTCGGTCGCGGCACCGATCCGTTTCCTGAAAGTGCGTTGCGAGAACAGCTCGGCGATCAGCGACAGCATGCGCAGATGATCGACATCCGCACCGTCCCTCGGCACGACGATCACGAGCAGGTAAGACACGGGCAGACCATCGGTCGCGCCGAACGCGATCGGACGACGCAGGCGGACGAACGCGGTCACTGGTCGTTCGATGCCCGGCAGGCGCGCATGCGGTATCGCGAAGCCCGCACCCAGCGCGGTGGACGCCGCCTGCTCGCGGCGCCGCAGCGCATCGAAGATCAGCGCCGGGTCGATGCCGTGCGCCGGTCCGATCGCATCCGCCGCGCTCCGCAACGCGTCGTCGACCGTGCGCGGATCGGCATCGACGAGGACGAGTTGCGGTTGCAGCCAGCCTGCGACGCGCGCGAGGTCGGCTGCGACCGCCTCGTGCTGGTCGCGATCCGCCAGCTTGCGCTGGATGGCGGTGAAATGAAGCTTCATCGCGAGAGCTTCATAGCGCGTGGCCCGCGTAGCGCGCGAGCATCTCGGCCGAACCGGCCGTCGACGAGGCGACGAGCGTGGTCGTCGCCAGCGTATTTCGGCCGAGACCCAGCGCAAGCCCTATCAACGCACTGTCCACGGCCACGCCCACCGCTCCTTCCTGGTCGCTTAGGTAGATGCGGATCGCCTCCGCACTCATCGTCGTCGCGGGGAAGCAGGCGTCGCTGATGCGACACCCCTGCGCCATGGTCACGATCGCGAGGGAATCCTGCCGATACGCAATGCCGATAAAGCGACCTGCACCCAAATTCTTCATGACGATCCGTCGGTTCTCGCGTGGTCGACTCCGGGCAATGCCTGGCACGGAGCGCTCGTGCAACGTTAAGCGAAGCCGTCTCAAGGTCGTGTTTCGAGTCGAGCGAGCGGCATCAAGAAAGTGTCAGCGAAAGCTTCAGGCCGTCTTGACGGCGCCCCTCTCGATCTCAACACCATCTTGACGCCACGGGGGCCACGCTTTTACGCAATCGAACCGTGATACGCACGCGCTCGCCGAAGCCAGGCGAGGCGGCGCGCATTCACCCCTCATGACCTGGTTACCGATGCTGGCCCTGCTCGGCGGAGGCAGACTCCTGCTCTCGGCCTTGCTCTATGCGTTGCTGCGATGGGAAGACACGGCGATGCGCTGGCTGTGTCGCAGCTCGAACGACACCCGCGACACGGCGACGAACGAGGCTTCCCTCGACGGAGGCGACATCGTCACGCAGGACCGGACGATCGAGCGATCGGTCCGGTCGCGCTGGATGCGGGCGCGCTAACGGGACCGGGGCACCCGCATCGCCTCGCAGGGATCGGGCCTCTGCTGCGCCGGCGTCAGGATCGCCACGTCGAAGGCCGCTGTGTTCGGGTCGTCCGCCTCGAGCAGGCCGATGGCCACGCTGTGCGCGCGCGTCGTCGCCGGCAGCCATCGCGGCACGCCGATATCCATGCGGACGTGACCGTTGCCGGCCAGCAGAACAGCGCCTTCCGGATAGGCCTCGATCTCGCGTGCCATGAACTGATCGCGGGCCACCTGCGCGTCGGACATCTTCGCGGCCAGGGTCGCATCGATCATGCCGCAGTGGCCCTCGACGATCGCCTCCGACTGCGGCGCGCGGATATCCGACGGCACGCTCGCATCGAAGCCTTGCGAGCCGAGACCGTCCTGCACGATCCGGCGCGTGTCGGCGCGCGAGACATTGACGGCGACGACCTTCAACCGATAGATGATCGCCAGCGAGAGATAGGGCCGGTACAGCGGCCACGACCAGCCCCGCATCGCGGGGTCACCCGTGGTCGCGGCCGCGATCACGTCGTCGGGCGTGATGCCGGGCCGCACCAGGACGCGGTCGAGGTCATCCTGGCGCTCGCGGTCGAACTGTTCCATCAGCAACGCGGGACGCGCACCGGTCTCGAGCAATGCACGCAATGCCTCCGCGCGCAGGCGATGCTGTTCGGCGTTGTCGTGCACCTCGCCGATCAGCACGATGGGCTGCGAACGCACCGCCTGGTCCAGCCGGTACGACGACGAAGGCCGATCGGCGAGGTGCGCGCACCCACCGACGACGAGACCCGCGATGGCCCCAAGGAGAATGCGATAGTGCGTCCACCTCACCCACCGGAAATCGCTACCCATGCTGACCGTCCATCATCTGAAGAAATCCCAATCCGAACGCATCGTCTGGCTCTGCGAGGAACTGGGCCTGGACTATGAACTGAAGTGCTACAACCGCGATCCGGTGACGATGCTCGCGATGCCGGACTACAAGGCCCTGCATCCGATCGGCGCCGCGCCGGTCATCACCGAAGGCGCCCTCACGCTCGCCGAGTCGGGCGCGATTGTCGACTACATCGTGGCGAAGCACGACGGCGCGCGCCTGACGATCGCCCCGTCGCATCCGGACTTCGCGCAATACCTGTACTGGCTGCACTTCGCCAACGGCAACCTGCAACCGGGCATGGGTCGCAACATGATCCTGAATCGCCTGAGCCTGCCAGACGACAACCCGACGCGGGTCGCGATGCGAGGCCGCCTGGATCGCGCGCTGCGATACATGGACGACCGGCTGGAAGAAGCGACCTGGCTGGCGGGCGAGCAGTTCACCATCGCGGACATCATGACCGTCTTCTCGCTGACGACCATGCGTCACTTCTATCCGCTCGACCTGACACCCTTCGTCCACATCAAGGCCTACCTGCAGCGCGTCGGCGCGCGCGCTGCCTACCGACTTGCGATGGAGAAGGGCGACCCCGGCATGTCGCCGATGCTGGGCTGACGGCATCAGCCGGAGTCTTCGTCAAGGCAGGAACAGGTCCCCGAGCACGACGCCTTCGCGACGCGGATCTGTCCCGCCCGCGAGTGCCGGCGCGCCGTTGGACTGCACGCGAATGATCGAATTGACGCCGCTGGCTTGAGCCGCCGTGGACACCGTGTGGCCCAGCGCCCGCAGGCCCGTGATCAGCGGATCGTTGTTGCCATTGTTGGTGATGTCGACGTTCGGGTGCTCGCCGCCGACCGTCGTGGTCGGGTTGTTGCTCGCGCCGAAGTCGACCAGGCCGGAAGACTGCTGCGCGTCGAGCCCCCAGTCGAGGACGCCGACCACCGTCTTCAGGACGTACTGGGGGATCGTGCCGCCGCCCGGCGAGCCGGTCGCCATGAAGAAGTCGCCACGGCTGCCGTCCGCATTCATCCTGAAGATCAGCGTGGGCGCCATAGAGCTGCGCGGCCGCTTGTTCGGGGCGAGCCGATTGGCGATCAGCGCGCTATTGGCGTCCGTCGGCGTCGCCGAGAAGTCGGTGAGCTGGTTGTTGAGCAGGAAGCCGTGCGTCATGTGGAACGAGCCCATGCTCGACTCGACCGTCGTGGTCGCGGTCAACACGCTGCCGTCGCTGTCGACGATCGTGAACTGGTTCGTGCCGTGCTCGACCGTGATGGTGTCGACCCCGAACGAGACCGGTCCCAGGTTACCGGCCTGTGCGGTGCCGATGCTCGTGCCGAAGTTGATCAGCCCGGCGCGACTCTGCAGGTAGAGCTTGTTCAGCAACGTGTTCACGCTGTTGCCGGGCAAGGGCACGAAGTCGGTATCGGCGACGTACTTGTCGCGATCGGCATAGGCGAGACGCTCGGCCTCGCTGATCAGATGGACACCCAGTACCGTGGGATGGTCGCCTTCGAGATCGATCGCCGTCGGCTTGTTGAGCGCGAGGTTGAAGTTCTCGAGGATGCCGAGCGCCGAAGCCACGGTAATGCCGCCCGACGTAGGCGGCCCCATGCCGCAGACGTAATACGCGCGATAGGTCGTGCAGACTGGATCGCGCAGCTTCGCCTGGTAGGCGGCGAGGTCGGCCACCGTAGTCTTGCCGGGCGTGGTCGGCGTGCCGTCGGTCGCCGCGCTCACGGCGATCTTGGCGACGATGTCCACGGCGATCGAGCCGGTCATGATTGCGTCGGCGCCGTTGGCGGCCATCAGCGTCAGCGACTGCGCGTAGGCCGGATTGGTCAGGACCGTACCGAGCGCCTTCGGCGTGCCGTCCGCGTTGAAGAAGTACGCCGTCGCCTCGGGGTCGCGCTTGAGGCTGGCCGCGTTGGACGAGATCGCGGCCGCGAGACGACCTCCGATCTTGAAACCGTTGGTCGACAGGGCGATCGCGTCGCCGAAGAAGTCCTTCCACGCGAGCTTGCCGTGGTCGCGCTGCACGGCCTCGATCAGCCGCGGCACGCCGATGGTTCCGATCGAGCGACCGCTCGCACGGGCATTGGGCCGGGGCACGGTCTGGTTGGTGACGTCGTCGATGTAGCGCAGGTAGTTGACCGTCGCGGCGGCTGGCGCGGACTCGCGACCGTCGTAGGACTGCACCGTCTTCCGGTTGGCGTCTTAGTACAGCATGAAGCCGCCCGAGCCCAGACCGGTCGCTTCAGAAACGGTCAAGCCCAACACCGCCTGCACCGAGACCGCCGCGTCGGCGGCGCTGCCACCCTTCAGCAGCGTGGCGCATCCCGCGGCGCTCGCAAAGGCGTTGGAGGTCGTGACCATGAACTTCTTCGCGAAGGCTGTCTTGAGCCCGACGCGATAGCCGGAAGCCGCCTCGGGCAGTGCCGGATCGCCGGACAGGTTGGAGCCGACGACGACGCTGGTGCCGTCGCTGGCCAGCGCCACGCAGGTGGCCGCGGGCGCCGCAACGACGGGCGGAGGACCGCCGTCATCGTTGCCACAGGAGCCGAGCATCAACGAGGCTCCGACGAGCGGGATGGCAACTACGAGAAAACGCGAGCGGGACATCGGCTTCCTTTCGGTGGGTGGCGCCTTGCCACCAAGAGGTCGAGGGTCGCAGAGCCCAAAAATTTGGGCAAGTCTGTCGTGCTCGCGGAGGTCGGAGATGCGACGCCGGCGAAGGAACGATGCGGGTGTCGCGCGCAATACGACGACGCGAATCAGCGCGACCCGGATCGCGCATCCGTCGCCCGAAAAAGGAAACGTCCACATCGAGCGGTGACGCCGGATAGCCACGTTGACCAGCCGACCGTTGCGGTCAGGCGCAGTGCTTGCGCATCAGCGCCAATCCGGCCAGACCCAGGCCCAACAGGGCGATGCTTTACGGCTCCGGAACGAGTGCGGCGCCCGCGCTGATCCCGACACCCGGAGCACTCTGGAACGCATAGCCCTGCAGCAACGTGCCGGCGAACTCGGCGATGCCGCCGGACGCCGTCAATGCAGGCCGATGAACGATGCGGTGCTTGAAAAACTCAGCACCGTCGACGACGGGTAGCTCACAAGCTGGTACGAGTTGTCGAAAACCAGGGGGCCCCGTGCGGGATCGAAGCGGACCGAGATGCCGAAGAAGTCCTTCGCCTACATGGCCGTGCCCGCAGTCGATGGACTGACCGGACTTGGAAAGCCGCTGCCGTTGTCACGGAGCGTGAACGACTGCCCCAGATAGCCGAAGCTGATGGAGCCGCCGGTGAAATCGACGTTAGTCGTGCTGCCGATGATGGCGGCGCTGGCGCCGAGCGAAAAGAGCGATGCGGTCGCGATCGAGCAGGCGCCTGCCAGTCTGCGAAGAGGTGCGAGGTGCGTCATGCGGCGTTCCCGGAATAGAAGTGAAAAATTACCGCATTGCAAGTTTCCTGCCCGAGGCGACGACCATTTGAAACGATTGACTTGACGTGATCACGACGTTTTCGAACCAAACCGGCATATAAATTCTGTCGACTATTTATCAATATAATCAGGAAGTTGAAACTACCTCGTCGTCCGATAAGGGGTCGACGATCCGCCTACAGGAACCCTTGCGCTCCGGCCATCAGGTCGACGGCTTCAGGTGCAGGTGCGCATGGCCGCCGATGTCGTGCTTGTGCGTGTGCCCGTGGTCGCTGACCTTGCGCAGCCGCGATTTCGCGTGCGGCTCGTGCGTCTGCACGCTGATGATGTTCACCGCGCCGTGATGCACCCCGCGCTCCGCGCAGAGCGCCTCCGAGAATCGCTGTACCTCTTTCGTGTCGCCTCGAAGGATCACGGTCTCCAGGCAGTGGTCGTGATCGAGGTGGGCATGCATCGTCGAGACCGTGAGCTCGTGATGCTCGTGCTGCATGCCGGTGATGCGCTCGCCCAGGTCGCGTTCGTGATGATTGAAGACATAGGAGAGGCAGGCGATGCACTCGCCCTTCGGCGTGTCCATCTGCTTGGTGCGTTCGAGTTCCGCTCGCAGCAGATCGCGGACGGCTTCGGATCGGGTGCCATAACCCCGCAGCGTGATCAACGCGTCGAATTCCGCGGCCAGCTTCTCGTCGAGCGAGATCGTGAAACGTTCCATGCTTCCCCCCCCGGTAGTCATCCGGAAGTCTAGCGTTTCGTCCCCGTCGCCCGCTCAGAACACCATCCCACCCGCGACATCGACCGTGCATCCGGTGACCCACGCGGCATCGTCCGAGACGGCATAGGCCACGGCCGCGGCGATGTCCTTCGGCTGACCGACGCGGCCCAGCGCCGTCTTCGCCACCAGGAAGTCGGTCATCCCCTTGGCCGACTCGGCATTGCCCTCGGTCGCGACGAAGCCGGGCGCGATGCCGACGACACGGATGCCGCGCGGGCCGAGTTCCATGCCGAGCGACCGCGTCAGCGTATCGACCGCGCCCTTCGTGGCGCAGTAGACGTGGACCATCGGATAGGGGCTCTTAGCGAGCCCGGAGCTGATGTTGACGATGACGCCGCCCGAACGCAGCACGCGGGCCGCGGCTTGCGTGGCGAGGAGCAGCCCGCGCACGTTGAGGTGGAAGTGCGCGTCGAAGGTCTCGGCCGTCAACGTGTCGAGAGAGTCCGCCTCGTAGACGCCCGCGTTGTTGACGAGGATGTCGAGACAGCCGAACGTTTTCACGGCCGCGTCGATCAGGGGCGCGACCTGCTCGGGCTTCGACAGGTCGGCCTTCACGGCGATGGCTTCACCGCCTGCCACGACGATCCTGCGGACGACGACAGCGGCGGTCTCCGCGCTGCGCGAGTAGTTGACGACGACGCGTGCGCCGTCGGCCGCGAGTCGTTCGGCGATGCCGGCGCCGATGCCCTTGGACGATCCGGTGACGATCGCGACCTTGCCGGTGAGATGACTCATGCGGTGTGCTCCTGATGGATGGAAGCCCGCAACATAAGCTTTCGATAGCCGCGGATAAATGGGGATGATCGGGATGCACCATGAAGCCCTGCTTCATAATGTAATTGTGTCCTCCGACCTCCTTCCCGCCATCGCCGCCTTTGCACGCGTCGCGCATCACGCGAGCTTCACCCGCGCCTCCGCCGAACTCGGCGTGTCGCCTTCCGCTCTTTCGCAGACCCTGCGCATGCTCGAGGGACGGCTCGGCGTGCGCCTGCTCGATCGATCGACGCGCCGCGTCGGCGTCACCGAGATCGGCCAGCGTTTCCTGCTCAACGCGCAGCCGGGTCTCGCAGCGTTGTCGGCCGCCGTCGACGCGGTCAACGAATCGCGCGAGCAGCCGAGCGGTGTGCTCCGACTCAATCTCTCGCGCACGGCCGCCGACATCCTGGTGACGCCGCACCTGGTCGACTTCCTCGAAGCCTTCCCCGACATCACGGTGGACATCCGCTGCGACAACGCACTGGTCGACCTGGTCGGCAACGGGTTCGACGCCGGCATCCGCCTCGGCGAGAACCTGGCGCAGGACGTGGTGGCCGTGCCGCTTGGCGGCAAGCACCGCATCGCGACCGTGGCCGCGCCCCGCTACCTCGCCGGACGCAAGCCGCCACGCAAGCCCGAGGACCTCGCCGCGCACCGTTGCCTCAACGTGCGCCTCGCCGGCGGCATCTATCGCTGGGAGTACATACACAAGGGACGCGACTTCGACATCGAGCCCAGTGGACCGCTGCTCAGCAACGACGGCGACGTGGTCTTCGCCGCCGTGCTAGCGGGCGCCGGCATCGGCTGCACCTTCGAAGCGCTGGCGCAGGACCATCTCGACGCCGGACGGCTGATCCCGCTGCTGAAGCCGTGGTGGCCGACCTTCACCGGCTTCTATCTCTACTACCCGAGCCGCGCGCACGTACCGCGCAAGCTGCGGGTCTTCATCGACTTCATGCGGGGCCGCTCGAACGGGCGCTCGCCGTTTGCCGAGAACGCAGAACGACACATGAGCACACGATGAGTTGCGTATTCTCCAATCGGGCCAGCTCTGAATCGCCCGTCCCATCGTCCCGCCGTGTCGCCGCCAGAGGGCTCGTCCCGTTCAATCGCGCCGGTCACGACGCAGGTTTATCCGCCGTTCTCCGGTCATCCGCGACCCCTCGTCGAAGGCGCGCTCGAACGCATCCTCGGCAGCCGCACCTTCCGTCGTTCGCTGCGCCAGAAGAGCTTCCTGCGACACGTCTTCGACGCGGCGCTGAACGGTCGTCACGAGAACCTGCAGGAGATCGTCATCGGCCTCGAGGTCTTCGGCCGCGACATCGCCGGCTATGACCCGCGGCTCGATCCGATCGTCCGCGTGGAAGCGGGCCGCGTTCGAGATCCAGATCCCGGTCGGCAGCTTCCTGCCCCGCCTGGTGCGCCGCGTGGCGGCGAAGCCCGCGGCACGCAACCTGGGCTCGTTCGCCGTGCTGCCCTTCGCGAGCCTGTCGTCCGATCCGGGGTGATGCCTTCTTCTGCAAGGCGCTCGCGGACCAGCTGATCGAGATGCGGAGCCGCGTGCCGGGCGTGCGGGTCGTCGGCCGGATGTCGGCGATCAAGGCGCGCTCGCAGAGCGTCGCCATGAAGGTGGTTAGCAAGCTGCTCGGCGTGAACCATGTGATCGAGGGCAGCGTGCAACGTGCGCGGTCACGCTATCGCTGCATCGCACAGCTCTTTCGCACGCGCGATCGCGTCTGCATCTGGTCGCAGCGCTTCGAGTGCGTGGTCGGCGCAGGCGGCGACCTGTTCGCGTTCCAGGACCTCATCGCCGATACCGTCACAGCCGCCGTCGTGCAGCCGAAATCGGCCGACGTCGAGCCACCAAAGCGCTTCGTGAGCGGCAGCGTCCCGGCGCGCGACCTGTACGAACGGGCGCGCTATCTCGTCCAGGTCCGCAACAACGAGGGACTCGAGAAGGGCATCGCGCTGCTCGAGCAGTCGATCGCGCTCGACCCGGATTTTGCGCCCGCGCATTCGCAGCTCGACATGGCACGCAGCATGTATTACGGAATCATGGCCTACCCGACGCTGCCCGCGTTCCGCGAAGTCGAGCAATCGGCGCGCCGCGCACTGGCGCTCGATCCGCTCGACGGCGAGGCGTGCGCGCTGATCGCCAACATGGTGTTTCGCGTCGATCGCGACTGGGCGAAGGCCGAGCCGATGTTCCGCGAAGCCCTGCGGGTCGCGCCCAACTCCGCGAGCGCGCACCAGAGTCATACCGCGGCGCTGGTCTTCAACGGGCGCTATTTCGAAGGACTCGACCACAAGCGCATCGCCCTCGATCTCGATCCGCTCAACATCACGGTCCGCATCCATCTCGCGGTCATCACCGCGTATGCACACACCTACCGAACCGCGATCGACGAGTTCAGTACGCTCCTCGAGATCGAACTCGAGCACTTCGACGCGCACATCATCCTGGGCCCCGCCTATCTGTGGGCCGGCGATGGCGACGCGGCGATGGTGCACTTCGACAGCGCCTGCCGCATCGCACCGGGCCATCCGATCCCGCTGTTCGACCGGATCTTCGTGCACGGCATGATTGGCGACCGCGGATGGGCGATGCTCGCCGACCTGCTCGGGCGTCTCGAGGGCAGGCACTACCAGCTCTACAACCGCGCGATGGCTGAAGCTTTCCTGGGCGATGTCGGCGGGGCGTGCGTGTCGCTGCGACGATCGGCCGCCGCGCACGAGCTGCTGTTCATCCGCGTGCCCGCCGATCCGAGCTTCGATGCGTGTCGCGATACCCCGGCGTTCGTCGCCCTGATGAACGAATACGGCATCCCGCGGCTGCTGCCCTCGCCGTTCGCGTCGGGTCTCGACCGCGGCGCTTGAGCGGAAGCTTCAGCGTGCGGCGTCCCAGCTGCCGCCCAGCGTCCTTACCAGCGATACGCTCGCGATCATCCGGCTGCCGAAGATCGACACGGCATTGCGCTCGTTGCTGAGCGCGGTAGCCTGCACGGTCACGACGTTGATGTAACTCACTGTGCCGGCCTTGTACTGGTTCAGCGTCAGCGCCAGCGACTCGCGCGCTGAAGCGAGCACGTCGTCCTGAGCCGCCGCTTCCTGCTCGAGGATGCGCAGTGCCGCGAGCTGGTCCTCGACATCGGCGAAGGCCGTCAGCACGGTCTGCCGATACGCCGCGACGTTCGCGTCGTAGTTGGCGATCGCCTGCGCGGTCTGCGCGCGTCGCAGGCCGCCGTCGAAGAGGGTCTGCGCGAGCGCCGGACCGATCGACCAGAAGCGGTTCGGCACGGTGAACAGGTCCGTCGCCGACAGGCTCGAGAAGCCGCCGAAAGCCGACAGGCCGATGGACGGGAAGTACGCGGCCTTCGCCACGCCGATCTGCGCGTTCGCCGATGCGACACGCCGCTCGGCGCCGGCGATGTCGGGCCGGCGTTGCAGCAACTGCGACGGCAGACCGGTGAGCGGGACCGCCGGCGCGCGCTTCTCGTCGAAGGCCTGCCAGCGCCTGACCGGGATCGAGAAGTCGGAGGCCGGCATGCCGACCAGCAACGCGATGGCGTTCTCGAGCTGCGCGCGCGAGACGCCGAGGTCGATGGACTGCACCTGCGTGGTCTTGAGCTGCGTCTCCGCCTGCGCCACGTCGACGCGCGCCGATACGCCGCCGGCGTAGCGGTTGCGCGTCACGTCGAGCGTGCGCTGGTAGGCCGCGATAGTGTCGTCGAGCAGCTGCTTCTGCGTATCGATCTGGCGCAGCTGGAAATAGTTGGACGCGAGCGTGGCCTGCGTCGACAGGCGGATGCCGGCGAGGTCGGACGCGCTGGCGTCGGCCGACGCCTGCTGCGACTCGACCTGTCGACGCACGCGGCCCCACAGGTCGATCTCCCACGACGCGCTGGCCGTGACCTGGCGCGTGGTCGAGGCGTTCGAGACCCCGCTGACGCTGTTGTTGCCGCGACCGCCACCCGACCGCGTGGCGGCGGCGCTGCCCGAGATGACGGGGAAGTCGTTGGCGCGCGCCTGGTCGACCAGCGTGGACGCGGCGCGATACGAGGCCTCGGCCTGCACGATCGACTGGTTGGCATTGCCCGCCGCGTCTTCAAGCGCATCGAGGTCGGCGTCGCCGTAGATCTTCCACCACGTGCCGCGCGGGACGTCGTCGGCCGGCGCCGCGACGCTCCAGCCCTGGCTCTCCTTGAACGCGGTCGGTGTCGCGACGTCGGGCCTCCGATAGTCGGGGCCGACCGTGCAGGCCGACAGCGCCACGGTGAGCGCGGCAGCCGCGAGCGCGCGGATTCGTCGTTGATTCGTGAAAGGCTTCATCGTATCTATCGTCATGCGGGTCCTAGCCGTGCGTCGAGGCGCGCCTGCTTGCGGACACGGCGCGCTTCGCTCCGACGGCGCGACCACAGGCTCATGCGGTCGAGGTACAGGTAGACGACCGGGGTCGTGTACAGCGTGAGGATCTGGCTGACGAGCAGGCCGCCGACGATCGCGATGCCGAGCGGCCGGCGGATCTCGGCGCCGTCGCCCGCACCGAACGCCAGCGGCAGCGCACCGAACAGCGCGGCCATCGTCGTCATCATGATCGGTCGGAAACGCAGCGTCGCCGCCTCGAGGATCGCGTCGCGCGGACTCATGCCGTCCTTCTCCCGGACCACGGCGAAGTCGATCATCATGATCGCGTTCTTCTTGACGATGCCGATCAGAAGGATCACGCCGATGAACGCGATCAGCGAGAACTCGGTGCCGGTCGCGAGCAGTGCGAGCAGCGCGCCGACCCCGGCCGACGGCAGCGTCGACAGGATCGTGATCGGATGTACCAGGCTCTCGTAGAGGATGCCGAGCACGATGAAGATCGTCAGCAGCGCCGTCAGGATCAGGACCGGCGTGTTGCTGAGCGAGTCCTGGTAGGCCTTCGCGGTGCCCTGGAAGCCGCCGTGGATGCTCGCGGGCACGCCGATGCGCGCCATCGCGTTGTCGATCGCGTTCGTGGCCTGCGACAGCGTGCCGCCCTCGGGCAGGTTGAACGAGATGGTCGACGCGACAAACTGTCCCTGGTGGCTCACGCGCAGCGCCGTGTTGGTGGTCTCGTAGCGCGAGAACGTCGCGAGCGGGACCGACCTGCCGCTAGCCGCAACGTACACGTCGCGCAACTGGTCGGGGCTCTGCCAGTACTGAGGCGCGGCCTCCATCACGACCTTGTACTGGTTCAGCGCGTTGTAGATGGTCGAGACCTGGCGCTGTCCGAAGAGGTCGTTGAGCGTGGTGTCGATGTCGACCGCGCTGACGCCGAGCCGCGACGCCGCGTCGCGATCGATCACGAGCGAAGTCTGCAGGCCCTTGTCCTGCGTGTCGGTGTTGACGTCCTCGAGTTCGGGCAGCGTGGTGAGCGCCTGGCGGATCTTGGGCTCCCAGGTCCGCAGCTCGCTGAGGTCGTCGGCCTGCAGCGTGTACTGGTACTGCGCGTTGCCGGCGCGGCCGCCGACGCGGACGTCCTGCGCCGCCTGGAAGTAGAGCGTGGCGCCCGGCTCGCGCGCGGTCTTCACGCGCAGCCGCGCGATCACCGCGTCGATCGACTCCTTGCGCTCGGACAGCGGCTTCAGCGCCACGAACATGTTGCCGGAGTTGCGTTGTCCGCCGCCGGTGAACGCGACGACGCTGGTGACCGCGGGATCGGCGGTCACGATGTCGGCGAAGGCCTGCAGCTTGATGCGCATCGACTGGAACGAGATCGCCTGGTCGGCGACCACGGCGCCGCCCATCAGGCCGGTGTCCTGCTGCGGGAAGAAGCCCTTCGGCACGATCGTGTAGAGGTACACGTTGAGACCGATCGTCGCGAACATGATCAGGATCATCAGCGGCGCGACGGCCAGCGCCCAGTTGAGGCTGCGCGCATAGCCGCGCGTGGCGGCGTCGATGACGCGCTGGCTACCGCGCACGATGCGTTGCATGACGTGGTGGTCGAGGCCGCCCATCGTGCGGCGCCACAGGCTGCGCCGCAGCGGACGTGGCGGGTCACGCTCCGAACCTTTCGGCTTGAGCAGGTACGCGCACATCATCGGCGTGGTGGTCAACGACACCACAAGCGACACGATGATCGACACCGATAGCGTCACGGCGAACTCGCGGAACAGGCGGCCGACCAGGCCGCCCATCAGCAGGATGGGCAGGAACACGGCGATCAGAGAGATGCTCATCGACAGCACCGTGAAGCCCACCTCGCGCGCACCGCGCAAGGCCGCGTCGAAGGGCTTCATGCCGTCCTCGATGTGGCGCTGCGTGTTCTCGAGCACGACGATCGCGTCGTCGACGACGAAGCCGGTCGCAATGGTCAGCGCCATCAGCGAGAAGATATTGAGCGAGAAGCCCATCAGGTACATCGCGCCGAAGGTGCCGATCAGCGACACCGGCACCGCCACGCTGGGGATCAGCGCGGCGCGCGCGCTGCCGAGGAACAGGAACACGACCAGGATCACCAGCGCGACCGACAGCAGCAGCGTGGTCTTGGTGTCGCGCAGCGACGCGCGGATCGATGGCGTGCGATCGAGCAGCACGTCGAGCTTGATCGCCGCGGGGATCGACGCGCGGAAGATCGGCAGCATCGCCTTCACGCGGTCGACGGTCTCGATGATGTTCGCGTTGGGCTGGCGCGAGACGATCAGCACGACCGCCGGCTTCGCGTTGGCGAGACCTGCGTTGCGCAGGTCCTGGTTCGAATCGACGACGGTTGCGATGTCGCCCAGGCGCACCGGCGCTCCCTTGTTGTACGCGACGATCAGCGGCCGATATTCGGCGGCGGTCTTGGACTGGTCGTTGGCGTAGATCTGCCACGCGTTTGCGCCGTCGTCGAGAACGCCTTTCGGCCGGTTGGCGTTGGTCGACGCGATCGCGTTGCGCACCGACTCGAGCGAGATGCCGGCCTTGTTGAGCTGCGCCGGGTTGAGCTCGACCCGAACCGCGGGCCGCGCGCCGCCGCCGACGTTGACGTTGCCGACGCCGCTGACCTGCGCGATCTTCTGCGCGAGGATCGTGTCCGCCGCGTCGAACATCTGGCTCTGCGTCATCGTGTCCGACGTCATCGCCAGGATCAGGATCGGCTGGTCGGCGGGATTGACCTTGCGGTAGTTGGGGTTGCTCGGCAGGCCGGACGGCAGCAGGTTGCGTGCCGCGTTGATCGCGGCCTGTACGTCGCGCGCGGCGCCGTCGATGTCGCGGTTGAGATCGAACTGCAGCGTGACGTTGGCCGACCCGAGCGAGCTGTTCGACGTCATCTCGGTGACGCCGGCGATGCGCCCCAGCGCGCGTTCGAGGGGCGTCGCCACGGTCGCCGCCATGGTCTCGGGGCTCGCGCCGGGCAGGCTCGCGCTGACGTTGATGGTCGGGATGTCGACCTGGGGCAGCGGCGAGACCGGCAGCAGCGTGAAGGCCATCGCACCGGCCAGGGCGATGCCGATGGTGAGCAGCGTGGTGGCTACCGGGCGTTCGATGAAGATACGCGAGGGATTCATTCGAACCCTCCTCGGTCAGCCTCTTCTCCCTGTGGGGGAACCTTGAGATGGGGAGATGCGCGAAGCGCATCCGACGGAGATCGAAGACCGAAGCCCGCTGCGCTCGGCCCCTCCCCGGCCGTCTGCCACAGGGGGAGGGAGCTGTACTGGAGTCGTACAGCCTTCATGGGATCAAGCTCCCCGCCGGCAGCTCGCCACTCCGCGCGACCGGCACGTTCTCGTCACCCGCCAGATGATGCCGCTGCCGCCACCGCTTGAACCGCCGCGCCGCGCCATCGAAGGCCAGGTAGATCACCGGCGTCGTGAACAGCGTCAGCACCTGCGACACCAGCAGGCCGCCCACCATCGCGATGCCCAGCGGCTGCCGCAACTCCGAGCCGACGCCGCCACCGACCATCAGCGGCAGCGCACCCAGCAGCGCGGCCATCGTCGTCATCAATATCGGACGAAAACGCAAGAGCGCCGCCTGGTGGATCGCGTCGCGCGGGTTCATGCCCTGCGCGCGCTCCGCGTCGAGCGCGAAGTCGATCATCATGATCGCGTTCTTCTTGACGATACCGATCAGCAGGATGATCCCGATGATCGCGATGATGCCGAGGTCCTGACCCGCGATCATCAGCGACAGCAGCGCACCGACGCCGGCCGACGGCAGCGTCGACAGGATCGTGATCGGGTGGATGTAGCTCTCGTAGAGCACACCGAGCACGATATACATCGTGACGACGGCCGCGAGGATCAGCAGCAGCGTGTTGTCGAGGGATGCCTGAAAAGCGAGTGCCGCACCCTGGAAGTTGATCGCGAGGCTGACCGGTGCTTTGAGGTCGGTCATCGCCGAGCGCACCGACTTGACCGCATCGCCGAGCGATACGCCCGACGCGAGATTGAACGATACGGTCGCCGACGGGAACTGGCCGATGTGGTTGATGACGAGCGAGGTCGGCCGCTCGATCACGGTCGCGATCGACGACAGCGGCACCTGGTTGGTCGTGCTGCCCGCCGCGGCCGTCGTCGTCGACGCGGTGGTCAGCGCCTTCTGCGCCGACGCCCCCTGCGCGCCCTGCCCCGTGGTCGACGAGACGCCGGTCGCGGAAACGTAGATGCCGTCGAGCGCCAGCGGGCCGCGACCGAACTCCGGCTTCACCTCGAGCACGACGCGGTACTGGTTGGCCTGCGTAAAGATGGTCGAGATCAGCCGCTGGCCGAACGCGTTGTAAAGCGCGTTGTCGATCGCCGCGGGTGTGATGCCGAGGCGTGCGGCGGCGTCGCGATCGATCTGCACGAAAGCCTGCAGCCCCTTGTCCTGCTGGTCGCTCGCGACGTCCGAGAACTGCGGCAGCGTCGACAGCTTCTCGACGATCTTCGGCACCCACTGCGCGAGCTCTTCCGGGTTCGCGTCCTCGACGCTGAACTGGTACTGCGTGCGCGACACGCGCGTCTCGATGGTCAGGTCCTGCACCGGCTGCATGTACATGCTGACACCGACCACCTGGTCGACGTTGCCCTGCAGGCGGCGGATCACGTCCGACGCGCTGATGCTGCGCTTGCCGTCGCCGCTGCCGAAAGGCTTCAGGTTGATCAGCATGCGACCGCTGTTGAGCGTCGAGTTGGTGCCGTCGACGCCGATGAACGACGACAGGCTCTCGACTGCCGGATCCTGCAGGACGATGCGGGCCATCTCCTGCTGGCGCTGGGCCATCGCGCCGAACGAGATCGACTGCTGCGCCTCGGTGATGCCCTGGATCGCGCCGGTGTCCTGGATCGGGAAGAAGCCCTTCGGGATCAGCACGTACAGCAGCACCGTGAGGGCGAGCGTCGCGACGGCGACGAGCAGCGTCAACGGCTGGTGTTCGAGCACCCAGTCGAGACCGCGTCCGTAGCGCGCGATCACGTCGTCGAACATCGCGTTGGTCTTGCGCGCCCACTTCGGCTCGCGCTCCGGCGGCGTGTGCTTGAGCAGGCGCGCGCACATCATCGGCGTGAGGGTCAGCGAGACCACCGCCGAGATCAGGATCGACACGGCCAGCGTGATCGCGAATTCGCGGAACAGGCGTCCCACGACGTCGCCCATGAACAGCAGCGGGATCAGCACGGCGATCAGCGAGAAGGTCAGCGAGATGATCGTGAAACCGATCTGCTCGGCGCCCTTCAACGCAGCCTCGAAGGGCTTCATGCCCATCTCGATGTAGCGTGAGATGTTCTCGATCATCACGATCGCGTCGTCGACGACGAAGCCGGTCGCGATGGTCAGCGCCATCAGCGTCAGGTTGTTGATCGAGAAGCCCGCGAGGTACATGACCGCGAAGGTGCCGACCAGTGACAGCGGCACAGCGACGCTGGGGATGATCGTGGCGGGGATGTTGCGCAGGAACACGAAGATCACCATCACGACCAGCACGATCGCGAGGATCAGCTCGAAGCGCACGTCGTCGACCGACGCGCGGATGGTGGTCGTGCGGTCGGTGAGCAGCATCACGTCCACCGACCCCGGCAGCGACGCCTGCAACTGCGGCAGCAGCTTCTTGATGCGATCGACGACGTCGATCACGTTCGCGCCCGGCTGACGCTGCACGTTGACGATGATGGCGGGGCTGTCGTTGGCCCATGCGGCGAGGCGCGTGTTCTCGGCGCCGTCCACGATGTCGCCGAGATCGGAGAGACGGATCGGCGAGCCGTTCTTGTACGCGACGATCAGGTTGCGGTATTCGTCGGCCGAACGCAGCTGGTCGTTGGCGTCGATCGTCGACGCGCGGGTCGGGCCATCGAAGCTGCCTTTCGCCTGATTGGTATTGGCGTTCGAGATCGCCGTGCGCACGTCGTCTAGCCCGAGGCCGAGGGCGGCGATGGCCTTCGGATTGACCTGGATGCGGACCGCGGGACGCTGCCCACCGGACAGGCTCACGAGGCCCACGCCAGGCAACTGCGAGATCTTCTGCGCGATGCGCGTGTCGACCAGGTCCTGCACCTTCGGCAGCGCCAGCGTCTTGGACGTGACGGCGAGCGCGATGATCGGCGTGTCGGCCGGGTTGACCTTGTTGTAGATCGGCGGGTTGGGCAGGTCGCCCGGCAGCAGGTTGCCCCCGGCGTTGATGGCCGCCTGCACCTCCTGCTCGGCGATGTCGAGCGACAGCGCGAGATCGAACTGCAGCGTGATGACCGAAGCGCCGCCGGAGCTGTTCGACGACATCTGCTTCAGGCCCGGCATCTGGCCGAACTGGCGCTCGAGCGGGGCGGTGACCGACGAGGTCATGACTTCCGGACTCGCGCCGGGATAGAGCGTCACGACCTGGATGGTCGGATAGTCGACCTCGGGCAGCGCGGACAGCGGAAGCTGCCGGTAGGCCACGATGCCGACCAGCATGATCGCCAGCATCAGCAGCGACGTGGCGACGGGACGGAGGATGAAGGGACGGGAGGGGTTCAATCGGAACCCCTTGCGGTCGGCCCCTCCGCCCTTTGGGGGGAGGTCGGGAGGGGGGCGAGCGTAGCGAGCGTCGGTGCTCGCACACCGATGGATGCGCTACGCGCATCCCCCTTCCCCAGCCCTCCCCCAAGAGGGGAGGGAGCCTGAAGCGTCGTCATTGCGGCGGCCCACCACCGCCACCACCCTGCTGCTGACGCCGCTTGCGCATCTCGACCTTCTGCTCTTCCTCGGGCAGCTTTTTGATGTCCTCACCGAACTCGCCGGCGTCGATGCGCTTCTTGACGGCCTCCCAGCGCTTCTGGCGTTCCTCCGGCGTGCCGCCACCAGCACCGCCGGTAGCCGGACGCGCGGCGCCCGCCGGCGCCGCGACCACCGCGCCGTCGCGCGCCACCGGCTCGACCTTCGCGCCTTCGCGCAGCTTGTCGGTGCCGTCCACCACCACCACCTCGCCGACCTTGATGCCGTCGGTGATGGCGATCATCTCGCCTTGCGAGACTCCGGTCTTCACGGTTCGGGCCGCCACCGTGTTGTCGGCGTTGACCACATAGACGTAGAAGCCCTGCGCCCCGCGCTGCACCGACGCCGGCGGAATCACCGTCGCGCCCTTCTGCGTGTCGATCAGCAGGCGCGCGTTGACGAACTGGTTGGGGAAGAGGTCGTAAGCGGCGTTGGTGAAGCGCGCCTTCAGCTTGACGGTGCCGGTGGTGACGTCGATCTGGTTGTCGACGGTCAGCAACGTGCCGTCGGCGAGCTTGACCTTGCTGTCGCGGTCCCACGCATCGACGGGCATCGTGACGCCTGCGACGACGCGCTTCATCAGCCGCTGCACGTTCGCCTCGGGCACCGAGAAGACCACGTCGATCGGCTGAAGCTGCGTGATCACGACGATGCCGTTGGTGTCCGACGCATGGATCATGTTGCCGACGTCGACCTGCCGCAGGCCGATGCGACCACCGCTCGGGGCCGTGACCTTCGTGTAAGACAGTTGCAGTTTGGCGCTGTCGAGGTTGCCGCGATCGCCGAGGACCGTCCCGACGTACTGGTCGACCAACGCCTTCTGCGTGTCGAGCTGCTGCGTCGCGATCGAGTCCTGCTCGACCAGCTTCTTGTAGCGATCGAGGTCGACGCGCGCATTCGCGAGCAGCGCCTGGTCACGATTCAGCGTGCCCTGCGCCTGCGTCACGACGACCTGGAACGGACGCGCATCGATCTCGGCCAGCACGTCGCCGGCCTTGACGATCTGGCCTTCACGGAAGTTGATCTTCTTGAGCTGCCCGTCGACCCGCGCCTTGACGGTCACGGTGGTGATCGGCGTGACCGACCCGAGGCCGTTTAGGTAGATCGGCACGTCGGCGGTCTTGGCGGTGGCGGTGCCAACCGGCATCACCTGATTGGCACCGAAGGCGCCGCCGCCCTTGCGTCCACCGCTTCCACCGGCGCCCTTCGCGAAGCCGCTCTTCGACGCACCGGCCGCGCCGCCGTCGGCTGTCGGAGCCTGCGTTCGCGACAGCCAGAACCACGCGCCGCCCGCAACCAGCACGATGACGAGAAGCCAGACCCAGAGGCGGCCGTACCACCGACGACGCGGCGCCAGCAGCAAGGCAGGCTCCTGGGAAGAACCGAAACCGGAAGGGTCGGATTTAGGGTCGCTCGGGGTCATCGATCAAGGACTCTTTTGGGAGACGCACGTAGGCGCGGCACCGCATCCGGCCGGCCGCCGCGCACCAAGACACAATTGAAACACGACGCCGGTGGCCGAAAGTCGTGCAAGGTCGGCTGTTTGTCACCACGCGTTACATCGAAACCACGCTCGCGACGAGCCGTCCGCAACGCCTCGTACCTGCGTGCGAGCGGGTTAGCATGCGGCGATGCGCGTGGCCGGCTCGCAGCCCCGTCCAACCCGCGACCCACTGGACCATCATGACCCTCGAAACGCCGCCGCTCGCCGCCAAACTTTCCTATGTCGGGTTCTGGGTCCGCGTCTGGGCTTCGCTCATCGACTCCGTCCTGCTGCTGATCGTGATCGTGCCGGTCGGGCTCTACGTGTTCGACACCAACGTGCTCGACCCGTCGCAGCCGCCTTCGGACGCGGCCAACTTTTTGCTGTCGTGGGTGATCCCGGCTCTCGCCGTCCTGGTCTTCTGGATCCAGCGCCAGTCGACCCCGGGCAAGCTGCTGTTCCACGCGCGCATCGTCGACGCGGCCACCGGCGGCGAGCCGCGTCCGCTGCAGCTCGTCGTGCGCTACCTCGGCTATTACGTCTCGCTGCTGTTCCTCGGCCTGGGCTTCGTGTGGATCGCGTTCGACCAGCGCAAGCAGGGCCTGCACGACAAGATCGCCAACACGCTGGTGGTGCGGCCGACCGGCCCTGAGTTCGACTGAGCGCTGAAAAGTCGCCGCCGGTCCGACACCTGGTGACGCCCTTGGACTACGCGTCGCACGAGCCTTCCGCGGCATACTCGTACTCCTGCTAAATGGTGGGTCGTAAAAGCGACTTGCCGACAGGCACCGCTCACAGGAACGATCCATGAACCGAACTATCCTTCTCATCGCCGCTTCGATGATCGCGGTCGCGCTCGCCGGCTGCGGCGAGACCGCTCGCTTGCAGGTCAGCGACGGCACCGGCGCCAAGCCGCAACTACCCGAACCGCACAAGACGCTGATCCCGACCCTCAATGTCGCGAAGGCGATCGGCTGGCCCGACGGCGGCAAGCCGCAGGGCGCGGCCGGCACCACGGTCAACGCCTTCGCGGCCGGACTCGACCATCCGCGCTGGGTCTACACGTTGCCGAACGGCGACGTGCTCGTGGCCGAGACCAACGCGCCGCCCAAGCCCGACGATGGCAAGGGCATCCGCGGTTTCTTCCAGAAGATGTTCATGAAGACCGCCGGTTCCGTGACGCCGAGCGCGAACCGCATCACGCTGCTGCGCGACGCGAACGGCGACGGCGTTGCCGAGATGCGCGAGGTCTTCCTCAAGGACCTGCACTCGCCCTACGGTATGGTGCTGGTCGGCAACGACTTCTATGTCGCCGACTCCGACGCCGTGATGCGCTTCACGTACACACCGGGCGCGACGCACATCGACGGACCGGGCACGAAGGTCGTGGACCTGCCGGCTGGCACGATCAACCACCACTGGACGAAGAACATCATCGCCAGTGCCGACGGCTCGAAGCTCTACGTCACCGTCGGCTCGAACAGCAACGTGGGCGAGAACGGCATGGCGGCCGAGGAAGGCCGCGCGGCGATCTGGGAGATCGATCCGAAGACCGGCGTGCACCGCATCTTCGCCGCGGGCCTGCGCAATCCGAACGGCATGGCGTGGACCACGGACGGCACGTTGTGGACCGTCGTCAACGAGCGCGACGAACTGGGCAGCGACCTCGTTCCCGACTACATGACCTCGGTGAAGGACGGCGGCTTCTACGGCTGGCCGTACAGCTACTACGGCATGCACGTCGACGATCGCGTCAAGCCGCAACGCCCGGAGCTGGTCGCGAAGGCGATCGTCCCCGACTACGCGCTAGGTCCGCACACGGCGTCGCTCGGTCTCGTCGCGGCGCCCGTGAAGACCAGCCTGCCGGCAGCGTTCGGCACCGGCATGTACGTCGGTCAGCACGGCTCGTGGAACCGCGAGCCCCGCAGCGGCTACAAGGTCGTGTTCGTGCCGTTCAGCGGGGGCAAGCCGTCGGGCGCGCCGGTCGACGTGCTGACTGGGTTCCTGTCGGCGAAGGGCGAAGCGTACGGACGGCCGGTGGGCGTGACCTTCGACAAGGCCGGCGATCTGCTGGTGGCCGACGACGTGGGGAACGTGGTGTGGCGGGTTGCCGGTAAGCGCTAGCCGCGACTCGACTGCCTCCCCTTTCGGGGAGAGGAAGTCCTTTCAATCCAGCGTCACGCTGGCCATGGCACCGACCAGCGCCGTCCTCCCCTGCGCCGGCTCAAAGAACCGGCCGTTGCCCTCGTTGACGATCACCGATCCGGCATAGCGCCGGTCGGTCGCGTTGTCGACCCTCGCGAAGCCTTCCAGGCTCCATCGCGACACCCGCCACAAGTAGCCCACCCGCGCATTCAGCACGGCATAACGCGAAGCCGCGTCGGAGTTCGCGTCGTCGACGTAGACCTTCGACAGGCGCCTTGCCTCCAGGCCCGCACGCCAACCCGTCGCGGGCGAATACGCGAGCTCCGTATAGACGTTGCTGGCCGCGACGCCGGGGATGCGATTGCCCACCGGCACCGAGACCGTCGGCACCGTGCAGGGCGTCGCGTTGCAGGTCGAGAACGGATCGCGATAGCGCGCATCGAGGACCGTCCACGCGGCCTGCAGGTGCCAGTCGTCCGCAAAGCGCCAGTCGGCCGAGGTCTCGACGCCGCGCCGTCGCGTGCGGCCCGCATTCGTGAACGTCGCGCGTCCGCCCACGTTCGACAGCGTCACGATCTCGTCGCGCGTGCCGGTCTGGAACACCGCCGCGTTGATGCGCAGCGCCATGCCCGACCCGGACACGAAACGTGTCTTGACGCCGGCCTCGACGCTGTCGCTGCGTGCGGGCTTCAACGCGAGGTTGAGGCCGGTCGCGCCGTTCGGCCGATAGGCCAGCTCGTTGAGCGTGGGCGTTTCGAAGCCGCGGCCCGCCGTCGCGTAGAAGTGCAACGCGGGCGTCGCCGCGAACAGCAATCCGGCGACCGGCAAAGTGGCCTGGTAGCGTACGCCGCCGCTGTCGTCGGGGTTGGTGCCTGCGGCCGTCGTCACGATGTAGCGGTCGCGCGACGCAAAGCGGACGATGCTGTGGCGCAAGCCCGCATCCAGCTTCCATTGCGGCGCGAAAGCCCACGACCCCTGCAGGTATTCGTCGACGTTGCGCACGTCGTTGTCCTCGTCGCGACGCAACGCGCCCTGCACGCCGAGCGTGCGATCGGTCGTCGGCCCCGTGAAGTTCTGGTAACCGCGACGATGTTCGTCGAGCCGATCGTTCGTGATGCCCGCGATCAGGTCGACCGGGCCACCCAGCAAGTCCGTGCGATGCGTGTAGCGCAGGTCGATGCCGACATAACGTCGGTGGAGGTCGATGATCCCGCCGGGGCTGGTCACCGCGGTCTGGGCCGCGACCGGGATCGCCTGGTATTGCTGGGTCGCGCGCCCGCCGCCGTAGATCAGGAAGCGCAGTCGGTCGCCGCCGTCGAAGGCGTGCTCGGCGATGAGGCCGACCTGGTTCTGCGCGAACGTCTTGCGCGTATCGAACCGCAGCGCCGACGCGTCGACGCTCTTCGGGTTCTGTGTGAACTGCGCGCGCGTCAGGCCGAGCGGATCCTGCGCGAACGGCAGGTCGACGCTGTTGGCGATCAGCGTGTAGGTCGTCCCGCCACTCATGAACGTGAGCTTGGCGTTGGCGAGGTTGCGGCGCGCCGCGCTGTGGTCGCGTGCACCGTCGGTCTCGAAGTGGCTGGTGCTGACGACATAGTCGACGCCGTCGGCCGCGCCGCTCGCCTTGAGGCCCACGCGCAACGTGGCGTCAGTCCCGGCGGCGAACGACGGCACGATGCGCGTCGGACCGCCACCCAGCTCCGTGAAGGTCTGCACGACTCCGCCCGACGAGTTGCCGTAGAGCGCCGAGAACGGCCCGCGCAACACCTCGATGCGATCGACCGAGCCGAGGTCGATGTTGGTCAGCTGGCCCTGGCCGTCGGGCTGCGTTGCGGGGATGCCGTCGACATACAGACGGATGCCGCGGATGCCGAAGCTCGAACGCGCGCCGAAGCCGCGGATCGAGAGCTGCAGGTCCTGGGCATAGTTCTGGCGGTTCTGCAACGCGAGCCCCGGCACGACGCCCAGGCTCTCCGACAGGTTGACCTGCAACCGACCCGCGCGGATGTCGGCGCCGTCGACGCGATCGATCGATGCGGGGACATCGAAGGGATCGGCGGCGACCCGCGTCGCGGTGACGACCACGGGTTCGATGCGCTGGACCTGCGCGAAGGCGGGGATCGCGAAGGAGACAGATCCGAACAGTGCGATGAGACGGGCGAGACGAGTTTGGAACACGACGTCCTTTCGGCGGAACCAGGTGTGGCGGGAGCACATCTTGCCGCAGACCGCAAAGCGCTTCCATCGGCATTTCGGCAGCCCGCCCGAGACCGCAACTTTCGATGACGTTTGTCATGTGCACGGAATGACAAAACGGACTGACTCGCCGCGAGACGCGTCGCTACATTGCGGGCGCCACCCATCGCCACGAGCCGCCATGAATCCGATCCGACTTCCCCTCGCCCACATCCGTCGCAGCGCCCTGCTCGTCCTCGCCGGCCTCGGCTTCGGGGTCGTGGTGCAGGCGGGACTCGCGTCGCTGGCCAGCGCGGCGGACCACGCGCCAGCGACCACCAACGGCTTCGTCGTGCGCGGTGTCCGGGTCTTCGACGGCGAACACACGATCGAGCAGACCGACGTCGTCGTCCGCAACGGTCGCATCGAGACCATTGCCCGGGGCGCAAAGGCCGATGGCCTGCCAATCGTCGACGGCACCGGCCGCACGTTGCTGCCCGGCCTGATCGACGCCCATACGCACACCTACGGCGAGGCGAGCCGGGACGCGCTGCGCTTCGGCGTCACGACCGAGCTCGACATGTTCACCGACTGGCACGGCCTCGCCGACGCGAAGCACCAGCGCGCCTCGCTCGACCTGGTCACCAAGGCGGACCTGTGGTCGGCCGGCACGCTGGCGACCGCGCCGGGTGGGCACGGCACCGAGTACGGCCTGGCGATCCCGACGCTGACCACTCCGGCCGAGGCGCAGGCCTTTGTCGATGCACGCCTCGCCGAAGGCTCCGACTACCTGAAGATCATCCTCGAGGGCGGGTCGGCCTACGGCCATCCGATCCCGACCCTCGACAAGCCGACGCTCGCTGCGCTGGTCGTCGCGGCCCACGCGCGAAAGCGCATCGCCGTGGCCCATGTCGCCACGGAGGCCGAGGCCCGGGATGCCGTCGACGCGGGTATCGATGGTCTCGCTCACGTCTTTTTCGACCGACCCGCCGATCCGGCCATCGTCGCGGCGATCGTCAGGCAGCGGACCTTCGTCGTACCGACGCTGTCGGTGATCGCGTCCACCTCCCGGACCGGCGAAGGCGCGCGGCTCGCCGTCGATGCGCGGATCAAGCCGTTCCTGGCATCCGATCAGGACCGCACCCTGAACACGCAATTCGGTCCGGGTGCAGGCCGCGAAGCCTTCCTGCCGAACGCGATGGCGAGCGTGAAGCGCCTGCATGACGCCGGCGTGAAGATCCTTGCCGGGACCGATGCCGGCAACCCCGGCACGACGCACGGCGCGACGCTGCATCAGGAGCTGGCGCTGCTGGTCGCTGCCGGACTCGCCCCTAGCGAGGCGCTGACCGCGGCGACCGCGTTGCCGTCGCGCCTGTTCTCGCTCGACGATCGCGGTCGTATCGCGAAGGGCATGCGCGCCGACCTGCTGCTGGTGGACGGCGATCCCACGAAGGACATCACGGCGACGCGCGCGATGGTCGCGATCTGGAAGAACGGTTATGCCGTCGATCGCACGCCACCCGCCGCGGCACCGGTCGGCTCCACCAAGCCGATTCCCGCGGACCCGGTCATCTCGGACTTCGAGGACGGCGCGATCTCGGTCCGCTACGGACAGAACTGGATGGTCACGACCGATCAGCTGATCGGCGGCAAGTCGACCGCCACGCAGACCTGGGAAGCAAACGGGGCCGACGGCTCGAAGGGCGCGCTGCGCATCCGGGGCACGATCGCCGCGGGCTCGCTCTTCGCCTGGGCCGGCACGATGTTCATGCCCGGTACGCAGCCCTTCGAGCCGATGGACTTCAGCGGCCACACGACGCTGGTCTTCAAGGTCCGCGGCGAGGTGCACGACAACCCGCGCGACTACACGGCCATGCTCTTCAGCGGACCGCCGAGCAACGGTCAACCGGCCACCGCACGCTTCAAGGCCACGCCCGAATGGACCGAAGTCGGCATCCCGCTCGCCCAGTTCTCCGGCGCCGACCTGGTGACCGTCAAGGGTCTGGCCTTCACGGCCGGGATGCCGGTCGGCGACTTCTCGTTCGAGATCGACGACGTGTCGGTACGATGACGCCACGATGACTCCTCTCGCCCGCGACCGATGATGAAGTGGCCCACGCTGTTGCGCGTGCATCCCAACGCGGTCGTGGGACCGCTCGAGCGCAGCCGCTGGTATCCGCTGTTCCATCTGGTCTGGTTGCTGTGGATGGTGGCCGCGCCGTGGTACGTCGACGGCGGTCACAGCCCGCGCGCATTCGTGCTCACCTTCGCCAGCATCGCGCTCTTCCTGCCGCTGTACTTCCGGGCCTGGTACGGCGACAGCCGGCGGGTCGCGTGGAACACGGTCGCGATCGCCACGCTCGGGCTGGTCATGATCCCGATCAACACGTCGTGGTCTTACATCATCTACGCCGCGGTCCTGATTCC
This sequence comes from Betaproteobacteria bacterium, assembly GCA_025356395.1. GTDB lineage: Bacteria > Pseudomonadota > Gammaproteobacteria > Burkholderiales > Burkholderiaceae_D > CAHJXF01. The sequence goes on from JANXTA010000057.1 coordinate 32,131, forward strand.
TTCCTGCACGACGCCGAAACGATCGATCGCCTGGGTGGGCGCGCTGATGGTCGCGTTTGCAGCGGTGGCAACGTGGGTGGGCTTTCCGGCCCTGGTCACGATCGCAGCAATCGTGCTGTGCCTGATCGTGTGGGCGATCAACCTGATGGCGCACATCAACCATCTCCACGACGCTGCGCTGCGGCTGAGCCACGACGAGGTCCGTCGTCTGGCCGCGACTGCCGAGCGCGAGCGCATCGGCCGCGACCTGCACGACCTGCTCGGTCACACGCTCAGCCTGATCACGGTCAAGAGCGAACTGGCACGCCGGCTGTTCGATCGCGACATCGATGGTGCGCAACGCGAGATCGTCGACATCGAGCGCATCGCCCGCGACGCCTTGATGCAGGTGCGCAACGCGGTGACCGGGATCCGCGCCGTAGGCATCGCGGCCGAGCTCGCGTCCGCGAAGCTGCTGCTGGAGACGAGCGGCATCGTGCTCGACTATCGCAGCGACGATCTCGCGCTGCCGGCCGACACCGAGTCCGCGCTCGCGCTCTGCCTGCGCGAGGCCGTGACCAACGTGCAGCGTCACGCGCATGCGACACGCGTGACCATCACGCTGTCGCGCGAGGGGCGTCTGGCGTTGCTGGCGATCCAGGACAACGGACGCGGCGGCGCGAAGGCGCGCGGCAACGGACTGACCGGCATCGACGAGCGACTCGCGACGCTCGGCGGTGGATCGGTGCTGCAGTCGGAGGTCGGCGGCACGCGACTCGAGTTGCGGGTGCCGATGGAAACGACACTCGCCGCGTATCGTCCGACCGCCGTGCTAGCCGCTTAGGAGAGACTGTTGATCCGCGTGTTGCTGGCCGAGGACCAATCGATGATGCGCGGTGCGTTGGCCGCGCTGCTGTCGCTCGAGCCCGACATCGAGGTGATCGGATCGGTGGGCGACGGCGAGGCCGCGGTCCGCGACGCGCACCAGCTCCGGCCCGACATCCTGCTGACCGACATCGAGATGCCGAAGCTCACCGGCCTCGAAGTCGCGCAACGCATCCAGCGCTTCGACGCGCCGTGCAAGGTGGTGATCCTCACGACCTTTGCGCGCACCGGCTATCTGCGCCGCGCGCTCGACGCGGGCGTGGCGGGTTATCTGTTGAAGGACGGGCCGGCCGAGCAGCTGGCCGATGCGCTGCGTCGCGTGCACGACGGCCAGCGCGTGATCGATCCCGCACTGGCGGTGGACGCGTGGAGCGCGGCCGACCCTCTCGGGGATCGCGAGCGCCAGGTGTTGCGGCACGCGGGCGAGGGGCTCGCGGCAGGCGAGATCGCGAAGGTGCTGGGACTGACGGCGGGGACGGTGCGGAACTACCTGTCGCAGGCGATCGGGAAGCTGGGCGCGAGCAATCGCATCGAGGCCTACCGGATCGCGCGGCAGAAGGGATGGTTGTGAAGTGGGTCTCCCTGCCCTTTGGGGGAGCGCGTCTTACTGCACGGTAGCCAGCTCTCGCACCGGCGCTCCAATCACCACAACCTCCTTCACCTCGTCCCCGTACCTCCCCGCGATCGCCTTGATCTCGCCTTCGATCGCGAAGAACGCTCCGAGCACCGCCGGATCGAAGGTCGTGCCACGGCTGCCGCGCATCAGCGTCGTCGCCAGCTCGTGCGTGAATGGCTCCTTATAGCAACGACGGCTGATCAGCGCGTCGTAGATGTCGGCCACCGCCATGATCCGGCCGGACAGCGGAATGTTCTCGCCGGCCAGCCCGTTCGGGTACCCGCTGCCGTCCCACTTCTCGTGATGGGTCGCCGCGATCTCGCCGGCGATGATCAGGAAGTTGTCGCCTTCGATGCGTTGCGCGGTGCTGAAGATGATGCGGCGTCCGAACTCGGCATGCTGCTTCATCACTTGGAATTCTTCCGGCGTCAGCCGCCCCGACTTCAGCAGGATATGGTCGGGCACGCCGACCTTGCCGATGTCGTGCAGCGGGGCCGAGAGGAACAGCAGGTCGATGTATTCCTTCGTCAAGATGTCGGCGTGCGCCCCGCTGCGCCGCAGCTGCAGCGCGATCGCCTTCACGTAGTGCTGGGTCCGCTTGATGTGCGCCCCGGTCTCGGGGTCGCGCGTCTCGGCCACCGACGCCATCGACTCGATCGTCACTTGCCGCGCGTTCTCGAGCTGGCGCTGCCAGACGCGTGCACGGCGCCGTTCGATCGCGAAGCGCGTCATGAAGAAGGCCACGAACAGCGTCACCACCACCACGATCGGCGCACCCGGCGACACGAACAGGCCGGCGCGCACGAACGGCACCACGCTGAGCAGGACCGTCGACAGGAGCAGCAGCAGGCTGCCGATGACGGCCTGGTGGACGCCGGACGTGACGACGAACAGCGCCGCCATCGAAAGACCGAGCACGAGGCACAGCGCGAAGCTCGCGAGCGGCGCCCAAGACGGCATCCTGATCGCGTCGTCGTTGACGATGCTCTCGGCCATCACGGCCTGCACCTTGAGCCCCGGGAGCCGCGGATCGAGCGCGGTGTTGTGGATGTCGTTCAGACCCACCGCCGACGAGCCGATGAACACGATCTTGCCTTCGAGGTCCTCCGGTCGGACGCTGCCGTTGAGGACCTCGACGGCGGACAGCGACGCGTACGTCGACGACGGTCCGTCGAAGCGCAGCGTGGAGAAGCCCGACGCGTCGATCGGTACGCGATGCGCGCCGATGTGGATTACCGGACCGTTGCCGTCGGCCTCGATCGAACCCGAGCTCACACCGAGCGAACGCATCACCGTCGCCAGCGCCAGGTTCGGGTGGACCTCGCCGCCATGGCCGATCAGCAGCGGCAGGCGACGCAGCACGCCGTCCTCATCGATCTGGTTGTTGACGAAGCCGGTGCTCTTCGTCTGCGATGCGATCGCGCCCGCGTTGACCAGCACGCCGGACGCGGCCGGCAGGGTCAGCAGGTCGCGCCGACCGTCGAACGACAATCCCGACGCGAACGGTGCGGCGCCCTTGTTGACGTGGTCGAAGTAGAAGTAGTTGGAGCCGACCACACCGGCCCGCGCGATCTCGTAACCCAGGTAGCCGTCGTTGTCGAGCAGGCCCTCGGGCACACCGTCGAAGGCGACGTCGATGCCGAAGTCGTGCTTAAAGGTCTGCTGGATGTTCACCAGCGACGAACGATCGGGCTCCGCGAACAGCACGTCGAGCCCGATGGCCGCCGGCTTCTGCGCTGCGATCTTCTGGATCAGCGACGCCATGCGATAGCGCGGCCACGGCCACTGGCCGAGCGCCGAGAGACTCACGTCGTCGATGTCGATGACGACGGTCCGCATTGCCGGCTTGCCGCTCGTGGAATGGCGTAGCAGCGTGTCGAGCACGAAGTGGTCGAGGCGCGCGAGCGGCGGGGTCGACAGGAAGCCCGACAGTCCGGCCAGCAGCGAGACGACGAGGCCGATGGCCACGATCGAGCGTGCATGCCGTTGGGCCAGCCGACTCGAGAAGGCGATGGGATGCATCGACCGCGACCTACAGGACGAGGATCTCGGCGCGCCGGTTCTTTGGCTGCGGCTTGCCCGCTTCGGACGGCACCAGCGGCGCCCGGTCGCCGAACCACTGCACGTCGATGCGGTCGAGGCTCGGGTCGGTCTTGCGCAACAACGTGGCGATGACGTTGGCGCGGTCGGCCGACAGCTTGAGGTTGCGTTTTTCGGTCCCCGTCGCATCGGCGTGACCGAAGATCGTGATCTCGGTGGGCTTGTGCTCGCCAATCGCGGCCAGCACCGCTGGGATCATCGCTTTTGACTCGTCGGTCAATGCCGTCCGATCGATCATGAAGTTGAGGACGAAGGTCTTCGGCTTCGGCGGCTGCGCCTGCATCAGATGCTCGTAGGCCCGGTCGACCGATTCGCGCCCCATCAGGTTGACGTCCGACGGCTTCGCGTGCGCGCCGTCCACCGTCGCAAAGCTGTAGGCCTGGTCGATCTTCTGGGACCCGGCATCGGTCGTGACCGAGACGACACCGACGTTGCCGTCCTCGTCGGGCATCAGGACAACCGTGGTCCGCGCGAGCTTGACGGGCGGCGGCGTGGCGCAACCGGCGATGGCGAGCGCTGCGCATACCAACGACTGCATGAGGATCGTGTGAATTCTCATGGGGATCTCATTCCACGCTGATGATGAATCGCGTGCCGCGCACGCCGACGGTCGCAGTCGGCGTGTCGACCCGGACCATCTCCGGCGCGAGCTTGCCGATCTTGCCGGACGAATAGATCGCCGTACCGCGGGCAAGATAGACGGAAAACTCGTACTTCGCGTTCTTGGGTTCGAAGACGTAGTCGCGCACCTGGACCTCGGTAGACGGTCCGACCGTAAGCAGCGTGCCGTCCTTGAAGACGATGCCGCCCGAGGCACCGACGCCGGACACGACCTTGTCGGACGTGAACAGGTTGGTGCCGGCGACCGCGTCGAGGATCTCGCCGTTGCGGGCGATCTTCATGCTGCCGCTGACGTTCTTGAAGAGGGCGACGTGTTCGTCTTCGGCGAGTGCCGTTCCGGTGAAGCCGCAGGCGGCGAATGCCGCGATGCAGAGAAACTGTTTCATGGCCTGCCCTTTGCGATTCATGGCGGATTCGACGTGAAAGGAAGTCGATTCAAATTGGCCTCTCGGCTGTCGGCTCTTTTCAAAGAAACCTGAATGAATTTCATGAATAAATTTAATTCAATCGCCCAGACAAGGATAGGAAATAAAGTCGTTTGGAAACAGGGCGTAGTGATGAGTCCGAGTGCGGTCCGCGCGCTCGATCTCCTGGAGGAAGCGCTTGCCGACGCGGACTACCTGGCTCATCCAGGAAGCGGACCGAGGCCTGCAACGCCCTCGTTCGCAAGATCGACGACGGCGAGCGATCCGCGTCGGACCTAAGACAACGATGCAGTCGCCGCTTGCGGTCCAGCCGCGAGACGCCGACCGTGTTGTGCGGTAGCGTGGCGGCCTCCCAGCCCACCCCGATCGCGCCCATGCCCGTTGCCCTGGCCTTTGAAGACACCGGCAGCGGCGCTCCATTGCTGCTGCTCCACGGCCTCTACGGCTCAAGCTCGAACTGGCGACGCATCGCCAAGTCGCTGTCGGATCGCCATCGAGTGCTGTCGGTCGACCTGCGCAATCACGGCGCCTCGCCATGGGCCGCCACGATGACCTACGCCGAGATGGCCGCGGACGTCGCGGCGTTGATCGACCGGCACGGCCTCGAGCGGCCCGCGGTCCTCGGTCACAGCATGGGTGGCAAGGTGGCGATGACGCTGGCGCTCACCGATGCGTCACGCGTCGGTCGCCTGATCGTCGTCGACATCGCGCCGGTGTCCTACGGCGACCGCTTCTCGTCGTACACGCAGGCGATGCGGGGGGTCGACGCGGTGCACGCGACCAGCCGCGACGAGATCCGCCGCGTGCTGCTGCAGACCATCCCCGAGGACCGCACCGTCGGCTTCCTGATGACCAACCTGGTGCGCCAGGGCGAGCAGTACGACTGGCGCATCAACCTGATGGCGCTGAGCACGTCGATGAGCACGATCGGCGCGTTCCCGGAAGAGCTGAAGGGCCTGCACTACGACGGTCCCGTGACGGTGATCGATGGCGAACGGTCCGACTACATCTCGGTCGATGACCGGCCGCTGTTCCTCGCTTACTTCCCGAAGGCGCGCTTCAAGACCATCGCCGACGCGGGCCACTGGCTGCACGCCGACCAGCCGGACGCGTTCGTCACGGCCGTCCGCGAGGCGCTGGCGACCTGATCAGCGACCCGTCGCGCGCCTGCGGCGCATCATGCCTGCCGCGAGCGCGGCCGTATCGGGCTCCGGAACCGTGGTGACCAGCGGTGCGACGAACGACAGCGCAGGCGAACGCGTCGTCGAAGATCCGGTGATGCTGTTGATGACCGCCCCGCCCGCCGAACACTCCCGCACGAAGTTGCCCGATGACGTGTAGAACGCGCCTCCGTCGCCGGCCGCGAGGCCGCTGATCGGCTCGGGCAAGCGCGATCTGTGAAATTGGTGAACGTGGCGACGCCGTAGAACGCGCCGTCGGTCACCGCAGCGAGGAGGCCGGCCTGCACGCTGGCCGATCCGGCCAGCAGGAGTGCTTCACTCGCAATCGCCAGAAGTCATCGCATGATGAAACTCCTGGTTGAAGGGTCAACGACCAAAGCAAGTTCGGGGCTGCGCATGCTTTGCGGCTCGCTCTCAAGGACTTGTGATCGCGCGCGACGCGAGGCATCCCGTGCGCTGTAAAGATGCCCGACAGCTGTTCATGCCCGTTCGCCACGCGCTCGCCGCGTCCGACGTGGCCTGATCGCGACGGTCGTTCCGCCTGGTGTCGGCGCGCGCATGCGACGGGATAGACTTCGGCGCAACACGCGCAGCGCCTCAAACAAGATCAGGAAATTCCATGGACAAGGACCACCCCTCGGTGACGGGCAAGAAGCCGCTCTACAAGTCGCTGTACTTCCAGGTGATCTGCGCGATCGTGATCGGCGTGCTGCTCGGCTACTTCTATCCCTCCACCGGCGAGTCGATGAAGCCGCTCGGCGACGGCTTCATCAAGCTGATCAAGATGATCATCGCGCCGATCATCTTCTGCACCGTCGTGCTCGGCATCGCCGGCATGGAGGACATGAAGAAGGTCGGCAAGACCGGCGGCTACGCGCTGCTGTACTTCGAGGTCGTGAGCTCGATCGCGCTGCTGATCGGCCTGGTCATCATCAACTTCGTGAAGCCCGGCGTCGGCATGAACATCGACCCCGCCACGCTCGACACCAAGGCGCTCGCCAACTACACGAAGCCGAACGCGCTGGGCAGCACGACCGACTTCATCCTGCACGTCATCCCCGACACGATCTTCGACGCCTTCGCCAAGGGCGAGATCCTGCAGGTGCTGCTGATCGCGGTGCTGTTCGGCTTTGCGCTGCACAAGTTCGGCGGCCGCGGCACGCTGGTGTTTGACATGATCGAGAAGATCTCGCACGTCCTGTTCGCGATCGTCGGCTACATCATGAAGCTAGCGCCGATCGGTGCGTTCGGCGCGATGGCCTTCACCATCGGCAAGTACGGCATCGCGTCGCTGCTGCAGCTCGGCGCGCTGATGGCGACGTTCTATACGACCTGCCTGGTGTTCGTCATCGTCGTGCTCGGGTCCATCGCCGCGTACCACGGCTTCTCGATCTTCAAGTTCATCCGCTACATCAAGGAAGAGCTGCTGATCGTGCTGGGCACGTCGTCGTCCGAGTCGGTGTTGCCGCGAATGATGGCCAAGCTCGAGAACCTGGGTGTGAAGAAGTCGACCGTCGGCCTGGTCATCCCGACCGGCTATTCGTTCAACCTCGACGGCACCTCGATCTACCTGACGATGGCCGCGGTGTTCATCGCGCAGGCGACCAACACGCCGATGACCTTCACGCAGGAGCTCACGCTGCTCGGCGTGCTGCTGCTCACGTCCAAGGGCGCGGCGGGCGTCACCGGCAGCGGCTTCATCGTGCTGGCCGCGACGCTGTCGGCAGTCGGCCATGTGCCGGTCGCCGGACTTGCGCTGATCCTCGGCATCGACCGCTTCATGTCCGAGGCGCGGGCGCTGACCAATCTGGTCGGCAACGGCGTCGCGACGGTCGTCGTCGGGACCTGGTGCGGCGAGGTCGACAAGGACCGCATGCGGCGCGTGCTGAATCGCGAGACCGGCACCGAGGCCGACGAGCCGGAGCTCGTGCTCGACGCGACGAACACGAAGGAGCCGGTGGCGCTCCACGGCCATGCCTGAACTTCATTCAGCAGACCAGGGACGCCTGACGATGAGCAACGCGCGCGACCGCCTGATCGACGAGGACGATGGCACCGGCCTGCATCGCATCGTGATCGTCGGCGGCGGTGCCGGCGGCCTCGAACTCGCGACCCGGCTCGGCGACACGCTGGGCAAGCGCAAGAAGGCCCACATCACGCTGATCGAGAAGGCGCGCACGCACTTCTGGAAGCCGCACCTGCACGAGATCGCCGCCGGCAGCATGGACATCGGCATGTACCAGACCGACTACCTCGCGCAGTCGCACTGGCATCACTTCCGCTACCGGGTCGGCGAGGCCACGCACGTCGATCGCCAGGCGCGCGTCGTGCACGTCGCGCCCTTCGTCGACGACGGCGAGGAAGAAATCGCCGGTGCGCGCATGTTCCCCTACGACACGCTGGTGGTCGCGATCGGCAGCCTCACCAACGACTTCGGCACGCCCGGCGTGTCGGAGCACGCGATCCCGCTCGAGGATGCGAAGCAGGCCGAGCGCTTCCATCGCCGCCTCATCAACGCATGCATCCGTGCACACGCGCAGGAAGGCCCTCTGCGACCCGAGCAGCTGCAGGTCGCGGTGATCGGCGCGGGCGCGACGGGCGTCGAACTCGCGGCCGAGCTGCCCAACACCACGCGCACGCTGATCTCGTTCGGGCTCGACCGCATCGACGCGAAGAACGATATCCGCATCATCGTCATCGAGGCGGCCGACCGCATCCTGCCGGCGCTGCCCGAGCGGCTGTCGACCGCGGCCACCGGGATGCTCGAGGACCTGGGCGTTCACGTGCGGACCTCGGCCCGCGTAGCGGAGGTCGTGGCCAATGGCGTCAAGCTTGCCAGCGGCGAGGTGATCCCGGCCGAGCTGGTGGTGTGGGCCGCAGGCGTCAAGGCGTCGGAGGTGCTGCGCAACTTCGGCGACCTGGAAACCAATCGCATCAACCAGCTGGTCGTGCTGCCAACGCTGCAGACGACCCGGGACGAGCACGTCTTCGCGATCGGCGACTGCGCGGCGTGTCCCTGGGTCGGTCACGAAGGCAGACTCGTGCCGCCACGCGCGCAGGCCGCGCACCAGCAGGCCTCGCATATGGTCGGACAGATCAAGCGACGGCTCGCCGGCAAGCCGCTACGTCCGTGGCGTTACCGCGACTTCGGATCGCTGGTGTCACTCGGCGAATACTCGACGGTCGGCAACCTGATGGGCGGCTTGTCGAAAGGCAACCTGTGGATCGACGGCTGGTTCGCCCGGATGATGTATCTGTCGCTTTACAAGATGCACGAGGTCGCTTTGCACGGCTACTGGAAGGTCGTGCTCGACACGCTGGCCCGCCTGATCACGCGGCGCACGCTGCCGCGCATCAAGCTGCACTGAACGCGGCAACCGCGGCCGCGCTCCTTCAGCCGACCACCTTCAGCAACTTCAGATCGACCGTGCCGCCGTTCGCCTGGAACGTCATCGCGCCGCCCTGGCTCTGCTGCCGACCGAAACCGTTGATCGCGTGATCTGCGGTGTCGTACACCTCGACCTGGCCGTCGCGGTCCACGGCCACGCGATGCGAGTCGGCGAAGTAGGCGTAGCGCGTGTCGTCCTGCGCGCCGCTGCTGCTCGGGCTGCTGCCCAGGTCTTTCGGCCACCACGGCTGCCGCGCCTTCATCGGCTGCATGGGTTTCATCGGCTTCATGGGCTTCATCGGTTCCATTCCGGTCCGCCATTCGTTCGCGAGGCGTCGAGACAGGCCGGGCCCGGCGGGTCCGTTTGTCGTCTTGCCGCCGGGTCTCGGGTAGGCGCGAGACGGGTGACGCGCGCGCCATGTCATGCGCCAGTCATCGAGTCTGCAGAGGATGTCGGTCTTTCATCGGCGACTCCATGACCACGATCGACCTGATCTACTTCAACGCCGGCGGCGGCCACCGCGCCGCGGCCCTCGCCTTGCAGGCCGTGATCGCCGAGCAGCGACGGCCCTGGACCGTCCGCCTCGTCAATCTGTTCGACGTCCTCGACCCTCAGGGCCAGTTCCTGCGGATCACCGGCATGGCTCCCGAGGCCTACTACAACAAGCGCCTCGCCAAGGGCTGGACACTGGGTCTCGCACAGGAGCTGCGGCTGTTGCAAGGCATGATCCGGCTCGGTCACACGAGGCTCTGCCAAGTGCTCCAGCAGCACTGGCTGGTCACCGAACCGGACCTCGTCGTGTCGCTCATCCCCAACTTCAATCGTGCGTTGTGCGAGAGCCTGACGAGCGCCCTGCCCGGCGTGCCTTATGTCACCGTCCTCACCGACCTGGCGGACCACCCGCCGAACTTCTGGATCGAGCCCGACCAGCCGCAGCATGTCGTGTGCGGTACCGATCGCGCGGTCGCGCAGGCACGCGCTGCGGGCTGCGACGAAGCGCGCATCCATTCGACCTCGGGGATGATCATCCGACCCGACTTTTACCGTCCGATCGCGACCGACGTCCGCGACGAGCGGATCGCTCTCGGCCTCGATCCGGACCGGCCGACCGGACTCGTGATGTTCGGTGGCCACGGCTCGACCACGATGCGATCGATCGCGAAGCAGCTCGACGACGTGCAGCTGATCCTGATGTGCGGCCACAACGAGGCACTTGCGGCGCGGCTGCGAGCGACCGTGTCGATCGCGGCGCACGTCGTGGTCGGCTTCACGCCGGACGTGCGTCGCTACATGCGCATCGGCGACTTCTTCGTCGGCAAACCGGGACCGGGCAGCCTCTCCGAGGCCTTGCAGCAGGGCCTGCCGGTCATCACCGTGCGCAACGCGTGGACGATGCCGCAGGAGCGCTACAACACCGAGTGGATCGCCGAGCTGGACGTGGGGCTGGTCGGCACGTCGATGGGCCGCATCGCTCCGGTGGTGACGGACCTGCTGGATCGGCTCGCGTTCTTCAGATCGAACGTCGAAAGGATCGAGAACCGCGCGGTGTTCGAGATTCCGGCGATCCTCGCGACGATTCTCGACGGTTCCGGGCAGCCCCAGCCTAGCTTCGCAGCGCCTGCCGCCGCTCGATGACGCGCGACACGAGGCCGTAGGTAATCCCTTCGTCGACCGACATCCAGTAGTCGCGATCGATGTCCTCGAGCACGCGCGCCAGCGTCTGCCCGGTTTCGCGCGCGATGGTCTTCGCGATGCGCTCGCGGGCCTTGACGATCTCGCGCGCCTGGATCGCGATGTCGGTCGCGCGACCGCCCGACCCTCCGCTCGGTTGATGGATCAGGAAGCGCGTGACGGGCAGGCACGCGCGGCGTTCGCGCGGCACGCTCAGGTAGAGATGCGAGGCGGCGCTGCCGACCCAGCCGGTGCCGATCATGTGGACCGGTGCCTCGATGAAGCGCACGACGTCGTGGATCGCGTCACCAGATTCGACGTGACCGCCCGGTGACGACACGAGCATGTCGATCGGCTCGTCGCTCTCGGCATCGAGGGCGAGAAGGCTGTGCACCGTGGCGCTCGCGGTGACGTCGGTGATCGTGCCGAAGATCAGGATCGTGCGCGACTTGAAGGACTTCTCGTCGAGAAAGGTGCTGCGGGGATCAGAAGGTGACGAGGGTGCGGGGGTTTCCATGGCTGATGCGAGTGGGTGGTCGATAACCCCATGACGTATCAGCGCGGCCATTCGTTACGCGACGGGGCGTATGGCATGCTCTCCCGCATGAATCGAGAAAACCTTGCCCACTGGTTCGAGGGTCGTCGCGGCGCTCTCGATGCGCTCGCCCGCAGGATCGTCGGCTCGCATGCCGACGCGCAGGACATCGTCCAGGACGCATGGCTGAAGGCGGCGACGGCACTCGACGCGTCGGTCCTGTCGCCCGACGCGTCGATGACGACCGCGGTCCGCAACCTCGCGCTCGACCATCTTCGTCATCGTCGGGTCGCGACGCTGTTCGCTGAAGACATCGAGCACGATCGTCTCGTCCCATCCGCCGAAGAGGCGTTGACGCGGCGCCTCGCATCGGCGTCCCTCGTGCTGCGGATCGTGCGTGCGCTGGATCGCGACGAAGCCATCGCGCTGATCCTGCACGTGGTGTTCGACGAAGACCACGCCATGCTGGGCGATCGATTGGGCAAGCCCTCCGGCGCGATGCAGGTCGTGCTCCATTGCGCCCGTCGTCGGGTGCGCGAATCACCGGCTCGCGCGCTCAAGTCAGCGCAATGGCGCGACGTCGAAGCGGCCTTCGCGGTCTGCTGGCAGGCCATCGAGCAATGCGATCCGGCGCTCCTGCATGCCGCGCTGACGGAGACCATCGAGGCACCCGCCGTGGCGCAGACACACCTTGGCGTCGCACCGCCGGTTCGCATGGCGATGGTGCTGATGGCCGGCCGCTACGTCCTTGCACTCAGGCAGGGCGGCAACCTGATCTGTGTCTTGCCGATCGGCATGGAGAACGACCTCGCGTCGTCGCTGCTCGACCAACGATGAATTCCACGCCATCGCAGGACCTGCAGGATCTCTATCGCGGCTTCGAATTCCACGGCGTCGACGTCGGCGGCGACGTGCAGATCGCGGCAGTCTTCGGAGGTCACGGTCCCGCCCTGTTTTTGTTGCACGGTCACCCGCAGACCCGTGCCATCTGGCATCGCGTCGCCCCGCGGCTGGCAGAGCACTTCACCGTCGTCGTCGCGGACCTGCGCGGCTACGGCGACTCGTCGAAGCCGCAGGGAGCGGCCGACCACGCCAACTATTCGAAGCGCGCGATGGCCGCTGACCAGGTGGCGCTGATGAAGATCCTCGGCTTCGACCGCTTCGATGTCCTCGCTCACGACCGGGGCGCCCGCGTGGCCCATCGACTCGCGATGGACCATGGTGAAGCGGTGGGTCGCATGATCCTGCTCGACATCGCACCGACGCTCGCGATGTACGAGCAGACCAGCGATGTCTTCGCGCGGGCCTACTGGCACTGGTTCTTCCTGATCCAACCCGCGCCGCTGCCCGAGCGCCTGATCGATGCCGATCCGGCCGCTTACGTCCGCGATGTGATGGGCCGTCGCAGCGCCGGCCTCGCACCGTTCGATCCGCGCGCGCTGGGCGAATACACGCGCTGCATCGCGTTGCCGGGCACTGCGCACGGCATCTGCGAGGACTACCGCGCGGCTGCAAGCATCGACCTCGAACACGATCGCGCGGACCGCGACGCCGGCCGCATGCTGCAGATGCCGATCCGCGTGCTGTGGAGCGAACAGGGGGTCGTGCAGCGCTGCTTCCAGCCGCTGCACGAATGGCGCCGCGTCGCGCGCGACGTGGACGGCGTGGCCCTGCCGTGCGGGCACTACATCGCCGAGGAAGCGCCCGACGCGTTACTCGCCAGCGCGTTGCCGTTCCTGACCGCAAGCCGTCGATAGCCCGAGAGCGACCCGGACGGCGATCGTTCGAGCCGACTTGCGCGTCCCGCCAGCTTCGAGCAAGTAACCAACGGTTTCAGCGTCGGCGTGGCGCGTGTCGGATTCGTTGAACCGGGTTCATGCGTCCAACCCGAGATCCGCCCATGAGATTCACGACCGTCCTCACCCTCGGCACGCTGGTGCTGGTGGCCGGCTGCGAAAAGGCCAAGGAGCCCGTCGCAGCCGACCCATCCCCTGCACCAGCGGCCCAGCAGGCACCCGCGCCGGTCGCTCGTCGGAGCCAGCCGATCCAGGCACCGACACGCGTGCCGCAAGCCGAGCCGCAAGCACCGGTCTACGAGGCCGCCGATCGAGCGGTCCGGCAGCAACCGGTGTATTCGGACTATCGGCCGCCGCTCGCGCAACCGCGCCCGATCGCGGCGCCGTGGGCACCGCCGCCCCTGCTCGGTGAAGCCGTGCCACCGCAGCCCTCGCTGGACGCGACCTGGACCGGCGGCTACTGGGTGTGGCGCGAACAATGGGTGTGGGCGCCGGGTCACTGGGCGCGACCGCCGCGGCCCGACTATCGCTGGGTGCCCCCTTACTACGAACATCGCGACGATCGGGTGCTCTTCGTGGACGGTTTCTGGTCCGCGCCCGGGGTCGCGTTCATCAGGCCGGCAGCGACCCTGAGCATCGCGCTCGCCGTGGTCGGCGTGGGCATCGCGATCGGCCGACCACCCGTCGGTCCCGAAGGTCCCTTCGTGCCGCCGCCGCCAGGATCGCGATGGGGATTGATCGTGCCGGCCCCGGTCGGTACGTCACCGTCGGTGATGCGCGATGCGCCAGCGATCATCGCGCCGGGCATGCGCGTGACGAACAACATCACGCGCGTGAGCAACGACAGCCACGACACCACGATCAACAATCGCAACACTACGGTGGTCAACAACGTCACGAACAACGTGACGATCGAAGCCCCTGCTTCGGCCACGTCGAACCATCAGGCGGTTCACGCGGTCGTGGCGCCGGAGTCGCACCTCGTCGCGGGCGCTCCGGCCGTGGCCGCGCCCATCAATCCAGGTCCGGCCATCGCCCAGCCTCGACCGACGCCTGCCCAGCCCGGCCCTTCCGCGAGAGATCGCGGCATCGCGGGTCGCGAGGCCCAGCCTCGGTCGCCCGACATCGCGAAGCCCGCGGCGCATCCCGAAGTGCAGGCCGTCACGCCGCGTCAGCCCGACCGCGCGAGCGAGCGGCCGGCCGACGCCGCGAGCTCGAACGATCGCGCGATGAATCCGGGCGCCCCGAAGCCGAAGCCGACGCCGCAAGCAGCACCGGAGCGGCCGAAGGCGCAAGCGGAGTCGCGGCCACAGGCACCGCCCGCCAAGAACGCGCCCGCGTCGAAGCCTGAACCCGCCCATCCACCCCAGCCCCATGAGGTACGGACCGCAGGGGCGCCCCATCCTCAGCCGCATGCGGTGCCTCCACCACCGAAGGAAAAAGCGGCCTTGCCGAAGGCGGCTGCGCACGACCCCAAGCAAGCGGAGAAGGATCGCGCGCACGAGAAGCCCAAGGACGAGCGGCGCGACTGAACGGCGCGGCCGTCGTCAGGCCAGCTGCCGTAGCGCGCGCTCGAATTCCTCGACGGGTTGACCGCCCTGGATCAGATGACGGTCGTCGACGATCACCGACGGCACCGAGTGGATGCCGCGGTCCTGATAGAAGCGTTCCAGCTCGCGGACTTCGACCGCGTAACGGTCGGACTCCAGGATCGCCTGCGCGGTCGATGGATCGAGACCGGCTTCACCGGCCACGCGGATCAGGATCGCGTGGTCGCTCGGGTCCTCGCCTTCGGTGAAGTAGGCGCGCAACAACGCGTGCTTCAACGCGCGCTGATGGCCTTCGAGGCCCGCCCAGTACAGCAGTCGATGCGCATCGAAGGTGTTGTAGGTGCGGCGCCGCTTGCCCTGGCCGAACACGAAGCCGACCGACGCGCCGCGCTGCCGGATCGCCTCGGCATTGCGTTCGACCTCCGCCCGCCCGATGCCGTACTTGCGCGTGAGGTGCTCGACGATCTCCTCGCCCTCGGGCGGCATCTGTGGATTGAGTTCGAAGGGCAGGAAGCGGATTTCGGCCTGGACGACGCCGTCGAGTCGCGCGAGGGCCTGCTCAAGGGCGTTGAGACCGATCGCGCACCACGGGCAAGCGACGTCGGAGACGAAGTCAATTTTCATGGGTCGAGTCTAGCAAGCGGCTCATCGAGGCGGTCAGGACACGATGCATCGCTCACGCCGGATTCGAGACGTCGCCGCGCCGACGCGCGATGCGACGTACTCTCGCCCCTCACCGCGGTTCATTCGAGAAGGCGTCCATGGACGAGAGATGGCTGTTGCCCCACACCACGGACTTCTATGTCCGCTCCGAAGACATTCGCGACGTGACCTGGGAAGAGCGCGAGGAACCCGACGAGGGCCTCTTCAACGTGCGCATCACGTTCACCCACCCGACCATCGCGTCGAAGCAGTTCGACGACTTCACCTGGACCGAGATCATCGCGTTCACGCGACACGGTGTCCGGGTCGTGAAGGCCGTGCCGAGCTGACATGGCGATCCTCGATCCGCAACGACGAAAGCTGCTGGTGCGCGCGGGACTGTGGGCCGGCGCCGCGGGCCTAGCCTCGCCTGGCCTGCTGAAGGCGGCGAGTCCCACCTGGACCGGCAGGCAGTTCCACAACCAGCCGGCCGAGAGCCACCTGCATACCTTCCTCGTCGACCTGTGGACACAAGTCGCGAAGGAGACCGACGGCCGCCTGGTCGTCACGGTGTTCCCGCAGAACGGCGGGATCGCCGGCTCCGATCCGGGCGCGCTCGACATGCTCCAGCAGGGCGACCTGCAGTTCTTCACGCTGATGGGCGGCATCCTAGGCAAGCTCGTGCCGGTCGCCGACATCCAGGGCCTGCCGTTCGCCTTCACGAGCCACGCGCAGGTCCATCGGGTGTTCGACGGCGCGCTCGGCACGGTGATCGGTCGCGAGTGCGCGGCCCAGGGCATCCATCGCTTCCGGTTTGGCCTGATGGAGAACGGCTTTCGGCAGATCGGCATGATCGATCGGCCGATCGCGGTACCGAACGATCTCGTCGACCAGAAGATTCGCGTGCCCGATGGCGACCTCTTCCGCGACCTCTTCTCGTCGCTCGGCGCGGAACCCGTGACGGTGAACATCTCGGGGCTCTACGACGCGCTGAAGCTCCACAAGGTCGACGGCCAGGAGAATCCGCTGGTGGTGACCGAGTTCAACAAGCTCTACGAGGTCAGCCACTACCAGTCGATGACGAACCACATGTGGTCCGGCTTCAACCTGCTCGCGAACGCACAGTTCTGGAACGGGCTGCCGACCGACGTGCAGGACATCGTCAATACCAACGTGAAGAAGTTCGTGGCGCTCCAGCGGACCTACACCGATCGTCTCAACACGCAACTCGAGGTCACCCTCGCCGGCCGCGGGCAACGCTTCAACGTGGCCGACACGGCGCGCTTTCGCGCGACGCTCGGCGACGGGTTCTACGGACGCTGGAAGACGCGCCTCGGCGGCACCGCTTGGAGCCTGCTCGAGGCCGAGGTCGGCAAGCTGGGCTGACGCGGGCCGCGGTTACTTCATCACCGACGCGGAGACCATGTCCTGCAGCAGCGTGCGGTAGTAGACCCGCAGCTTCGGCGACTGCAGCATCAGCACGGCGACCAGGTCGGTCTTCGGATCGACCCAGAAGTAGGTGCCGCCCGCACCGCCCCAGTAGAACGTGCCGATGTCAGCCGGGAACGGTGCCTCGCCGGTCGCCGTGCGCACCGCGAAGCCGAGGCCGAAGCCGTAGCCCGGTCCCGGCAGGTAGAGCGGCGTGCGGACCACGGCCGTGCCCAGGTGATCGCTGGTCATGAAGGCCACCGTCTTGGGACTGAGGTAGCGCTTGCCATCGAGCGTGCCGCCGTTGAGCATCATCTGCGCGAAGCGCGCGTAGTCCATCGCGGTCGACACCATGCCACCGCCGCCCGACTCCCATTTCTGCGCGACGCGCGGATCGTTGAAGTCGGCATGCAGGCCGAAGTTGCGATCGTCGGCGAACGGCTCGGCCACACGTGCGAACTTGTTTGCGTCGCGCACATAGAACGCGGTATCGGTCATGCCCAGCGGGTCGAGGATGCGCTGCCTCTCGAACTGATACAGCGACTGGCCCGAGGCCACTTCGACGACGCGGCCGAGGATGTCGGTCGAGTGGCTGTACTCCCAGGTGCTGCCCGGCTGCGAGGCGAGCGGCAGTTTCGCGATCTTCTCGGCGAAGGCCGCGTTGTCCAAGTCCTCGGCCAGCAGGCGTGCATCGTCGTAGGCCGTCTTCACCGCGGAGTTGCCGAAGAAGCCGTAGCTCAGTCCCGAGGTGTGGCGCAGCAGGTCCTGCACCGTGATCCTGCGACGCGGCGCGACCAGTTCGAGCGTGGGCTTACCGCCGTTGGCATCGGCCTTCTCGACGCCGACCTTCGCGTCGTCGAAAGCCGGGATGTACTTGCCGACGGGATCGTCTAGCTTGAGCTTGCCTTCCTCGACCAGCATCATCGCGGCCACCGAGGTGATGGGCTTGCTCATCGAATAGATG
Organism: Betaproteobacteria bacterium; assembly: GCA_025356395.1. GTDB lineage: Bacteria > Pseudomonadota > Gammaproteobacteria > Burkholderiales > Burkholderiaceae_D > CAHJXF01. The sequence goes on from JANXTA010000057.1 coordinate 49,913, forward strand.
CGGAAGATCCCGTCGCGACCCATCGGTACGCTACCTGACGGATCGATCTTGCCGACCGCCTCGTACTGCACGACCTTGCCGTGGCGGGCCACGAGCAGCACGGCGCCCGGGATCTTCTTCGCCTCGACGTCGGCCTTCAACGTGGTGACGATCCGTGCGAGGCGCTCGGACGACATGCCTTCGGCTTCCGCGCTCGCCTTCGGCAGATCGGCGGCCAGTGCGGGTGCGAGCACTGCCAACGCCAGCCAGGACGTGCCGACGATCTTCTTGAACATCACCATGGGATCTCCTTCGTTTTTGTTGTGGGCCGCAAGGATGAAGCGCGGCGTGCCGGCTGTCCATCGTGGCCTGCAAAAATGAACGGCACAGGAGAGGCGCATGACCGGATCGGATTCGAAGGGACTGCCGTCGGCATCCACGCTGATCGACCAGAAGATCGCAGCGCTCGGGGACTGGCGCGGCGCGACCTTGAGTCGCATGCGCAAGCCCATCCACGAAGCGGATCCCGAGGTCGTCGAGGAATGGAAGTGGATGGGCACACCCGTGTGGTCGCACGACGGGATCGTCTGCACCGGCGAGACCGACAAGGCGGTCGTGAAGCTGACCTGCGTCAAGGGAGCTGCGCTGGACGATCCGGCGCAGGTCTTCAACGCGAGCCTCGACGGGAACATGCGACGGGCGATCGACGTCCATGAGGGCGAGGAGATCGACGCTGCGGCGTTCAAGGCATTGATCCTTGCCGCGATCGCTTTCAACGCATCAAAGGCAAAGCCCCAAAGCGCGACATCAGCGAAGTGATTCGGGCTCGGCTTGCCGCGCTCCGACGCATCGATCCGCGCTCGGGACCTTTGTCCACGACAGTGCGATCAGCCCGGACGATCAGCGCGAGCGCCATGCGCGCTCGGCGTCGTCCCACGCGGCCAGGGCCTGCAGGTCCGGTACCCACGCGAGGCCGGACTTGGCATCGGACGACACGGCGTCGGGCGTGACCAGGACGTCGAGCAGCGCGGGTCGATGGGCCAGCGCGCGTTCGATCGCGGCGGGCAGGTCCTCGGCCCGCTCGACGCGTTCGGCATGCAGCCCGAAGCCCCGCGCCATCGCCGCGTAGTCGCTGAAGCGCAGCCGCGTGCCGACCACGCGACCATGGCTTTCGATCTGGTCGCGGACCTCGATCGCCCACGCGCCGTTGTTGGCCACCACGATCAGGACCGGCGCCTGATGACGCACGGCCGTGTCGATCTCCATCGCGTTGAAGCCGAAGGCGCCGTCGCCGGTCGCGACCACCACCACGCGATCGGGACAGGCGAGCGCGGCCGCGATGCCGAACGGCGTGCCGATGCCGATGCAGCCGAGCGAACCGGGATCGAGATAGGTCGTGGCAGGCAGGCCGACGCGCGCGAAGCTGAGGAAGTCGCCGCCGTCGGCCACGACCACTGCGTCGGGCGGCAACGCGTCGCGCAACGCCGCGAGCAAACGGTTCGGATGCATCAGCCCGTCGCTGCCGGCCGG